>PNMH01000043.1 GCA_013823505.1 Polaromonas sp. | reverse complement strand
TGACGTGTTTCGCACCCGCAACATGCGTGCGTTGCCAGGCCTGTGTGGCCTGGGCCAGGTGCGTTACCCCACGGCAGGCAACGCCTTCAGCGAAGAAGAGGCGCAGCCCTTCTACGTCAATGCGCCGTTCGGTCTGGTGCTGGTGCACAACGGCAACCTGACGAATGCCAAAGCCCTGGCGCAGGAGCTCTTTCAAACCGATCACCGCCACGTCAACACCGACAGCGATTCCGAGGTGCTGCTCAACGTATTGGCGCACGAGCTGGAAAAGGTCACCCGTGGGATCACCCTGAAGCCCGCCGATGTGTTCGCCGCCGTGCGTGGCGTGCACCAGCGCGTGAAGGGCTCTTATGCCGTGGTGGCGCTGATCGCCGGCCATGGCCTGCTCGCGTTTCGCGATCCGTTCGGCATCCGCCCGCTGTGCGTGGGCCACAACGACCAGGGCGGCGTGATGGTCGCCAGCGAGTCGGTGGCTTTGGAGGGCAACGGCTTCGAGCTGGACCGCGACGTGCTGCCCGGTGAAGCCTTGTTCGTGGACCTGGACGGCAAGATGCAGTTCGAGCAGTGCGCCGAGAAGACCAGCCACAACCCATGCATCTTTGAGTACGTGTACCTGGCCCGTCCCGATTCGGTACTCGACGGCATCTCGGTTTACCAGGCCCGCCTGAACATGGGTGTGACCCTCGCCAAGCGCGTGGTGTCCACCGTGCCGCCCAGCGAGATCGACGTGGTCATCCCGATCCCCGAGTCGTCGCGCCCCAGCGCCATGGAACTGGCCCAGCTGCTCGGCCTGCCTTACCGCGAAGGTTTCGTGAAGAACCGATACGTGGGCCGCACCTTCATCATGCCGGGGCAAGGCGTGCGCAAGAAATCGGTGCGCCAGAAGCTCAACGTGATCGGCAGCGAGTTCAAGGGTCGCAATGTGCTGCTGGTGGACGACTCCATCGTGCGCGGCACCACGAGCCGGGAGATTGTGCAGATGGCGCGGGACGCCGGCGCCCGCAAGGTCTACCTGGCCAGCGCTGCGCCGCCGGTGCGCTACCCCAACGTCTACGGCATCGACATGCCCACGCCCGACGAACTCGTGGCGCACAACCGCACGGTCGAGGAAGTGCGCGAAAGCATTGGTTGCGACGCGCTGATCTACCAAGACGTGGATGCGATGAAGCAGGCCATCGGGTCGCTCAATCCCAAGCTCGCCGGTTTTGACGCCTCGTGCTTCGACGGCGTGTACGTGACCGGCGACATCACGCTGGCCGACATCGCGCGCCTGAACGCGGGTCGTGACCAGAGCGAGGAAGGCGAAGAAGACACCTCGCGCCTGGCCTTGCCCAATGCGCAGGTCGCCTGAGGATCGCAGCCGATGACCCGGAAGACCACCGACCTGCACCGCGATACGCTGGCGGTGCGCGAAGCTGTGGAGCGCAGCCAGTACGGCGAAAACTCCGAAGCCCTCTACCTCACCAGCGGCTACGTGCAACCCAGCGCCGAAGCGGCAGCACGCCGTTTTGCGGGCGATGAAGAAGGTTTCACCTACGGTCGCTACGGCAACCCCACCGTGGCCAGCTTCGAGCAGCGCCTGGCGGCGCTTGAAGGCGCCGAGGCCTGCATGTCCACTGCCTCGGGCATGTCGGCCATCCTCATGATGTGCATGGGCCTGCTCAAGGCCGGCGACCACGTGGTGTGTTCGCACTCCATGTTCGGCTCCACCATCAAGCTGATCGGTACCGATCTGGCCAAGTTCGGCGTCGAGTCGACCTTCGTCTCGCAAACCGATGTGTCTGCCTGGAAAGCCGCGATCAAGCCGACCACCAAGCTGCTGTTCGCCGAAACGCCGACCAACCCGCTCACCGAGGTGTGCGACATCCGCGCGCTGGCCGACATCGCACACAACGCCGGCGCGCTGCTGTGCGTGGACAACTGCTTCGCCACACCAGCGCTGCAGTTGCCCATGGCGCTGGGCGCTGACATCGTGATGCACTCGGGCACCAAATACCTCGACGGCCAAGGGCGTGTGATGGCGGGTGCCCTGTGCGCCAGCCAGGAACTCGTGACCAAGAGCTTTCTGCCCGTGCTCAAGAGCGCAGGCATGACGCTCGCGCCGTTCAACGCCTGGGTGGTGCTCAAGGGTCTGGAGACGCTGGACATCCGCATGCAGGCGCAGTCGGCACGCGCGCTTCAGCTTGCGCAGTGGTTGCAAGACCATCCCGCCGTGGCGCGTGTGCATTACCCTGGCTTGGCCAGCCACCCGCAACACGCACTGGCCATGGCGCAGCAGTCGGGCAGTGGCGGCGCCGTGCTGTCGTTTGAAGTCAAGGCATCCGACGCGGACCAGGCTCGCCAGCGCGCTTTCCACGTGCTCGATTCGTTGCAGGTGATGTCGCTCTCGACCAACCTGGGCGACACCAAGACCTTGATGGCCCATCCCGCCAGCACTTCCCACGGTCGCCTCACCGAAGCGCAACGCCAGACCGCTGGCGTGGTGCAAGGCCTGATCCGCGTGGCGGTTGGGCTTGAACACCTCCAAGACATCCAGACCGACCTTGACCGCGGACTCCTTACCCTCTGACATGACCACCACCGTCCGCACCCGCTTCGCGCCTTCGCCCACCGGCTTCATCCACCTCGGCAACATCCGCTCCGCGCTCTACCCGTGGGCGTTCGCTCGCTCCACCGGCGGCACTTTCGTCCTGCGCATCGAAGACACCGACCTGGAGCGCTCCTCGCAGGCCGCAGTGGACGTGATCATCGAAGGCATGAAGTGGCTCGGCCTGGACCACGACGAAGGTCCGTTCTACCAAATGCAGCGCATGGACCGCTACAAGGCCGTTCTGGCCGACATGGTGGCTGCCGGGTTGGTGTATCCCTGCTACATGAGCGTGGCCGAACTCGACGCGCTGCGGGAAGCGCAGATGGCGGCCAAGGAAAAACCGCGCTACGACGGCACCTGGCGGCCAGAGACCGGCAAGGTGTTGCCCACCGTGCCTGAAGGCGTGAAGCCCGTGCTTCGCTTCAAGAACCCGCAGGGCGGTGTGGTGGCCTGGGACGACAAGGTCAAGGGCCGCATCGAGATCAGCAACGACGAGCTCGACGACCTCGTGATCGCGCGACCCGACGGCACGCCCACCTACAACTTCTGCGTGGTGGTCGACGACATCGACATGACGATCACCCACGTGATCCGCGGTGACGACCATGTGAACAACACCCCGCGCCAGATCAACATCTTCCGCGCACTGGGCAAGGAGCCTCCGGTGTATGCCCACTTGCCCACCGTGCTCAACGAGCAGGGCGAGAAGATGAGCAAGCGCAACGGCGCCAAGCCCGTCACGCAGTACCGAGACGAAGGCTACCTGCCCGATGCGATGGTGAATTACCTCGCGCGCCTGGGCTGGAGTCACGGCGACGATGAGATTTTCAGCCGCGCGCAGTTCCTCGAGTGGTTCAACCTCGATCACCTGGGCCGCAGTGCCGCGCAGTTCGACGACGCCAAGCTGCGCTGGGTCAACGCGCAACACCTCAAGGCCATGGCCGACGATGCCCTGGCACCACTGGTGGCAGAACAGTTGAAATGGCAGGGCATCGCGGTGGACGAACGCTTGCCGCGGATCTGTGGTTTGTTCAAGGACCGCTGCGACACCACCGTGGTGTTGGCCCAGTGGGCGCGCGCCTTCTACACCGACATCGTGCCCAACGCCGATGAGCTCACGCAGCACGTGAACGACACGGTGCGCCCGGCACTTGCTGCGTTGGCGGGCAAGCTTTCGGGTGTGACGTGGGACAAGGCCAGCATCTCGACCGCCATCAAGGAGGTGCTCACGGCCCACGGCCTGAAGATGCCCCAGATCGCCATGCCGGTGCGGGTGTTGGTGATGGGCACGGCCCAGACGCCGTCGCTCGATGCGGTGCTTGAACTGCAGAAACGTCAAACAGTCTTGGACCGTTTGCAGAAGGCCTGAAAAAATCGCCTATAATTTGAGGCTTGCTGAAATGCAGCGCTGAATGAAACCAGCGGAGCAGATCAGCAAACCCTGTGGGGGTATAGCTCAGCTGGGAGAGCGCTTGCATGGCATGCAAGAGGTCAGCGGTTCGATCCCGCTTACCTCCACCAAAAATCAGGAGCCGCGAGGCGCAGTTGAAGAAGGAACACCACCTTCCAATGCTACAATTCGAGGCTGCCAAAAACGCGATGAAGAAAGTCGCGTTTCGGTTAGTCCAAGGTTTTGACCCTATCGTCTAGAGGCCTAGGACATCACCCTTTCACGGTGAGTACCGGGGTTCGAATCCCCGTAGGGTCGCCAGAATTTGCCGTAAGGCAGCTCAGGCACAAGTGGTTGGCACTTGGTTCGCAAGAACGAACGCCATCTACCAGGAGTGGTAGTTCAGTTGGTTAGAATACCGGCCTGTCACGCCGGGGGTCGCGGGTTCGAGCCCCGTCCACTCCGCCAGTCAAGAAACAAGTCACCGCGGTCGCAAGACCCCGGTGATTTTTTTCGTCTGTTCTCCGGTCAGGTGGCTCGTTCAAGCCAACGCACCCGCACAAGACCGGTCGACAATGCGGTCCCGCAGATGATCACGAGGCCACATCCCACCATCCAGGGCGTGATGGTCTCGCTCAGGAACAGCGCACCGTAGCCCAAGGCGAACACGGGGACGAGGAAAGTGACGGTGAGCGCCTTGCTCGGCCCCGCTTGTTCAATGATGTGGAAGAACAGGATGTAGGCGATGGACGTGCACAAGAGCGCCACCGCCGCCACGGCCGCCCATGCGGTGAAGCTCACGGGTTCGCTCGGCCAGAACCACAGCGTGGGAACGGCCAGGCCCAGTGCGGCGCCGATCTGGCTGCCCGTGGCGGTGGCGAGCGGGTGGGCGCCGGTGAGGTAGCGCTTGGTGAAGCTGGCCGCCAGGCCATAGCACAAGGTGGCGAGCAGGCAGGCGCCCATGGCCAGCAACGTGATGCCGGCGGAGCCTGCACCGGCCACGCCGGTGGCGCTGAAGCCAGACTTGCCGACCACCAGCAACGTGACACCCGCAAAACCGATGCCCAGACCCAGCATGCGCGAGCCGCCTGGCTGGTCTTTGAGCCAGAGCCAGGCAACGAGGGCACCTGTCAACGGCACCGTGGCATTCAGGATGGAGGTCAGTCCGGTGGTGATGTGCATCACCGCGAACGCGAACAGCATGAACGGGATGCCCGAGTTGAGCAGGCCGACGAACAGGATGGCTTTGGCACGTTGCCGAAAGTCGGCCCAGACGCCTTTGACCAAAAACACGGGCAACAAGAAAAGCGCGGCCAGCATGACCCGCAGGCCTGCGGTGGGCACGATGCCGAACTCGGTGGCTCCCAGGCGTGTGAAGAGAAACGACGAGCCCCAGAGGGCGGCAAGCAAGACAAATTCCAGGGCGAGGACGGGGTTCATGGCGTGAAAGTATGCATGGGCACCGCTGGCGCCCGGGCTCGGCATTGATGCCCAATGGGGCGCGATTGATGCGGTGTCCGACTTAATCGTGCGGCGCTGAACAGAAAGCGGCACCTTCCAGAGACAGCAGCGCAGTCTTGCGTTCAAGCCCGCCGGCATAGCCGGTGAGCGAGCCCGTGGCACCCAGCACGCGGTGGCAGGGCACGACGATGCTGATCGGGTTACGGCCGACCGCCGCGCCGAGTGCGCGCACGGCGGCTGGTTTGCCGATCGCCGCACTCAGGCCGCCATAGCTGGCGGTGGCGCCAGGCGCGATGCCCAGCAGCGCCTGCCACACCTGCTGCTGGAATGGTGTACCGGCCTGCAGGTCCAGCGGCAGGTCGAAAGACGAGCGTTGTCCGGCGAAATAGTGGCTGAGTTGCTGGATCGCCTCCCGCAGCACGGGGTGGGCCGGATCAAGACGCCACGCCGAGGTGTCGGGCTCGTGGTGTTGGCCGTCGAACCAGGCGCCGCTCAAGCCACGCGGGGTGGCCGCCAGGATCATGGTGCCAAGCGGACCTTCCCATTCGGTGAAGACGGTGAGGGGATCGTGTTTCATTCAGTTGCTCCTGTTGGGGGCGCGACGTGCCCGGTCGACCAGGCCCGGATCACGGCGTAGCTGCGCCAGGGCTTCCAGGCCATCGACGCGGCTTCGGCTTCGCGCGCCGGGTGCCTGAGCTCCTGCACGCCCAGCGCCTTGTGCAGCGCCACGTCCCCAGCGGGAAAGGCGTCGGGCCAGCGCAGCGCGCGCATGGCGATGTAATGCGCGGTCCAGTCGCCAATGCCAGGCAAGGCCTTGAGTGCCGCGATGGTGCCCGGCACGTCGGCGCTGCTGTCGAGCACCAGACCTTGTTCGGCCACACCTCGCGCCAACGCGACGATGGCAGCCTGGCGTTGCTTGACGATGCCCAGTTCGCCCAATGCATCGCCACTGGCTTGTGCCAGCACCTCGGGCGCCGGAAACAGCCACGTTAGCGCTGCAAACGGCGTGTCGATGGGCTCGCCAAACCGGTTCACCAGGCGCTGCGCGAGCGTGCGGGCAGCGGCCACCGTGATCTGCTGACCGAGCACAGCGCGCACCGCGAGCTCGAAGCCGTCGAGCGCGCCGGGCACGCGCAGGCCGTCGCCGGCCGGGAACGGCGTGTGCAGCACGGCGTTGATCGCGCCGGGGTCGGCGTCGAGATCGAGTGCTGCGCGCAGGCGGTGAATCACTTGCGGCAGCACTTCGCGCAAACCGTCGCTCACGCGCAGCACCAGTTGGCAACGTGTCTGATCGAACTCCGAAATCAGCCAGCCGCGGTGGCTGCGGTCGCCGATGTCCATGCGCAAGGTCTGACCCAAGCGTTGCTGGTCGTCGATGAACGCCACGCCCTCGATCAAGCGCTGTCGGAAAAAGGCCAACGTGGCTGTCACGTCGTACGGTGGCCGGTAGCCCAAGCGCACGGTGGTGCCGTGGTCGCTCTGGCGGGGCCTGGCGAAGCTCTCGCGGCGAAGCTGGGTCGGGTTCAAACGGTAGTGCTCGACAAAGGCGGCATTGAAGCGCCGCACGCTGAGAAAGCCGCTGGCAAGTGCGATATGGGTAATGGGCAGATCGGTGTCGGCCAGCAGCTGTTTGGCCGTGAGCAGCTTGCGCGTGAGCAGGTACTGCAGTGGCGAGACACCCAACCGATCCTCGAACACGCGGCGCAGGTGGCGGTCGCTCACGCCCAGCCGCGCGGCCAGCCGTTCACCCATGGTGCCTTCCGCGTCTGGCCAGTGCTGGGGGTCGTCGAGCCAGCGGGTGGCCTGCTGGATCAGGATGGTCGAGGCGTCTTCGGTGGACCAATGGCGGTCCATCGGTGCCAGCTCGGGTCGGCAGCGCAGGCAGGGGCGAAACCCGGCGTGTTCTGCCTGCGCCGCGTGCGCGAAGAAGCGGCAGTTCTCGCGCCGGGGTGTGCGCACGCGGCAGACCGGCCGGCAGTAGATGCCGGTGGAGGTGACCGCGGTGAAGAACTGCCCGTCGAAGCGTGCGTCGTGCGAGCACATCGCGCGGTAGCAGGCGTCGGCGTCGATGCGGTCTGGGCGGTTCATGGTTGTCATGGTAGGCCGTTCGGATGGACCTGGCTGGCCGTTTCCGGACATGTGGATACAAGCCCAGGAAAGTGGACTCCTACAATGGCCCGACTTCCCCGAACCCAGGACAACCCCATGCAAGTCACCCCCTCGATCTTCAAGGCTTACGACATCCGCGGCGTGACGCCCACCGCGCTCAACGAAGAGGTGGCCGAGGCCCTGGGGTTGGCGTTTGGCACACAAGTCTTGAAGCTGGGCGAGAAGAGCGTGGCGGTGGGCCGTGACGGGCGCCTGAGCGGCCCGGCTTTGTCGGCCGCGCTGATTCGTGGTCTGGTGGCTGCCGGTGTGGACGTGATCGACATCGGCCTGGCCACCACGCCCATGCTGTACTTCGCCGCTGCGACCCTGTGCACCAGCGGTATCCAGGTCACGGGCAGCCACAACCCGAAGGACTACAACGGATTCAAGATGGTGCTGGCCGGTCGCGCGATTTATGGTGATGACATCCAGGCACTGCGCAAAACCATGGAAGCCGAATCGCACACCCGAGCTGATGGCGGACGGGTGCGGTTGATCAATGTGCAAGCGGCTTACCAAGCACGCATCGTGGGCGACATCCAGCTCTCGCGTCCCATGAAGATCGTGGTGGACTGCGGCAACGGCGTGGCCGGTGCGTCGGCCCCGGCCATCTTCCGCGCGCTCGGCTGCGAGGTGATCGAACTCTTCAGTGAGGTGGATGGCAACTTCCCCAACCACCACCCCGACCCGAGCAAGCCCGAAAACCTGCAGGATGTGATGCGCGCGTTGCGCGAGACCGACGCCGAACTCGGCCTGGCTTTCGACGGCGACGGCGACCGCCTGGGCATCGTCACCAAAGAAGGCAACAACATCTACCCCGATCGCCAGATGATCCTGTTCTCGCAGGACGTGCTCTCGCGCGTGCCCGGTGGCGACATCGTGTTCGACGTGAAGTGTTCGCAGCGCCTGGCCCCGGCCATTGAAGCCGCCGGCGGCGTGGCCCACATCTACAAGACGGGCCACTCGCTGATCAAGGCGCGCATGAAGGAACTGGACAGCCCGCTGGGTGGCGAAATGAGCGGCCACATCTTCTTCAAGGAGCGTTGGTACGGCTTTGACGACGGCACCTACGCGGGCGCGCGCCTGCTCGAGATCGTGAGCCGCAGCCCGAACGCCAGCGACGTGCTCAACGCCTTGCCCACCAGTTTCAGCACGCCCGAACTCAACGTGGCCTGCGCCGAAGGCGAGCCCCATGCGGTGGTGGAAAAACTCATTGCCTTGGCGAAGTTCGATGCACCTGCCAAGCTGTCCACCATCGATGGCGTGCGCGTCGACTGGCCCGATGGTTTTGGTTTGATTCGCGCGTCCAACACCACACCGGTGCTGGTGCTGCGCTTCGAGGGTCAGACCACCGAAGCCTTGCACCGCATTGAAGCGGTGATGCTGGCCTTGCTGAAACAGGCCAAGCCCGACGCCGTGGTGGGCGCCAGCGCTCACTGAGGCGGCTCAGCGCGGCGAAGGCGGCAAGAGGGCCTGCACGCGCTCGATGACCGCTTCGGCCTGTTCGTCCACCAGGGCGGTGGTGTGCACCGGGCGGTTGGCGCCCCACACCGTCGCCACGTCGCGGGCCACATCGCTTTCGCCGTTCACCAGCCGGGCCTGGCGCAGGCCGTCCAGCCGTTCGTAGCTCTCGGCGAAGTTCCACACGTTCGGCCCGTGCAGCACGGCGCAGCCCAGCGCCAGCGGCTCGTGCGGGTTGTGTCCACCCACGCTGGCGAACGACCCACCCACCAGCGCCACCGGCGCGAGCCGGTACCACAGGCCCATTTCGCCGATGGTGTCGGCGATGTAGACGGGGGCTTCGGTGGCGATGTGGCCGCCCGTGCTGCGCAAGGGCACGTCTTGCAAGCCTGCGGCCAAGGCAAGTTCGGCCACTTCCAGTCCACGCGCGGGGGCTCGTGGCGCGATGATCAGCAGCGCATCGGGCCGCTGTGCACGAAGCCGGGCATGGGCCGCCAGCGCCAGGTCTTCTTCGCCGGGATGACTGGAGGCCAGCAACCACACCGGTCGCTCTGCCAGGGCTTGTTGCCAAGTCTCCAGATCGTCCGCATCACAAGCCAGCGGCGGCACCAGTGCCTTGATCGTGCCGCTGACGGTGATGCGTTCGCGCGGTGCGCCCAGCACCACCAGCGCGTCGGCGGTGGCTTCGTTTTGTGCAAACAGCTCACGAAAACCGGGCAGCAGCGCCTGGTACAGCCAGCGGCCCCAGCGGCGCTTGGCGAGCGACTCGGGCGACAGCCGCGCGTTGACCAGTGCGCGCGGGATGCTCCGCGCGTCGGTCTCGGCGATCAGCGCAGGCCACAGGTCCATCTCGCACCACAGCGCCAGCGAGGGCTGCCAATGGTCGAGGAAGCGCGACACCGCCTCGGGTGTGTCCACCGGCGCGAACTGGTGCTGGCAGCGCGCAGGCAGACCGGTGCGGCGCAGCGCGTCGCCCGAGGTGCGCGCGGTGGTGGTGATGAGGAAGCTGCAGTCGGGCCGCCGCTCGGCAAGCCGTGCGAACAGACCCGCAAGTGCCATGGATTCGCCCACGCCCACCGCATGGCCCCACACCAGCGTGCCGGCGGGGCGGTCTGCATATTCGCTGCCCAGCTTCTGCCGCACGCTGCGCGGTGTTTCCTTGCCGCGCAACAGGCGGCGTTGCAAGCCCTTGCGCCATACCGGTGCCAGCCAGCGAGCCAGCAACAGGTAGGCTCTCAGCGCCCAGGGCTGGCGTGGGAATGTCATCGGCCTTCCAGCCAGGGCACGAGCGTGGCCATGTGTTTGACGGTGGCGCCGCCGTGCTCGGCGTAGAACGCTTCTGCACCTTCGATGGCGCGGGCGTAGTCGGTGGGCGAGGTCAGCAGTTGCACCAATGCAGCCGAGAGGCTGGGGATCGTCAAGTGCTGCTGCAAGACACCGGCGGCCAGCGCTTCCACGCCGGGGTACTCGATGCCCCAGATGCTGGGCCCCACCATCACCGGTTTTTTGAGCGCCAGCGGTTCGATCACGTTGTGCGCGCCCATCGGCACGAACGAGGCACCGACCACCACCACCTGCGACAGTGCGAGGTAAAAGTACATCTCGCCCAGCGAGTCGCCCATGAGCACGTCGATGGCGCCCATGTCGGGCGTATCGGAGGTGGGCTGCAACGATGCGTCGAGCATGCGGCTGCGGCGCGCCACGCGCAGTCCCGCGGCTTCGAACATCTGCGCCACCGCATCAAAGCGCTGCGGGCTGCGCGGCACGTAGACCACCAGCGGCAGCGGCAAGCCCGCCGCCTGCAGGCCTGCCTGCACCTGGCGGGTGGCCTCGATGAATTGTTCGTCTTCGCCCACGATGGCGCTGGCAAAACACAGCACCGGTCGGTGTCCGTTGGCGGCGGTGGCGAGCTGCCAGGGCGCGAGCAATGCCTGCGCGGCAGCGATCTGCTGCGGCGACACCGGCAGATCAAAGCGGGTTTCGCCCGCGATCACCACGCGTTGACAACCCACGTCGCGAAAGCGTTGGGCGTGGGTTTCGGACTTGCACAACACCAGCTCGTAAGCATGGAAGATGCCGGCGCGAAAGCCGCCCCATTTCCGGTCACGCACGATGCTCTTTTTCGGGTACTGGGCGTTGGCCATGGCCAGCGGTACGCCCTGGCGTCGGATGGTGGTCAGCAGCACCGGCCAGGTGTCGATCTCGGTCATGACCGCCGCGCGGGGACGCACCCGGCGGATCAGGCGGCGCACCGCCCAGCCCAACTCCAGCGGCACGTAGCTCACTTTCAGGCGCTGCGCTTCAACAGCCTCTGCAAACAGCGTGTGTGCCGCGGTGCGACCGGCGGGGGTGAGCGTGGTGATGAAGACGGGGTAACCCGCTGCGAGCAAGGCGCGCACCAGCGGTGCGGCGCCGCGCATCTCGCCCATGGAAGCGGAATGCACCCACACCGGGCGGTCGAGGCCGGTCGGGGCGGCGCCAAACCGTTCGCCCCAGTGTTCGCGATACAACGGCTCGCGTTTGCCGCGTTTCCACAAAAACAGCAGGAACACCGGCAGCAGCAGGTGCCACAGCAGTTCGTACACGCCGATGAGCACGGACAGCCGCCAGTTGGGCGGAAAAGGACGGGATGCTGGGCGTGTGGAAGAGGGGGAGGCCATCGGTGGAAACGAAACGGGTCGGGCGGGGGTGCCTACGCGTCGCTCCAGGGGCTCCGGTCGAAGGCCATTCAGTATAGTTACGCCCTTGGTCAGGCCCTCACCCAGCGGCCCGCCTCCCCACACAGGAACACCTCCGATGCCCCTTCCCACGCCGGCCTGGACCGCAGTCATTCCGCTGCGCGCCGGATCCAAGGGCCTGCCCTCGAAAAACATCCGCCCGCTGGCGGGCAAACCGCTGTACCGCCACGCGGTGGACCAGGCGCTCCAAGCCGGCGCCCAGCGCGTGGTGATCACGACCGATATTCCCGAAGTGCTGTGGGCCGAACTGCCCTCCCAGGTGACGTTGGTGGAACGCCCGCCCGAGCTCGCAGGCGATACGGTGCCCATGGCCCCCGTGCTGCAGCACGCCCTGCACACCGCCGACTGCCACGGCACGGTGGTGCTGTTGCAGGCCACCTCGCCGCTTCGCCTGCCCAGCGACATTGAAGCTGCGCTGGCGGTGTTTGCCGGGGGGTACTTCGAACTGGTCATGTCGGTCACCAGCGCCGACCGGGGCGTGCTCAAGTGGGGCACGCTGCGCGGCAATCGGTTCCAGCCCTTGTCGGACCCGGCTTACTGCTTTGCCAACCGCCAGAGCCTGCCACCGGTGGTGCGCCCCAATGGCGCGCTGTATGTGTTGAACGCCGAGCGTTTCATGGCCAGCGGCAGTTTTGTCTCAGATCGCATCGGCGTGGTGGAGATGCCGGCCGAGCGCAGCCAGGACATCGACTCGCTGGACGATTTCGAACGCTGCGAAGCCGCGCTGGAGGCTGCGCATGGTCAGTGAGATGAACACCGACCACATGGATCTGTACGCCGCGCCCACCTGGCAGTGCGTGATGATCTGCTGGGGCACCAAATACTCGACCGCGGTCATCAACAACCTGGCGCGCAGCATCTCCAACAAGACGGCGTCGCAGCCGCGCTTCATCCTCATTTCGGATCGGGACCGCCCCGACCTGTTGGACCGCATCGAGCTGGTTCGGTTTCCGGAGTATTGGCTTGCACCGCCTCTCAAGACCGCCGGGTGCCACGCAAAACTCGTCATGTTTGAGCGCGGCATCTTGCCAACCGACTTGCCCGCGATCTATGTCGACCTCGACACCATCGTGCTGGGCGACTTGAGCAAGGGGCTGTCATTGATGAAGAGCCGCCAGACGGTGGCCCTCTTGCCGAGTGCGATCATTCCGTTCGGATGGGTGGGACGGTCACTGCACCGGTGGACCCGTGGTCGCAAGTACGCCCGGGGCAATTCTTCGTTTGTGGTCTACCACCCTGGCGAATGCCACTACATTGCAGAGCAGTTCAGGCTGACCTATGCGAAGTACCCCAAGATGCAGCTCCGGTACATGGTGGCCGATGAACGATTCATCAGCTGGGTGGCTCAGGAGCACATGGTCAGCATCCCGGAGTCATTTGCGGTCAAGTTTCCCCGCGAGTTCATGTTCTATTGGGGCTTCTGGCTGTACATCAAAGCGCGCTTGCCGTGGGTGAAGAGCCGGCGCAAAGGCCTGGTGGCCGTCACGCTCAACGGCCTGATGATCAAGCCCGAAAAATTGCTGTCGCTCAAAGAGGGCGATGTGATCGTCGATGAAAAATCCCGCAAGCTGATCTGGAGCGAGAAGACGCTCGGCTTCATGCGATCCAAAATCCAGGCGTTTTACGCCGGCTCCCTGTAATTTTTCGCCTTCATTCGGCACGAGGTCTTCATGAAAATCGCCCACCGCGACATCTCCCCCAACCACCCGCCACTGGTCGTGGCTGAAATCGGCATCAACCATGGCGGCAGCCTGGATGTGGCCAAAGGCATGGTGCTGGCAGCGCATCGCGCCGGCTGCGAGATGGTCAAGCACCAGACGCACTTCGTCGACGACGAAATGACCGACGAGGCCAAACAGATCTTCCCGCCCAACGCCGACAAATCCATCTGGGACGTGATGGAAGAGTGCGCGCTCTCGAAAGACGACGAGATCTCTCTCAAGACATACGCCGAGTCGCTCGGCATGATCTACATCTCCACACCGTTCTCGCGCGCTGCCGCCGACTTCCTCAACGACATCGGCGTGTCCGCGTTCAAGATCGGCTCGGGCGAGTGCAACCACGTACCGCTGATCCGCCACATCGCCAGCTTCGGCAAGCCCATCATCATGAGCACCGGCATGCAGACCATCGACGGCATGCGCCCGTCGGTGAAAGCGCTGGACGATTCGGGTGTGGACTATGCGCTGCTGGAGTGCACCAACCTCTACCCTTCGCCGCCCGAGATCGTGAGCCTGCAAGGCATCACCGAATTGCGCACCGCCTTCCCGCGCGCCGTCATCGGCTTTTCCGACCACAGCATCGGCCCTGAAATGGCGCTGTCCGCCGTGGCGCTGGGCGCCTGCATCCTGGAGCGCCACTTCACCGACACGCGCTACCGCAAAGGCCCGGATATCTCGTGCTCCATGGACCCGGCCGAGCTCAAGTTTTTGATCGACCGCTCGCGCGAGATCCACACCGCGCTGCACAACCCCAAGGTGCGCACCGCGCCCGAGGAAGACGTGTACCGCTTTGCGCGTGGCTCCATGGTGGCCGACCGCGACTTGCCCGCCGGCCACGTGGTCACACCCAGCGACATCTGGGCACGCCGCCCGGGCTCGGGTGAGATTTCGGTGCAGCACTTCGACCGCCTCGTGGGCGCGAAGCTCACCCGCGCCGTCCAACGCAACCAGCAACTGCTGTGGAGCGACCTGGACGGCGTGAAACCTCTGGCCAACAGCTGATTCGAATGACCGCCAAACGACTGCTCTTCGTCACCGGCACCCGGGCCGACTTCGGCAAGCTCGAGCCGCTCGCGCTGGCCGCACAGCAGGCCGGTTTTGGCGTGAGCTTCTTCATCACCGGCATGCACATGATGCGGCGCTATGGCGAAACACGGCTGGAAGTGAAGCGCTTCCCGGGCGCCGAGTTCTTCGAGTTCGTGAACCAGCGCGAAGGCGACGCGCAGGATTTCATACTCTCCAAGACCATCCTGGGCTTTTCCGATTTTGTGCACGAACACCGGCCTGATCTGGTGGTGATCCACGGCGACCGGGTGGAGGCGCTGGCCGCGTCCATCGTCTGCGCGATGAGGTACATCCCTTCGGCGCACATCGAGGGCGGCGAAGTCTCGGGCACCATCGACGAGAGCATCCGCCATTGCAACACCAAACTGTGTGCGGCCCATTTCGTGAGTTCCGAAGGCGCGAAGCAGCGCGTGCTGGCATTGGGCGAATCGCCCGACAGCGTCTACAACATCGGCTCCCCCGAACTCGACACCCACGCGCGGCCCTCAGGCGTGACGCTGGCTCAGGTGAAGGAGCGGTACGCGATTCCATTCGACGACTACGGCATCGTGATCTTCCACCCCGTGACGTCAGAGGCTGACACGATTGGCGCGCAGGCGCAGTCGCTTTTTTCTCGGCTGGAAGCCAGTGGACGCAATTTCGTGGTGATCGCGCCCAACAACGATCCGGGTACGGAAGATATCTTTGCCGTGTTGGAAAAACTGCCCAAGGACCGTTTCCGCCAGATTCCGTCGATGCGGTTCAACTACTTCTCCGAGTTGATGAAAAACGCTGCAGTAATGGTAGGCAACAGCAGCGCAGGCGTGCGTGAAGCGCCTTTTCTGGGTCTCCCGAGTCTGGAGGTGGGAACACGACAGAACCAGCGCGCCAGTGGACCTTCCATCACGGCCTGCTCGGCATTCGGCATTGCCACCGTTGACGCGTTTTTGAGCGAAAAGTGGGGGGAAAAATTGGCCAGCAATCAAACGTTTGGAGCAGGAGATGCTGCGTCGCGATTTGTCGACGTACTCTGCACCGACGCGTTTTGGCAGCGGCCGCTGCAGAAAGCGTTTGCCGGTGAGTGAGGTGGCGATTCCCAGCGCGTTTGCTGATCGACGCTTCCATTTCTTTGACCAGTTGGCTCGTTGGGCCGCGGTGGTTCTTTTGTACGCGGCGCCCACTTCCAGAGCGCTGTTCAATGTCACTTCATTGGTGATCCTGCTGTCTTGGTTGTTGGCGGGTCGATATGCGCAGCGATGGGCGGTGGTTCGAGGCAATCTTGTGTTGTGGCCATGCGTGGCGCTCGTGAGCATCATGCTGATTGGAATCACTTACACGGTGGCGCCGCTGGCGGATGTCTTGGAACATGTGCGCGTTTACAGCAAGTTTCTTTTCGTGTTGCTGTTGGTCTCTCTGCTTGACCAAGTCGTGTGGCGGCAACGAGCCTGGGGTGCCTTTGCTCTCGCCATGCTGGTCACGGTTGGAACAACCTACCTGAACATCTGGTGGGATCCGCCATGGTCGACTACTCGCAACCAAGGCTGGGGTGTTGATCACAGTGTTTTTGTGGACTACATCATTCAAGGCGTTGTGAGCACATTCTTCATGGTGCTCGCTCTGGAGCGCGCAAGAGCTGCCAAACAGGTCGCGATGCAAGCGATCTGGCTTGTCGTTACTGCAGCCACCTTGGTCAGTGTGATTTTCCTGCTTCAAGGACGAACAGGGCAGATTGCAATTCTCGCCGTGTTCATGGTCTACGCGTACCAAATCACCCCTGCGCGCTGGCGCTGGCCCGTGATCGCCGCCGGCCTTGTGCTGTTGGTCGCGCTAATGGCTGCTTCCCCACTGTTGCAGGCTCGAGTGCTTACTGCGTGGGCGGAATTCCAGCGCTTCCAGGCAGACGACTATCAGTCTTCAGTGGGCATTCGTCTGAAGCTGTGGGAGTTTTCCTGGGAGTTGATCCGACAACACCCGTTTTGGGGTCACGGCACCGGGGCGTACCATGTTCTTGCCTCCAGAGTCTTCTCGGATTGCACGCTGACCTGCTTTCATCCGCACAACCAGTTTCTTTTCTTCTGGCTTGAGAACGGCTTGCCCGGACTTCTGGCCTACCTGTCGCTCTTTGGGGCACTTCTCGTGGCTTCGACCAGAGTAAAGCCATCACATCGCATTGTCTTCTTGGGATTTGTCGCGGTGCTTCTTGTCGAAAGCATTTTCAACGCACCTTTTTGGTACCGCATGGAGAGCTACATCTTCTACAGCTTGCTTGCGCTGCTGATGGCTGAGGCCTCAGGGTTTCGCGCCGCCTCATCTGTCAATCCGGAAGCTGCTTCAGTGCGTCAATGATGCTGGCATGGGGCGCTGGCAAGCGCCCTTGGTTGATCCGCTCCCGGATCAACTTCAGCGCTTTCAAGTTGTTCCAGTCCCTGGATTTCTTCAGATAAGGGACGCCAAAAACAGCCAAGGACGTGATCGGCGCGGTGGCGAGGACGTTCTGCTTTTCGGTAGCCGCCAGGGCCACGGCCCGGGAGAGCGTCCGCCATTCGTCCGTCTGCGAAAAATGTTGGATGCAATCGGAGATCTCCATCTCGATACGCTCATCAATGGAGACGAGATCTCCCAGAAACAACTTCAGTTCCTGGTTCGACAGCGACTCGATGTGGCGATCCAGTGCACTCCGTGTGTAGATGGCTTCGCTGCGAATACCCGCATCCATCAAAGCATGCGAGAAACCCCGTTCTCCCCTGCGGATCGTCTTGTACTTGTTGCTGGTGATTCGGTATCGGTCCCAGAAGCCGGTGAACGCAGCATGTTGCAAGGCACCTCGTTTGACCATCAGGAAGAAGGATCCAAAGAATGGCCGCTTCTTGGTGGGAATGTTCTCAGTCTGGCGCAGCGGGTCGAGTTGCAGAGCCCCTACGAAATCGGCGTCGCTAGCTTCCATTCGGTCGATCAAGGTCTCGTTGGCAGTCAGTGGAAACCAGATGCTGTCATTCAGGATGATCAGGGTGTCAGGGTTTGTTTTCCACTGCGACAACAACCAGATCCCGTCCCGGTACCCACCGAAGTCGTAGCCGAAATTGGGGCGCTCTGCCATGCGCCAGATCCACGGGCTCAGACGTGACTTGTCATCTGCACTCAAGGGCGCATTGCTGATGACCAAGGGTGCATAGCCCTTGTTGACCAAGTGCTGGCATGTCCACACCGTGGCATCGGAGATTCCCTTGGGCTGATACACCAGCAGCAAAGCCACTTTGGGGCCTGGTGCAACCTGGCCGTGTTCCGCCTGCAGCATGGCATTGCGTTGCGCGTCGTGACGGCGCCTCAACAGGGGTTCGGTGAAGAACTCGGGGATGCCCTTGAGCTGTTGACGAATGCGGTTGAGCTCGCGCTCCAGCTTCCAGGTGAACAGACTCATGTGCCTTGAGCGCTCATTGCGCCAACAACGAATTGATCGGCAACAAATCCTCAGGCACCAGCCGTCCGCTGGCCTGCTTCAGACGCAAGCCACCCAGCAGCACGTTGTAGCGCGCCTGGGCGAGGTCGCGTTTGGTCTGGAACAGTTGGCTTTGGGCGTTGAGCACGTCGATGTTGATGCGCACACCCACCTGGTAGCCCAGGCGGTTGGCGTCCAGGGCGCTCTGGCTGGAGGCCTCGGCGGCTTCCAGGGCTTTCACCTGCCCCTGGCCAGACAGCACGCCAAGAAACGCGCTGCGTGTGGCCAGGTCGACGCCGCGTTTGGCGGCCTCCAGGTCGGTGCGGGCCTTGTCTTCGAGCGACATGGTTTCCCTCACCCGGTTCTGGATCGCGTAGCCGGCGAACAGCGGCATGTTGAACTGCACGCCGACGCTGGCGTTGTTGCTGCGCACGGTGTTTTGGGCGAGCGTGTTGGTGGACGGCGCGCGGGCCACCTGGTACTGCGCCACCAGGTCCACGGTGGGCTTGTGGCCGGCTTCGGCCTTGCGGGTTTCCAGCTGGGCGATCTCCAGGCCGCGGGTGGCCTGCAGGATGGTGGGGTGTGTGTCGTCGTTCAAGGCGACCCAGGCCTGCGGATCGGCGGGCAGCAGCGGTGGCAGCACCACCGGCGCCACCAGTGGCTTCGGTGTCACGGCCGCCCGACCCACGAGCTGGTTCAGCGTGAGCTGCTTGACCCGCAGGTCGTTTTCGGCGGCGATCTCCTGGGCCACCACCAGATCGAAGCCGGCCTGCGCTTCGCGCGAGTCGGTCACGGTGGTGGTGCCGACTTCAAAGTTGCGCTTGGCTGCGGCGAGCTGTTCACCCACTGCGGTTTTCTGCGCACGCACAAAGGCCAGCGTGTCGGTGGCGGCGAGAACGTCGAAGTAGGCTTGTGTGGTCCGCACGATCAGGTCTTGCTCGGCCAGGGTGAGCGTGGCCTTGGCCACGTCCACGGAGAGCAGGGCCTGGTCGTTGTTGAGTTTGTTGACGGGGCGGTACAGCGGCTGACTGGCCGAGAGCGTGGCGCTCTGGCTGTTGCTGGTGGTGTCCGTGCCCCCGTTGATCTCGCGTCGCGCCCAGCTGGCGGCCGCACCGAGGCCCACTTCGGGCAACAGGCCTGCTTTGGCCTGATCGGCGCGGAAGAGGTTGGCCTCGTATTGCGAGCGCGCCGACAGGAAGGTCGCGTCAAAACCGCGTGCGGCTTCATACAACTCCACCAGGTTTTGGGCCTGTGCTCCCGTGGCTGCGCCCAGGGTCAAACCGACGGCCACGGCCAGCCGGCTCATGGAGAAAAGTCGGCTCCCATGGGATGCGGATGCGTGCGGGACAGTCATGGAGTTCCTTTGAAACGAATGGCGGGAGAGGGGGCGATCAATAGACCGGAACAGCGGGGTCGCGTTCTTGCGACCAGGCGTGGATGCCGCCATGGATGTTCACCACCTGTGTGAATCCCTGGTTGATCAGGAAGTTCGCCACCTGCGCGCTTCGCATGCCGTGGTGGCACAGGCAGGCGATGGGTTGGTCTCGGTCGAGTTCGGCCAGGCGCTCGGGCACGCTGCGCATGGGTATGTGGCGCAGTTCGAATCCGGCGGGCGTCACCGAGGCCGTCTGCAGTTCCCAGGGCTCGCGCACGTCGAGCACGACTGGCAGGCCACCGGCAGGCGCCTCGCTGGCCACCTGCGTGAGCCAGGTGTCGAGCTGGCCGGGTTGAATCGCTTTCATGGGGATCCTTGGCGTCGGGGTGCGGCGGGTTTCAGAAGCGGAAGCTCGATGGCTCGGGGAAGTTCAGCAGGCGCGGGGCCACGGTGTCCCAGGGTTGTGCGGTCTGGAACGAGGCATCGGCGATGCGGGTGACGATGGTGGCGCGCATCATGGGCTCATGGCCGACGATGGCGGCCAACCGGCCGCCGGGCGCCAGCAGGGCCAGCAAGGCGGGCGGAATCTCGGCGACCGAGCCGCTGAGCAGGATGGCGTCGAACGGGCCGTTGACGCTGCACGCAGCGAAGCCTTGCGCCGCAGCGTCGGCGTGTTTGACCTCGACGTTGGCGATGCCGGCCTTGCGCAGGTTCTCGCGCGCGGTACCGGCCAGCACAGCGTCGATCTCGACCGAGACCACGCTGTGCGCCAGGCTGGCCAGCAGGGCGGCCATATGGCCGCTGCCGGTGCCGATTTCCAGCACCTTGTCGGTGGGCTTGAGGTCCAGGTCCTGCAGCAGGCGGGCCTCCACCTTCGGGGCCAGCATGCACTGGCCCTCCACCGCAGGGTGGGACAGGGGCAATTCCATGTCGGCAAAGGCCAGGGCGCGGTGCGCGGTGGGCACGAAAGCTTCGCGGTGGATGCGCGACAGCAGTTCCAGCACCTGGGGGGAGAGCACCTCCCAGGGGCGGATCTGCTGCTCGATCATGTTGAAGCGGGCGTGGTCAAAGCCGGTGTGGATGGTGGCAGCGGTGGTGGTCGTCATGGAGGGAGCTCCTGGGGGCGTCTGGAAGATGGGGTGAATGGCTGGATTTTACGGAGCGGACACCGCCGGCCCGGCTGGCGTCGGGCCCATGCCGAGCTTGCGGCGGAACCACTGGGCTAGGTCGTCCATGTAGCAGTAGACGACCGGCACCACCACCAGGGTGAGCAGCGACGAGGTGATCACGCCGCCGATGACGGCCTGGCCCATGGGCGCGCGCTGTTCCGAGCCTTCGGTGAGTGCGAACGCCAGCGGCACCATGCCAAACACCATGGCCAGCGTGGTCATGAGGATGGGGCGCAGCCGAACGCGCGCCGCCAGCAGCAGGGCCGACTCGCGGTCCATCGGCGCCTCGCCCACCAGGCCATGGCGAGCGCGGATCGCAAAGTCCACCAGCAGGATGGCGTTTTTCGTGACCAGGCCCATGAGCAGCACGATGCCGATGACCGAGAACATGCTCATCGTCGAGCCGAACATGAGCAGGGCCAGTGCCACACCGATCAGCGTGAGTGGCAGCGCCGTCATGAGCGCCAGCGGCTGCAGAAAGCTCTGGAACTGGCTGGCCAGGATCATGTAGATGAAGATGATGGCCAGGGCGAGTGCCGAGATGGCGTAGCCGAACGACTCCTGCATGTTCTTGGTGGAGCCGCCAAATTCGTAGCGGTAGCCGGGCGGGAACTGCGTGCTGTCGAGCACCTGTTTGATCTCGGCCGACACCTCGCCGGCGGAGCGGCCGAACACGTTGGCGTTGATGGACACCTCGCGGTTGAGGTTGCGGCGGTTGATCTGGTTGGGGCCGGTGCTGGCCACCACCTCGGCCACCTGGCCCAGGCGCACCACGCGGGCCGTGCCGTCGGCGGCGGTGCCGACCATGAAGGGCAGCTGCTCCAGGTCGCTCGCACGCTCACGACCGGTGGCCGCCAGTTGAACGTTCACGTCGTAACTCTCGCCGTTCTGCGCGCGCCAGTTGCCCACCGTGGTGCCGGCCACCAGCGTGCGCAGCGCGCCGCCCACCGCCGCCACGTTCATGCCCGCGTCCGACGCCAGCTCGCGCCGCATCTTCACGTCCACCGTGGGTTTGTTGGGCTTCACACTGGCGTCCAGATCGACCAGGCCGACGATGGGGCGGATGCGCTCCATCACGGTGGCGCTCAGGCGCTCCAGCTCGGCGAGGTCGTCGCCCTGCAAGGAAAACTCCACCTGCTTGTTGCCGCCCACCGCGTCGAGCAGGCCCACGTGGGTCACGGTGATGCCGGGCACGCTGCGCAGGCGCTCGCGCAGCTGGGCCGACATGGCGTCGGCGCTCAGCGTGCGGTCCTTGCGGTCGACCAGGCGCACATAGACGCTGGCGTACATGGTGCCCTGGGCATTGCCGGTGTTGAGCGTGGAGAGCGTGTACTTCACCTCGGGGAACTGGCGAAGGATGGCCTCCACCTCGCGCGTCTTGGCCTCGGTGGCCTGCAAAGACGAGCCCACCGGGGTGTGAAAGCTCAGCGAGGTTTCCGAGAAGTCGGCCTTGGGCACAAACTCGGTGCCCAGCAGCGGCAGCACAAACAGGCTGCCGACGAAAGTGGCCAGCGCCAAGCCCAGGGTGGCCAGCTTGTGCTTGAGCGACCAGCGCAGCGTGGTCTGGTAAGTGTCGGCCAGGTCGTCCTGGAAGCGGTCAAACCAGCCGGTGACGCGGCCGATGGTCTTGTCGTAGAAGGTGCGTGGGGCGCCACCTTGGCCGTGCTTTTCGATCTCCGGGTCGTGCCAAACCGACGACAGCATCGGGTCGAGCGTGAAGCTCACGAACATGGAAATGAGCACCGCCGCCACCATGGTGATGCCGAACTCGTGAAAGAACTTGCCGATGATGCCGCCCATGAAACCGATGGGCAGGAACACCGCGACGATGGACAGCGTGGTGGCCAGCACGGCCAGGCCAATCTCCTGCGTGCCGTCCATGGCCGCGTTGAACGGTGTCTTGCCCATCTGCACGTGGCGCACGATGTTCTCGCGCACCACGATGGCGTCGTCGATCAGCAAGCCGACCGAGAGCGTGAGCGCCATCAGCGTGATCATGTTGATGGTGAACCCGAACAGGTTCATGAAGAAGAAGGTGCCGATCAGCGCGATGGGCAGGGTGAGGCCGGTGATGACGGTGGAGCGCCACGAATTCAGGAACAGAAAGACGATCAGCACGGTGAGCAACGCGCCTTCGATCAGCGTGCGACGCACGTTGTCCACCGACACGCGGATGGGACGCGAGCCGTCGGCGATCTGCTCGAGGCGAATGCCCGGTGGCAGCTCGGCACGCAAGGTTTCCACCGCGGCCTTGAGCCCGTCGGTCACGGCGATGGTGTTCTCGTCCTGCGACTTCTGCACCTGCAGCAGCAGCGTGCGCTGGCCGTTGTAGAGCGCGAGGCTCTGCACTTCCTCGGTGCCGTCGTTGATGGTCGCCACCTGAGACAGGCGCACCGCCTGGCCGGCGCGCCGCGCGACGATGATGTCGCCGAAATCCTGCGGGTTCTGAAGTCGGGACAGCAGTTGCACCACGCGCTCGCTCTCGCCGGTCTTGAGCGTGCCCACCGGGAGGTCCTGGTTCTCGTTGCGCACGGCGGCGGTCACCTGTTCGGTGGTCACGCCCAAGGCCTCCATGGCCGACGGGTTGAGCTCGATGTTGATGGCGCGTTGCGTGCCGCCCACCAGCGTGACCGAGCCCACACCGCGCACGTTCTCCAGCCGCTTCTTGAAGGTTTGTTCGGCCCAGGTGGTGAGCTCCACCGCGCTGGGTGTCTTGCCGTTGACGGCCTCCGGAATGACCGCGACCGACCAGATGGAGCGCGCCGCCGGATCAAAGCGCAGCACGCGCGGCTCTTCCACCTCGTCGCGCAGCAGCGGGCGCAGGATGCCGATCTTTTCGCGAACATCCTCGGCCGCCTTGCGCCCGTCGATGGTGAGCTGGAATTCGATGATGACGACCGACGAGCCTTCGTAGCTGCGCGAGGTCAGGGTGTTCACGCCCGCCACCGCGTTCACGGCTTCTTCCACCTTCTTCGTGACTTCCGACTCCACGATTTCGGGCGAGGCACCGGGGTAGGCGGTGGTCACCACCACGACCGGAAAGTCGATGTTGGGGAACTGGTCGACCTGCAGGCGCTGGAACGAGAACACGCCCAGCACCACGAAGGCGACCATCACCATGGTGGCGAACACCGGGTTGCGCAAGGAGACCTGGGTGAACCACATGGCTTGCTGCTCAGTTGGGGGCGGTGGCGGGTGCGTTCAGACGCACGGCGGTGCCTTCGCGGATCAGGCCGGCTTGCGCGCGCAGCAGCTGCGTGCCGGCGGGCAAACCCTCCACCGCCCGCATGGGCTCGGTGCCCAGCAGACCGGTGGCACCCGCTTGCAGCGGCACATGCACCACCGCTCCCTCGCGCACCACCTGCACATAGGGCTGAGGCTTGTCATTGCGCACGGTGGAGGCGGGCACAGCCAGCGCCTTGACCGAGCCGGTGACGATGTGGCCCTGTGCAAACAGGCCCTGGCGCATGCCCGGTAGCGCGGGCACGCGCAGGTAGACGAGCACGCTGCGGCTGGCCGCCTGCACGCTGGGGTTGATGCGGGCCACGGTGGCCTGCACCGGCGCGCTCTGGCCTTCCACGGTGAGGCGTGCCGTCTGGCCCACCTTCACCGCCACCGCATCGGCGGGCGCAATGGCGGCTTCCATCTCGAAGCCGGAGAGGTCCACCACGTCGAGCACGCGTGTGTCGATGCCCACGCGTTCGCCGTTCTGCACCAGCCGGGCAGAGACCTGGCCCGTGAGCGGTGAACGCAGCGTGGTGTCGGCCAGCGACTTGCGTGCGATGTCGAGTGCGGCCAGCGCGGCCTGGTGGGTGGCTTCGGCGCTGGCGAGGTTGGCGGTGGCCGTGTCCAGCGCGGTGTTGGAAATGAAGCCCTGGCGCACCAGCGCCTGGTTGTTGTCGAAGGTGCGTTTGGCAATGGCCACCTGCGCCTGGGCCGACTCGGCCTGCCGCGCGGTCTGGCGCACGCGCGCCTGGGCCTCGGTGCTGTCGATGCGCGCCACCACCTCGCCGGCTTTCACCGGGTCGCCTTCGCGTTTGCTCAGACCCTGGATCTCACCGGCGGTTTTCGCCTTGATGGCGGCGGTCTCCAGCGCTTCCACCGAACCCGACAGGGCCACGGTCTGGGTGAGTTCGATGGCCTGCACGGTCACCACATCGGTGGGGGCGAGCGTGTAGGTGGGTGTTTTCTGCAGCGACTCCGCTGCGGCCATGGCCGCCTCGCTCGTGGCCTTGCGCTTGCCCAGCGCGCGCGTGACACCCAGGGCGATGCCGAGCACCAGCGCGATGAGCAACAACCACTTGATCCAGAAAGACAGCGGGCGGCGTGAGGTCATGGTCGTGTGGAGGAAGGTCAGGCGGACGTTCGGGAGGTTCGGGGCGCCAGCATGCCGGCCAGCAGCAAGTCGACCTGGGCATTGATGAAGCCGATGGGGTCGATCTGTGCGGTGGCCGGGCAGCACGGTGCCATGGAGTGTTTCCACATCAGCAGGAAGATCATCGGCGCGATCAGGCTGTAGACCGCGTATTCCATGGGCAGGGGTCGGAAATCACCCCGGTCCACGCCACGCTGCAGGATGCGGCGGATCAGGTCGTGGCCGGGCTCGATCACTTCCTTTTGATAGAAGGCGGCGATCTCGGGAAACATGCCGGCCTCGCTCATCACCAGTTTGGTGATGCCCGAGGCGGGCGTCATGCCGATGCGTTCCCACCACGAGTGCATGCAGTAGCGCACCAGTTCGGCGCTGTCGCCGCTGAAGCGCTCGAACTCTTCGTTCCATTCGGTGAAGCGCCCGGCGATGTTCTCGCGCACGACCGCCTTGAACAGCTCTTCCTTGCTGGGAAAGTACAGAAACAGGGTGCCCTTGGACACGCCGGCCATGGCCGCCACCTCTTCCACGCGGGTGGCGGCGAAGCCCTTTTCAACGAACAGCGTGAGTGCAGCGTCCAGCAACTCGCCCGGACGCGCTTCCTTGCGCCGCGAACGGCGCTGTGGAGCGTCGGGCTCGGTCAGGGAGCTGGTGTCGGAGACAGCGGGCGAGGGCATGCGTGGGTGTTTAATGACCGGTGGGTTATTAAATATACCCCACACCCCTTCACGCCCCGTGTCGCCCCGGTAAAGCCCCAGTCAACGGGGCGAGGCCCCGCCGCTTCAGGAAAACGCCTGGATGCCGGTGATCGCACGGCCCAGGATGAGCGCGTGGATGTCGTGCGTGCCTTCGTAGGTGTTGACCACTTCCAGGTTCACCAGGTGGCGCGCCACGCCGAACTCGTCGCTGATGCCGTTGCCGCCCATCATGTCGCGCGCCAGTCGGGCCACGTCCAGCGCCTTGCCGCAGCTGTTGCGCTTCAAGATGCTGGTGATCTCCACCGCGGCCGTGCCTTCGTCTTTCATGCGGCCCAGGCGCAGGCAGCCTTGCAGGCCGAGGCTGATCTCGGTGAGCATGTCGGCCAGTTTCTTCTGGATCAGCTGGTTGGCGGCCAGGGGGCGGCCAAACTGGTGGCGGTCCATCACGTACTGGCGGGCGCGGAAGAAGCAGTCTTCAGCCGCACCCAGTGCACCCCAGGCGATGCCGTAGCGCGCGCTGTTCAGACACGTGAACGGACCTTTCAAGCCACGCACCTCGGGAAACGCGTTCTCTTCGGGGCAGAACACCCCGTCCATCACGATCTCGCCGGTGATGGAGGCGCGCAGACCGACCTTGCTGTGGATGGCTGGCGCGCTCAGGCCCTTCATGCCCTTGTCGAGGATGAAGCCGCGGATCGAACCTTCGTCGTCCTTGGCCCAGACCACGAACACGTCGGCGATCGGGCTGTTGCTGATCCACATCTTCGAGCCTGAGAGGCTGTAGCCGCCCGGGACCTTCTTGGCGCGCGTGACCATGCTGCCGGGGTCGGAGCCGTGGTTGGGTTCGGTCAGGCCGAAACAGCCGATCCACTGGCCGCTGGCGAGTTTGGGCAGGTATTTCTGCTTTTGCTCTTCGGTGCCGAATTCGTTGATGGGCACCATCACCAGCGAGCTCTGCACGCTCATCATGGAGCGGTAGCCGGAGTCCACACGCTCCACTTCACGCGCCACCAGGCCGTAACACACGTAATTCAAACCACTGCCGCCGTAGGCCTCGGGGATGGTGGGGCCGAGCAGGCCGAGCTCACCCATTTCGCGAAAGATCGCCGGGTCGGTTTTCTCGTGGCGGAAGGCTTCCACCACACGCGGGGCCAGGCGTTCCTGGCAGTAGGCGTGAGCAGCATCGCGCACGGCGCGCTCGTCGTCGGTGAGCTGCGCGTCCAGGTGAAACGGATCTTCCCAGCTGAAGCTGGCTTTGACTTTGGTGGGGGAAAGCATGGTCGGTGTCTCCGTGTGTTGGGGTGGCAATGCGTGCATTGTCCGCCCGGCATGAATACCTGTCTAATATCGAATAGGTATCCATCCATACAGGAAAGCTATTCATGGAATTTCGCCACCTGCGCTATTTCCTGGTGCTGGCCGAAGAGCTGCATTTCGGCCGCGCCGCGCAGCGCCTGGCCATTACCCAGCCGCCGCTCTCGCTCAACATCCAACAACTCGAAGCCTCGGTGGGCGCGCAGCTGTTCACGCGCAACAGCCGGGGCGTGCAGCTCACCGCCGCGGGGCAGGCGTTCGTGCCCGCAGCGCGCTCCTTGCTGGATCAGGCGGGCCTGGCCGCGCGGGAAGCGCGCGAGGTGTCGCAAGGCATGCTGGGCAGTCTGCAGATTGGTTTTGCCGGCACCGTGCTTTACCGCGGGCTGCCGCAGATCCTGCAGGGCTTTGCGGTGGATCACCCCAAGCTGCGCCTGGTGCTGCGCGAACTGAGTTCGAGCGACCAGCTCATCGACCTGATGCACGAGCGGCTGGACATCGGCTTTGTGCACACCACGCGGGTGCCAGCAGGCTTCTCGCAGATCCTGGTGTCCAGCCAGCCGTTCGTGGCCTGCTTGCCGGCGGGCCATGCGTTGGCAAGGCGCAAGCTGCTGTCGCTGGCGCGGCTGCAAGGCGAGCCGTTTGCAGTGGTCTCGCGCGCCGTCTCGCCCGATTACCACGAGCGCATCCTCGGCCTGTGTGCCGACGCCGGGTTTTCGCCCGAGATCCGGTTCGAGCTGCGGCATTGGCTCAGCGTGGTGTCCATCGTGTCGCAGGGGCTGGGCTGCGCGCTGGTGCCGGCGGCGCTGCAGCAGGCCGGGCTGCCCGGCGCGGTGTTCGTGCCGCTGGATGTGGACACGCCGCCCTACGAGACCCAATGCCTGTGGAAGACCGACAGAGACCAGGCCGCGCTGGGGGCATTTCTGGGCGCGGTGCGCGGGTTTGCCCAACCACTACAGTGAGGCATTGAAAGAATCCTGCGTGTGGCGCGACCAACGCAGGCAAACATGCACATGAAGAACACATGGAGAGAACGATGAGCGACAAGCAGGTTCTGGTTTTGGGCGGTGGCTGCTTCTGGTGCACCGAGTCGGTGTACGTGGGGGTCAAGGGTGTGACCGATGTGGAGTCGGGCTACAGCAACGGCCACGTGAAGCAGCCCACCTACGAGCAGGTGTGCACCGGCACCACGGGCCACAACGAGGTGGTGCGGCTGGAGTACGACCCGGCGCAGATCAGCACGCGCGAGATCCTGGAGATCTTTTTCGTGATCCACGATCCCACCACGCTGAACCGCCAGGGCAACGACGTGGGCACGCAGTACCGCAGCGGCATTTACTTCACCACGCCCGAACAGAAAGCGGTGGCGCAGGACCTGATCGACGAGCTCACGCGAGACAAGGCTTATGGCAAGCCCATCGTGACCGAGGTGACGCTGCTGGACAACTACTCGGCCGCCGAGGCCTACCACCAGGACTTCTTCGAGCGCAATCCCAACCAGGGCTACTGCATGATGGTGGCGGCGCCCAAGGTGGCGAAGTTTCGCAAGACGTTTGCCCGATTGGCCAAGTAGTTGGTAGCAGATCGTGAGTGTGAAGCTGAGGCGGGCTTGGCCACATAGATTGCCACCAGCGAGTCAAGCGTGCTTGCGAATTGACCGCTGCGCACCAACTTAACGTGGACCACGTTGAGTGATTCTGCTCATGAAAAAGGCCCCGGCTGGGGCCTTTGATTGACGGGTACCTCGGGCCTCAGTGCGCCTCGGCCTGTTTGGCGGCGTTGACGGCGGCTGCGGTGTCGCCCCCACTGCCGTTGAAGAACAAGTTGAGCAGGACGGCACTCAGGGACGCCAGCAGGATGCCCGACTCGATGAGCGGGTGGATGCCGTGGGGCATCCACTGTTTGAAATTGGGTGCCACCAGCGGGACCATGCCGAAGCCGATGGACACGGCCACGATGAAGAGGTTGTTGCGGTTGCCCTTGTAGTCCACGCCGGCGAGGATGCGGATCCCGGTGGCCGCCACCATGCCGAACATCACCAGACCCGCGCCTCCCAGCACAAAGGTCGGCAACGACTCGACCAGCGCGGCCATCTTGGGCAGCAGTCCCAGAACGATGAGGATGACGCCGCCGGCAACGCAGACGAACCGGCTCTTGACACCGGTGACGCCAACCAGGCCGACGTTTTGCGAAAAGCTGGTGTACGGGAAGGTATTGAAGATGCCGCCAATCAGCGTGCCCAGGCCATCGGTACGCAGGCCGGCAGTGAGCGCCTTCTGGTCGATCTTGCGGTCGGTCATGTCCCCAAGGGCCAGGAACATGCCGGTGGATTCGATCATGACCACGATCATCACCAGACTCATGGTGAGGATGAGGATGGGGTCGAAGATGGGCGTGGCGATCTCGAACGGCAGCACCAGATCGAACCAATGGGCCTTGCCCACCTTGTCGAAATTCATGAGGCCGGCAGCGGTGGCAATGACACCGCCGATGACGATGCCCAGCAGCACCGAGATGTTGGCAATGAAGCCGCGTGCGAACTTCGCGATGAGCAGGATGGACGCCAGCACGACGGCGGCGATGGCGATGTGCGGCATCTGCGCGTAGGCGGGGTTGGGTACGCTGCCCACGATGGCCAGCCCTTTGGGCAATTCGGGCACGGCACCGCTGGCAGAGGCCTGCTTCACCGCGTCCAGCCACTGCAGGTGCTCGGGGCTGGGGATGCTGGGCGCGGTGGGGCCGAAGGGGTTGCCGAAGATCCAGTTGATGCCGATGCGCATGAGGCTGATGCCGATCACCGCGATGATGGTGCCGGTGACCACGGGCGGGAAGAAGCGCAGCATGCGGCTGACGATGGGCGCAATCAGGATGGAGACCACACCCGCGCCGATGATGGCGCCGAAGATCAGGCCCGCCCCCTGCACGCCGGGGTTGCTGTTGGCCATGGCCACCATGGGTGCCACCGACGCGAAGGTCACACCCATCATCACCGGCAGCTTGATACCGAACCACTGCGTGGCACCAAGGGCCTGGATCAGCGTGACCAAGCCGCAGCAGAACAGGTCGGCCGAGATCAGCATGGCCACTTGTTCGGGGCTGAGCTTGAGCGCGCGGCCCACGATGAGTGGCACGGCGACCGCGCCGGCGTACATGACCAGCACGTGTTGCAGGCCAAGTGCAGTGAGCTTGCCGGTGGGCAGGACTTCATCAACGGGGTGGACGGTGCTGGACATGGATGTTTCCCTCAATGCATGCAAATGTGTATACAGTTTATGTGTACGTTTGAATGAGAGGGTTAGGGGAAACCCGGTTTCTGATGGGTGGTTCGACGCGGCGTTGCCCGCGCGCTCGCAAGTTGCGTGAACGAAAAAAGGGACGCCTTGGCGTCCCTCTGCAAGCTCACCGCACGGGCTCAGTTTCTAGGCAGGCCCTGCGCACTGGACGCCGCCAGCGCAGTCATGTTGAGCACTCGCCGCACCGTCGCCGCCGGGGTGAGGATGTGCACTGTGCGCGCCGCGCCCATGAGGATGGGCCCCACCGTCACACCACCGCTGGCGGTGGTTTTCATCACGTTGTAGAGGATGTTGGCCGCGTCCAGGTTCGGGCAGATCAGCAGGTTGGCCGAGCCCGTGAGCGTGGTGTCGGTCAGGTAGGCGCTGCGGATCTCGGGCTGCAGCGCGGCGTCGCCGTGCAACTCGCCGTCGCACTCGATCTCGGGATGCGCGGCCACGAACAGGTCGCGGGCGTTGGCCATCTTGCGAGCGGAGGCGCGTTTGCTCGACCCATAGCTGGAATGCGAGAGGAACGCCACCTTGGGCGGCAAGCCAAAGCGTTGCACCTCCTGCGCCGCCATCCAGGCGATCTCGGCCAGCTCTTCGGCGCTCGGCATCTCGTTCACGTAGGTGTCGGCAATGAAGATGGGGCCGCGGTCGGTCATGAGTGCGTTCACCGAGGCGTAGAGTCCGGCGCCTTCGCGGCGGCCGAGCACATGGTCGATGCGCTCCAGGTGCGTCATGTAGCCGCCCACCAGGCCGCAGATGAGCGCGTCGGCATCGCCCAGCGAGACCATGAGCGAACCGATGATGGTGTTGGAGCGTCGCACCGCGGCCTTGGCCACCTCGGGCGTGGCGCCCTCGCGACCCATGAGCTGGTGGTAGTGCTCCCAGTACTGGCGAAAGCGCGGATCGTCTTCGGGGTTCACGTTCAGCACGTCCTGCCCGAGCTTCATGCGCAGGCCCGCTTTCGCGATGCGTGCCTCGATCACGGCCGGGCGGCCAATGAGGATGGGCACGGCGATCTGATCGTCGATGGCCAACTGCGCGGCGCGCAGCGCACGCTCGTCTTCGCCGTCGGCATAGGCCACTCGCTGTTTGTTGGGTAGACCCTTGGCCGCGTTGAAGATCGGCTGCATCAGGATGCCGGTCTGGTACACGAAGCGGCCGAGTTGCTGGCGGTAGGCCTCCATGTCCTGGATCGGCCTTGTGGCCACACCGGAGTCGGCTGCAGCTTGCGCCACGGCGGGGGCGATGCGCAGGATCAGGCGCGAATCGAACGGCTTGGGAATGATGTAGTCGGGGCCGAAGCTGAGCTCCTGTCCGGCGTAGGCGTTGGCCACTTCTTCGCTGGTTTCGCTCTTCACCAGATCGGCGATCTGGCGCACGCAGGCCAGCTTCATTTCTTCGGTGATCTTGGTGGCGCCGCAGTCCAGTGCGCCCCGGAAGATGTAGGGGAAACACAGGACGTTGTTGACCTGGTTGGGGTAGTCGCTGCGGCCGGTGGCGATGATGCAGTCGGGCCGCACGGCCTTGGCCAGTTCGGGCCGGATCTCGGGCTCGGGGTTGGCCAGCGCGAGGATGATGGGCTTGGGGCCCATGGTCTTGACCATCTCGGCGGTCAGCACGCCGGGCGCCGAACAACCCAGGAACACATCGGCGCCGTTGACCGCATCGGCCAGGGTGCGCAACGCCGTCTGTTGCGCGTAGCGCGCCTTCGATTCGTCGTAACCCCCGGGGCGGCCTTCGTAGATGACACCTTTGGAGTCGCACACAAAGATGTTCGCGCGCGACACGCCCAGGCCGACCATCACGTCCAGGCAGGCGATGGCGGCCGCGCCCGCGCCACTCACCACCAGCTTCACCGCGCCGATGTCCTTGCCCACGAGCTCCAGGCCGTTGAGCAGGGCGGCGGCCGAGATGATGGCGGTGCCGTGCTGGTCGTCGTGGAACACCGGGATGCCCATGCGCTCGCGCAGCTTCTTCTCGATGTAGAAGCACTCGGGCGCCTTGATGTCTTCGAGGTTGATGCCGCCCAGCGTCGGCTCCAGCGCGGCAATGATCTCGACCAGCTTGTCCGGGTCTTTTTCGTCGAGCTCGATGTCGAACACGTCGATGCCGGCGAACTTCTTGAACAGACAGCCCTTGCCCTCCATCACCGGCTTGGCGGCCAGCGGTCCGATGTCGCCCAGGCCGAGCACGGCGGTGCCGTTGGTGATCACGCCGACCAGGTTGCCTCGGCTGGTGTACTCGGCCGCCAGCCTGGGGTCGGCCTCGATGGCGAGACACGGGTAGGCCACGCCGGGCGAGTAGGCCAGCGACAGGTCGCGCTGGTTGGACAGGGGCTTGGTGGGGGTGACCGCAATCTTGCCGCGCGAGGGCGTGCGGTGGTATTCAAACGCGGCGTCGCGCAGGGCTTCTTCGGCGGGGGTCATGTGTGTCTCCTGTGACCGTTGTTGTGAGTTTTATTGTGCCCCTGGCCGGGAGCCGTGCAAGAGGGGGGTATCAGGTGGGCTGCATCAGATCGAACAGCGTCCTGGCAATCACCTTGGTGGCACGGCGCAGGTCTTCCAGCACCAGGTGCTCATCGGCACGTTTGGCGTTCGACTCGCGCACCGTGCGGGGGCCGGCGCCGTAGATCACACCCGGAATGCCGTGCTCGCCATAGATGCGCACGTCGGTGTAGAGCGGCGTGCCCACCGCGGGAATCGCTTCGCCGAAGACGGCTTGGCCGTGCTTTTGGATCGCATCGACCAGCGGCCGGTTGCCGGGCAGGGGCTTGAGTGCGCGCGCCAACAGGATGCGTTTCACATCCACGCGGATCGCGCGGCCGCCGCGTGGCGGGTTGAAGCTGGCCGCGGCCTGCTCGATGGTGCGGCGCAGGGACGCTTCCACCTCCGCCGGGTC
>PNMH01000042.1 GCA_013823505.1 Polaromonas sp. | reverse complement strand
GGAAAACTGCCTGCAGAAGAACCCGGGCATCAACGTGGTCTACACCATCAACGAGCCCGCCGCCGCTGGCGCCTACAAGGCACTGAAGGCAGCCGGCAAGGAAAAAGACGTGGTCATCGTCTCGGTGGACGGTGGTTGCGCCGGCATCAAGGACGTGGGCGCCGGTGTGATCGCCGCCACCTCGCAGCAGTACCCCTTGCGCATGGCCTCCATGGGTGTGGCCGCTGGTGTGGAGTACGCCAAGACCGGCAAGAAGGTCAGCGGCTACACCGACACCGGCGTGACCCTGATCGCGGCCAAGCCCGTGGCCGGTGTGGACAGCAAGGACGTGAAGACCGGCATGGACCTCTGCTGGGGCAACAAGTGATGCCGGGGGCCCGACCATGACATCCAAACTACCCCCCATGGGCACGCTCGGGCCCTTCATTGCCCTGCTGCTGGCCTGCGCCTTCTTTGCCACGCAAAGCGACCGCTTCCTCACGCTGCAGAACTTCGCGCTGATCCTGCAGCAGGTGATGGTGGTGGGCACCATCGCCATCGGCCAGACCCTGATCATCCTCACCGCGGGCATCGACCTCTCGTGCGGCATGATCATGGCGCTGGGCAGCATCGTCATGACCAAGATGGCGGCCGACTTCGGGCTCTCCGCGCCGGTGGCGATTGCCCTGGGCATCGGCGCCACCGCGCTGTTCGGCCTGGCCAACGGTCTGCTGGTGACCAAGGCCAAGCTGCCGCCCTTCATCGTCACGCTGGGCACGCTGAACATTGCGTTCGCCATCACCCAGCTCTACAGCGGCTCGCAGACCATCACCGACATCCCCGAGGGCATGAACTGGCTGGGCCAGTCGTTTCGCATCGGCGGCACCAACGTGCTCTACGGCGTGATCCTCATGCTGGTGCTCTACCTCGTGACCTGGCTCGCGCTGCGCGAGACCGCGCCCGGGCGCCACATCTACGCGGTGGGCAACAGCCCTGAGGCCACGCGCCTGACCGGTATCTCCACCGACAAGGTGCTGCTGGGTGTGTACGTGGCCGCCGGCGTGTTCTATGGCATCGCGTCCATGCTGAGCGTGGCGCGCATCGGCGCGGGTGACCCCAACGCCGGGCAGACGGAAAACCTCGACGCCATCACCGCCGTCGTGCTGGGCGGCACCAGCCTGTTTGGCGGGCGCGGCATCCTGCTGGGCACGCTGGTGGGTGCGCTCATCGTGGGTGTGTTCCGCAACGGCCTCACGCTCATGGGCGTGTCGTCGGTGTATCAAATCCTCGTCACCGGCATCCTGGTCATACTCGCGGTGGCCACCGACCAGATGTCTCGCAAGGGAGTGCGCTGATGAACCCGAATGCACCCTTGGTGATCCAGGCCAAAGGCCTGGTCAAACGCTACGGCCAGGTCACCGCGTTGGATGGCGCCGACTTCGAATTGCGCGCTGGTGAAATCCTCGCCGTCATCGGCGACAACGGTGCCGGCAAATCCAGCCTGATCAAGGCCTTGTCGGGTGCCACCATTCCCGACGAAGGCCAGATCTTTCTCGACGGCAAGCCCATCCATTTCAAAAGCCCGATCGACGCGCGCCGAGCCGGTATCGAAACCGTGTACCAGGACCTCGCCGTGGCCCCGGCCATGACGATCGCCGAGAACCTGTTCCTCGGCCGCGAGATCCTGCGCCCTGGCTTCCTGGGCCGCTTCCTGCGCATGATGGACAAAAAGAAAATGCTGGCCGAGAGCATCTCGCGCATGAACGACCTGAAAGTCGGCATCCGGTCGATGACGCAGGCGGTTGAAACGCTCTCGGGCGGCCAGCGTCAGTGCGTGGCGGTCGCGCGTGCGGCGGCCTTTGCACAGCACGTGGTCATCATGGACGAACCCACTGCTGCGCTGGGCGTGAAAGAGGGCAACATGGTGCTGGAGCTGATCCGCCGCGTGCGCGACAAGGGCCTGCCGGTGATTTTGATCAGCCACAACATGCCGCACGTCTTTGAAATCGCCGACCGCATCCACATCGCACGGCTGGGCAAACGCGCTGCAGTGGTGAACCCCAAGGTGATCAGCATGAGCGACACCGTGGCGGTGATGACCGGCGCCAAGCTGGCCGAAGAACTGCCCGCGGAGGCCTTGGCGTAAACCATGCTCAAAGGCATCGATCCCCTGCTCAGCCCTGAACTGCTGAAACTGCTGGCCGAGATGGGCCACGACGACGCGCTGGTGCTGGCCGACGCGAACTTCACCGCCATGAGCCTGGGCGCAGGCAAGACCGTGCTGCGCCTGCCCGGCGTGGGCATGGCTCGCACTGTGAAAGCCGTGGCCAGCGTGCTGCCGCTGGCGGCCGACGTGCCGCAGCCCGTGGCCTACATGCAGGTGGGTGGCACCGAGGCGCCGTACCGTTCGGCCCTGCAGCGCGAGACGCTGGCGGTGCTGGCCGCCGAGGGCCTGGTGGAAGGCCAGGCCGAGGCGGTGGAGCGGTTCGCCTTTTACGAGCGCGTGAAAAAGGCCTACGCCATCGTGGTCACCGGCGAGCTGCAGCCCTGGGGCAATTTCATTCTGCGCAAGGGTGTCATCGGCGACACTTTGCGCACCTGATCCGACACCGAACCCGACGCAGTGAACAACGACGCCGCCACCGAAGCCCCTCCCGATGTTGATCCGGGCGACCAGCCGCGCCTGCGCCCACGCGGCTCCAACCAGGTGGGCATGCGCCAGTTCAACGAGCGCGTGGTGCTGCAGGCCTTGCGCGTGCACGGCAGCCTGGCCAAGGCCGACATCGCGCGCCTCACCGGGCTCACGGCCCAGACCATCGGCCTGATCACCGCCCGACTGGACGAAGACCAGCTGCTGCGCCGTGAAGCCCCGGTGCGCGGGCGCGTGGGCCAGCCCTCGGTGCCGCTGGGCCTGCACCCCGACGGCGCCTTCGCCATCGGCATCAAGATCGGCCGTCGCAGCGCCGACTGGCTGCTGGTGGATTTCACCGGCCAGGTGCGCGAGCGCCTCGTGCTGGACTACGCCTTCCCCGACATCCCGGTGCTGCTGCCTGCGATCAAGACCAACCTCAATCGCTTGCTCAAGAAGCTGGGGCCTCTGAGCGACCGCGTGGTGGGTGTGGGCGTGGCAGCACCCTTCCAGCTCGGTGGTTGGCACCGCATGCTGGGCCTCACGGCCGAACAATCGCAGGCGTGGAACCAGATCGACCTGGGCGCCGAGGTTCAGAAGCTCACCGATCTGCCGGTGAGTTTTGCCAAGGACACGTCGGCCGCCTGCGTGGCCGAGCTGCTGCAAGGCCGCGGGCGCGACATCCGCAGTTTTCTCTACCTGTTCATGGACACGTTTGTGGGCGGGGGCCTGGTGCTTGACTCGCACCTGCACCGCGGCATCCACGGCAACGCCGGCGCCGTGGCTTCGCTCCCGCTGCGCGTGGCGCAGGGCAGCGAGCTTGCGCCGCAGCTCATCGGCGAAGCCTCGCTCTGGGACCTGGAACAGCGCTTTCGCCAGCACGGCCTGGACCCGATGGCCGCCTACGACGCGCGGGCCCTGCAATCACCCTGGCTTCCGTACAGCCAGGAATGGATCGCGCGCGCCGCGCCGGCGCTGGCGCAGTGCGTGGTGTCGGGCACCGCGTTTCTGGACGTGGAAGCGGTGGTGATGGATGGAGCGGTGGCGCCCGACCTGCTGCGCGCCCTGTGCGAAGCCACGCGCGCTGCGCTGGCGGGTTACAGCTGGGAAGGCCTGCACCGGCCCCGTCTGGAGCTGGGCAGCATCGGCTCGGATGCGCGCGCACTCGGTGGCGCACTGCTGCCGCTGCACACCTGCTTCGCGCCCGACCACGACGTCATCCTCAAGGTCTGAGCCCTCAGGCTGGCTGCAACCCGTGTGCGGTGAGGTGCAGCACGCGCTGTGCTCGCGATGCGGCAGCCGTGGAGTGCGTGACCAGCACCAGTGCCGCGCCACTCTCGCGGGCTTGATGCTCCAGCACATCCATGACCTGCGCGGCCGTGCTCGGGTCGAGGTTGCCGGTGGGCTCGTCGGCCAGCAGCAGACCGGGGCGGTGCACCAGCGCGCGGGCGATCGCCACGCGCTGCAATTGACCGCCCGAGAGTTCGGCGGGCAGACGCGCGCCCAGTTCGCCCAGGCCGACCGCGTCCAGCATTTGCTGCACCCGCACGGTGTCCGGTCGGCCCAGCAGCAGCAAGGGCAGGCCCACGTTCTGTGCCACGTCCAAGTGCGGCAGCACATGGAAAGCCTGGAACACGAAGCCCAGGTGTTCGCGGCGCCAGTGCGCGCGCTGCGTGTCGTTCAAACCACCGAGCTCCACGCCCGCGTGGGTGATGCGGCCATCGCTCCAGTCGTCCAGCGCAGCCAGGCAGTTGAGCAGGCTGGATTTGCCCACACCCGATTCGCCCACGATGGCAATGAACTCGCCCGGCGCCACGGAGAGGTTCACGCCGCTGAAAACGGTGGTGCTGCCGTAGCGTTTGGCGAGGTGTTCAACGACGAGTGACATGCCAATCAGATGGGTGCGCCCAACAGGGCTTGTACCGATTCGAGCACGCGCGGCAACGCATCGGGCGCGTCGCAGGCGATGACCCGGCGCTGCGGCATGGAACGCAACCAGGTGAGCTGGCGCTTGGCGAGCTGGCGCGTGGCGGCCACACCGAGTTCGCGCAGCTCGGCGAGTTGCGCGGGCTTGAGCGTGTTGCCGTAGGCATCGAGCATGTCCCAGGCTTGGCGGTACCCCACGCAGCGCATGGAAGGCAGGTCGGTCGACAGATCGCCGCGCGCGCGCAGTTGCTTGACCTCGATCATGAAGCCCTCGGCCAGCATGGCGTCGAAGCGCTGCGCGATGCGCGCGTGCAGCCAGGCCCGGTCACGGGGTTCGAGCGAGATCAGGTGCTCGGGTGCGAGCGGGCTGTCGGGGTTGTGGGTGCGCCCGGTCTGAAAACTGGAGAGTGGTAGGCCCGAGACCTCGTAGACCTCGAGTGCGCGCTGGATGCGCTGCGCATCGAAGGGTGGCAGGCGCGCGGCGGTGATCGGGTCCACCCGCGCCAGCTCGGCGTGCAGCGCGGGCCAGCCCAGTGCCATGGCCCGCGCATCGATCGAGGCACGCACGGCGGCGTTGGCCTGCGGCATGTCGTCCAGGCCCACCAGCAGCGCCTTGAAATACAGCATGGTGCCGCCCACCAGCAGCGCGGTGCGCCCGCGCCCGTTGATCTCAGCCACCAGGCGCGTGGTGTCGCGCACGAAGTCGGCGGCGCTGTAACTCTGCAGCGGGTCCAGGATGTTGATGAGGTGGTGGGGCACCTGCGCAAGCTCGGCCACCGAGGGCTTGGCGGTGCCGATGTCCATGCCGCGGTAGACCAGGGCCGAGTCGACGCTGATGATCTCCACCGGCCAACGTTGTGCGATGGCCAGCGAGGCGGCGCTTTTGCCGCTGGCGGTGGGGCCGGCCAGGCCGATGCAGGACACGTGTGGCATGGGGTGGGTCAGCGTTGCGCGAGGTCGCCGGTGGCCACGCGCTCAGGCCCCGGGCGGCTGTCGCCGAAGCGTTGCACCAGCGTCCACGCGGTCAGCGAGATCATCACGCTCCAGAACCAGATGCCGTTGGTGAGCGGCAGAACGGTCCCGGTGCCGGCCTGGATGGCTGCCAGGCTTTTGCCCAACCAGCCGCCCACCAGGAACGCAGCGATCATCATGATGAACCCGGCGAGCGCCGAGGCCGCGCCCGCCGCCTGCGGAAACGGCCCCACGGCGCCGCTCTGGCCGCAGGGCTGGTGCACGCCGTGACCCATCATGAACAGGTAGAAGGGCAGCATGATGGCCCAGGCGCTCTGCACGCCCAGCAGCGCCAACACACCCATGCTGGTGCCACCCACCAGCGTGAATCCGGCCGCCACCGCCACTGTGCGCCGCACCCCCAGCACCAGCAGCAGGCGGCGGCAGATGAAGGTGCCCAGGATGTAGCTCGCCGACATCGTCATCATGAGCAAGCCATAGGCGGTCTTGGACAAGCCGAGCACCTGGATGAACACGAAGGGGGAGGCGGCCAGGAACGTGAACAGGCCGCAGTACGAACTGGTCGCCAGCAGCCCGAAGGCCCAGAAGGTGGGGTTGCGGGCAATGGTCACCCAGGTGCGCAGCAGCATGGCGGGTTGCAGGGCGCGCGGGTTCCTGACCGCCAGTGTTTCTTCAAAACGCCAGGCGATCACGCCCAGCGTGATGGCGCCGAACACTGCCACCGCCATCAGCGACAGGCGCCAGCCCATCAGGTCGGACAGCAGGCCCCCCAGTGGCGCGCTGGCGCAGGCGATCACACCCAGGCCGGTGAGACCCTTGGACATCATGCGGGCGCCCTCGGTGGGCTGGTACAGGTCGCGCACGATGGCGCGCGCGCACATCACGCCCGCGCCCATGGCCGCGCCCTGAACCGCGCGCCACACGATGAGCTGTTCAATCGACGGTGAAAAGGTGCTGGCGACCGACGCCACCACAAAAGCGCTCATGCCGACCAACAGGATGGGGCGGCGGCCAAACCGGTCCGACAGCGGTCCCCAGAACATCTGCGATGCGCCAAACGCGAGCAGCAGCGCGGTGAGCGTGAGCTGGGCCTGCGACATGGCCGCTCCAAACCCGGCGGTGAGCGCGGGCAGGGCGGGCAAGTACAGATCGGTGGCGATGGGCTGCAGACCCAGCAGCAGCGAGAGCGTCAGCACCACCAGGCCAGGTGACATGGCGGGCGACAAGACGGTTGAAGTGGGCGTTGCGGGCATCCGGTCGAGGGTAGCAGAACACCCCCGCGCGAAAGCCCTGGTGCGTCGCTCAGTTCTTCACCACCTGGGTATCGGTTCGCAAGCCAAACAGGCTGGCCAGGGCCACGCGGTATTGCGCCTGTCCCACCGAGTTGGTGTTGTGGTGCGAGCCGCCCTCGACCAGCACGAAGGCCTTGCGCCCGGTGGCGGCGTCAAACAGCTTGCGTCCCAGCTCGGGCTGGATCAGGCGGTCTTCGCCACCGTGCACCACGAGCAGCGGCGAGCCGATCTCGGGCACGCGCTTGACCGCTTCAAAGCGCTGCGTGATCAGCAGCGACACCGGCAGCCAGCCCCACTTGAAGGTGCTCACCACGTCGGGGATGGAGGTGAAGGTGCCTTCAACCACCGTGCCCGCTTCGTCTTTCACCTGCGCCGCCAGCTCGACGGCGATGGCGCCGCCCAGCGAATGGCCAAAGATGTAGCGCGGGCGGCCGGGGTACTTTTCACCCAGCCAGTCCCACGCGGCTCGGGCGTCTTCGTAGGCCTTTTTTTCCGAAGGCAGTTCGTTGGTGCTTTTGCCGAAACCGCGGTAGTCGATGGCCAGCACCGAGAACCCGAGCTCCTGCATGCGCTGGGCGCGAAAGGCCGAGCCTGTCACGTTGAAGCGGGCGCCGTGCAAATACAGCATCACTGGCGCATCGGCGCGCTGGGTGAAGTTTTCGTTCTGCGCCCAGAGACCGTGCAGTTTCACCGGCTTGTCGGTGATGGTGGACGTGAAATCGATCCACACGTCCTCCATGCTCTCGGCCGCGTAGGTGCCACCGGCCCAGCTGCGGTCGGAGGGTTGGAAGATCCAGGTGCGCTGTTGCTCGTCGAGCGTGGCGCAGCCGGCGAGCAGCGCCAATGCGGTCAGCAGGAGGGCGATGAGGCGTTTCATGACAGGTATGGAGCGGCTCGCTGGACAAAAAGTTCAGGGTCCACTGCGCGCACGTTTCGTGCCAGCGGGCCGTTGCATGATGGCGTGTGCCGGGATTTCCCGCCAGATTCCCGACCAAAGGCCCGGCACAGGCCCCGCCACGAGCGGTTCAGCGTCCGCGCAAAAACAGCGCGTCCAGCTCTTTCATGCCCACCTGGCGCCAGGTGGGGCGGCCATGGTTGCACTGGTCGGAGCGTTCGGTCACTTCCATCTGGCGCAGCAGGGCGTTCATCTCGTCCAGCGTGAGGCGCCGGTTGGCGCGCACCGCACCGTGGCAGGCCATGGTGGCCAGCAGCTCGTTGCGCGCGCGCTGCACCACGGTGCTCGCATCGTGCAGACCCAGCTCGGCGAGCACGCTGCGGGCGAGCTCCACCGGATCGCCCTGGGCGAGTGTGGTGGGCACGGCACGCACCGCCAACGTCTTGGGTGACAGGGCGGTGATTTCCAGGCCCAGGGTCGTGAGCACCTCGGCGCAGTCTTCGGCCGTGGCCACCTCGTCGGGCGTGGCGGCGAACGTGGCCGGGATCAACAGCGGCTGGCTGGCCACCTGTTGGTCGTCGAGTTGCTGCTTGAGGCGTTCGTAGACGATGCGTTCGTGGGCCGCGTGCATGTCGACCACCACGAGGCCCTGGCTGTTCTCGGCCAGGATGTAGACGCCTTGCAGCTGCGCGATCGCGCGGCCCAGCGGCCAGTCCCCGGGGGGCAGGGGCTGTGTCTGGGAGAAGGCTTCGACAGGCTCAGCCCGAACGGAGGTGGCTTCGGTCCCAAGGTCACTGGGTGAAGCGGGCGCGGTGGTGTCCGATCGGGCTGGGCCTGTCGAAGCCCCGCCAGATGCGTAACCCCACAAGGCCCCCACATCGCTCACCCGATGCCCCACCTCAGGCTCACGGGGGCGAAATGCAAAGCCGTCCTGTCGCGCGGGCGGCGTCCATGCTGTCACAGGCTCTGTGGCCACCGGCTCGGCCGTGCCGCCCGAGCGCGGCACGGCCAGCGCCGCTTCCACCGCGTGCCGCACACCCTGGTGCACCTCGCGCCCATCGCGAAACCGCACTTCGATCTTGGTCGGATGCACGTTCACGTCCACCCGTGCCGGGTCGATCGAGACGAAGAGTGCGTACACCGGCTGGCGGTGCCCGTGCAGCACATCCTCGTACGCGCTTCGCGCAGCGTGGGTGATGGTCTTGTCGCGCACGTAGCGCCCGTTCACGTAGGCGAACTGCCAGTCGGCACGCGAGCGTGCGGCGTCGGGAACACCCGCAAAGCCCCACACGCGCAGGCGTTGCGGGCCATCGTCTTCTGGCGCGTTCAGCGGCCAGTTCAGCGCCACCGCCTGCTGCACAAAGTCTTCACCCAGCACATCGGCCAGGCGCTGTCTCAGCGCCTCCATGCCGCTGCTGCCCACCGCGCGCCACTGCGCCACCAGTTTGCCGTCGTGCCAGATCGCAAAACCCACCTCGGGCCGCGCGAGCGCGTGCCGGCGCACCGCCTCGATGCAGTGGGCGAGCTCGGTGGCGTCGGTCTTGAGGAACTTGCGGCGCGCGGGCGTGGCAAAAAAGAGTTCGCGCACTTCCACCGTGGTGCCGGGGGCGCGCGCTGCTGCCTGCAGCTCGCCGCTGCGCCCGTCCAGCAACCAGCCGTGGGGCTCGTCTTCCGTGTCCACGCGCGTGAGCAGCGACACCTCGGCAATCGAGCAGATGGCCGCCAGCGCTTCGCCGCGGAACCCCATGGTGCCCACAGATTCGAGATCGGAGAGGCTGGCGATCTTGCTGGTGGCGTGGCGTTTGAGGGCGTTGGGCAACTCGCTGCGCAAGATGCCGCTGCCGTTGTCCTCCACGCTGATGAGCCGCACGCCGCCGGCCTGCAGGCGCAGCGTGATTTGCGTGGCGCCCGCGTCCAGGGCGTTGTCCACCAGTTCCCTCACCACCGAGGCCGGCCGCTCGACCACCTCGCCCGCCGCAATCTGGCTGATCAGTTCGTCGGGGAGTTCCCGGATGGGGCGGCGCGGTGGCTGAAGGATGCTGGGTGGAGTTGTCACGGGCAAATTGTAGGGGGCAGGGATAATCCCCCTCTATGGAAATCCTTGCCTTTCTCATCGACTTCATCCTGCACGTGGACCAGCACCTGCAGACCTTTGTGCAGAACTACGGCGCCTGGGTCTACGCCTTGCTGTTTCTGATCATCTTTACCGAGACCGGCGTGGTGGTCATGCCTTTCCTGCCGGGTGACTCGTTGTTGTTTGTGGTGGGCACCTTGTGTGGTGCCGGCCTGATGAGTCTTCCGCTGGCCATGGGGCTGCTGGTGGTGGCGGCGGTGCTGGGCGACCAGGTGAACTATTCGATCGGCCGTTACTTCGGGCCGAAGGTCTTTCAGTGGGAGAACTCGAAGCTCTTCAACCGAAACGCCTTCAACCAGGCCCACGCGTTCTACGAAAAGTACGGCGGCATCACCATCATCCTGGCGCGTTTCATGCCCTTCATCCGCACCTTCGCGCCTTTTGTGGCCGGGGTGGCCGAGATGACGCGCACCAAGTTCACGGCTTACAACGTGGTGGGTGCATTGATCTGGGTGGTGGGGCTGGTGGGGGCGGGTTACTTCTTCGGCAACCTGCCGTGGGTGCAGGCCAACCTGAGCAAGATCATCTGGGCCATGATTTTCATCCCCGGGTTCATCGCGATCTTCGGGGCCTGGCGGGCTCGGCAGCAGTCTTTGCGGGACGCTGGCTGAGTTTTTTGTTTTCTTGTGTGCCGGGACCTCGCGGGCTCGTGAGCGCACGGCGCTCTGCTCCGCGAATGTCCCCCGGGGCCTGCGGCCCCTCCTCCTTTATTTCGCTGCGCAGAGCGCCGTGCGCTCACGAGCCAGAAGTGACCGTGGATTGAGCCCTCGACGAGTGCAACGAGGTCATCGGCGGCCATGGGCACGGCGCAGCGGCATAAAGGAGGAGCCCCGGCGCAGCCGGGGCGGGGGACAGCCGCGGAGCCGTGCCCATGGCCGCCGATGACCGGACCAGCCGGAGAAAAATCCGCCGACCACCGGCAAAACAGTAATTGATCAGTAGGCTTATCATTTATCCTCACACACAGACGAAGCGTGAGGAGACATGAACGCACCGCAAGCCCTCGTGCGCTGGCACGACCGCGGCACCAGCCGCATCCCCTTCTGGGCCTACACCGACCCCGACCTGTACCAGCGCGAGCTGGAACGCCTGTTCTACGGACCTCACTGGTCTTACGTCGGACTGGCCATCGAGATTCCCAACACCGGCGACTACAAACTCAGCTGGCTCGGTGAGCGCCAGGTGATCATGGTGCGCGACCGCGTGGCGCCCAAGGACCGAGGGATCGACCCCGGCATCCGCGTGGTGGAGAACCGCTGCGCGCACCGCGGCGTTCGCTTCTGCCAGCCGCCCATGGACGGCCAGACCGGCAACGCGCGCAGCTTTGTGTGCCCCTACCACCAGTGGACCTACAAACTCAATGGTGACCTCGCCGGCCTGCCGTTCAAGGACGGGGTGAAGGAGGGCGAATGCGTCAACGGCGGCATGCCCGCCGACTTCGACCTCAGCAAGAACGGCCTGACCAAACTGCGCGTGGCCGTGCTGCATGGCCTGGTGTTCGCCACCTTCAGTGATGAAGCCGAACCCTTCGAGCAGTACATCGGCCCCTCGGTGATGCCCTGGCTCGACCGCATCTTCAAGGGCCGCGAGCTCAAGCTGCTGGGCTACAACCGCCAGCGCATTCCAGGCAACTGGAAGCTGATGATGGAGAACATCAAGGACCCGTACCACCCGGGCCTGCTGCACACCTGGTTCGTGACTTTCGGCCTGTGGCGCGCCGACCAGAAGAGCCGCATGGTGATGGACGAACACGGCCGGCATGCGGTGATGATCTCCCGACGAAATCCGGATGCCCCTTCGGTAGCGGACGGCGGCGCCAACAAGAGCGTGACCGAAGGCGTGACCAGCTTCAAGGCCGACATGGCACTGCACGACACGCGCCTGCTCGACGTGGTGCCTGAGGCCTGGTGGACGGTCGACGACCCATCGAACCCCGGCACGACCATCACGCCCACGGTGACCATGATCACGCTGTTCCCCAGCCTGATCATCCAGCAGCAGGTGAACTCGCTGTCCACACGCCACATCGTGCCGCGCGGTGCGGGGGAGTTCGACTTTGTGTGGACCCACTTCGGCTTTGCCGACGACACCGAGGAGATGACGCAGCGACGCCTGCGCCAGGCCAACCTGTTCGGCCCTGCCGGCTTTGTGAGTGCCGACGACGGCGAGGTCATCGAGTTCAGCCAGGACGGCTTCAAACAATGGGGTGAGGGCGGCAACACGCTGGTGGAGCTCGGCGGCCGGGGCGACGACGTGGGCCAGCCGCCCACCGAGCACATGGTCACCGAGACGCTGATCCGCTCGATGTACGCCTACTGGCGCAAGGCCATGGGGGAATGACATGCCAGTGATCGACCAGGATCTGCAAAGCCTGCTGCTGCACCACGCGGTGGACCGCTTCAACGCGGCTTACGCCGCCACGCTGGACGACCGCCGCTTCAACGAGTGGCCCGACTGCTTTGTGGAAGACGCGCGCTACAAGGTGCAGGCACGCGAGAACTTCGACCGGGGCCTGCCGCTGGCGCTGCTGGCGCTGGAGAGCCGGGGCATGCTGCGCGACCGCATCTACGGCACCAGCCAGACCATCTACCACGGGCCGTATTACACGCGCCATGTGGTGAGCCCGGCGCGCATCACGCAGGCCGGCGCGGGCACGGCAGACGATCCGATCCGCGCCGAAGCCCACTACGCGGTGTTCCGCACCAAACCCGGTGGCGTGAGCGAGGTCTACAACGTGGGCCGCTACATCGACGCGTTTGTGAACACGGACGCCGGTCTCCAACTGAAGAGCCGGACCTGTGTGTACGACAGCGAGATGGTGTTGAACTCGCTGATCTACCCGATCTAGATCTGCCGGTTGCGCGCCAGTGGCGGGTTCTTCGAGAAGTACGCCACGATGCCGCGCAGCAGCGCGTCGGCCAGGTCATCCTGGTACTTCGGGTCGTTGAGCCGCGCTTCTTCATCGGGGTTGCTGATGAAGGCGGTTTCCACCAGCACGCTGGGAATGTCGGGCGCGCGCAGCACCGCGAAGTTGGCTTGTTCGACGCGCGGTTTGTGCAGCTTGCCCACCTGCTTCACATGGCCGAGCATGGCACTGCCGAGCTTGAGGCTGTCGTTGATCTGCGCGGTGGTGCTCATGTCGAGCAGGGCGCGCTGCACGGTCGCGTCCTTGGCCTTCACGTTGAGGCCGCCCACCTGATCGGCCGCGTTTTCCTTGTTCGCCATCCAGCGCGCGGCGGCGCTGCTGGCGCCCTTGGTGCTGAGCGCGTACACGCTCGCGCCTTGCGGACGCGGCGTGAAGAAAGCGTCGGCGTGCAGGCTGATGAACAGGTCGGCCTGTACCCGCTGGGCTTTTTGTACCCGCACCTGCAGCGGCACGAAGAAGTCCTTGTCGCGCGTCATGAAAGCGCGCATGGGGTTGCCATTGACGCGGGTGTCGTTGATGCGGTCGCGCAGTTTTTGCGCGATCTGCAGCACCACCTTCTTCTCGTGCGTGCCATTGGGGCCGATGGCGCCCGGGTCTTCGCCGCCGTGGCCGGGGTCCAGCGCGACCACGATCAGGCGCTCGGTCTTGCCGGGTTTGCCGGGAGGTTGTTTGGCTGGGCCGCCGCCCTTTGGGCCAGCCGCCACCGCCGTGCCGGTGTCGCCTGTCGGGGCGGACGGCTTGGCGCCGGGTGTGCCCGGCTTGGCACGCTGCGCGATCAAGGCGCCCAGGGGGTCGTCCACCGGGTTGGCTGCCGTCACGCGGTCGTTCGGGTTCGGCCCACCCGCCACTTGGCCCATCTCCAGGCCCAGCAGGCGCGCCGCGCGCTCGCTGGCCGCGTCCAGGTCTTTCATGCGCTGGGTGATCAGCTGTTCCAGCGGGTCGGGTGCGTTCACCGGGTAGAGGTCGAGCACCAGGCGATGCTGGTAGGCGGCCACCGGCTCCAGGTTGAACACCTGCGGTTTGATGGCCTGCTTGAGGTCGATCACCAGCCGCACCACGTTGGACGCGTTCTGCGCCACGCGGATGCTGCCGATGTTGGGGTCGTCCGATTTCAGCTTGCCCACCAGTTCGCGCAGGCCGGGCAGCAGGTCGATGCCTTCGATGTCGACCACCATGCGTGGCGGCTCGGTCACAAAGAACTTTTGCGCCTTGAGTTCGCCATCGGACTCGATGGTCACGCGGGTGTAGTCCTCGGCCGGCCAGATGCGCACCGCCAGCACGCTGGCTCCCCGTGCGATGTGTTGCACGCCCAGCAGCAGCACCAGGGTGCTCGAGCGGAGCAGGGTGCGGCGGCTGATGGGGCCCGTCATGCCAGGGCCTCCAGCAGGCGCAGACCGGTGGGGGTGAGGGCGGTGGCTCGCACGGTGCGGGCGCTGTCGTGTTCCGGGTCGGTGTGGGGGTTCATGTCGTCGGGTTGGATGTCGATCTGCAGATCGACCGCCGGCAGAAACGCGCCAGCGCGTTCGGGCCACTCCACCAGCTTGAGACCCGGGCTGGCAAAAAGTTCGCGAAAGCCCGCGTCTTCCCATTCGCGCGGGTCGTTGAAACGGTAGAAGTCAAAGTGCCAGACCGACAGCGGCTCGCCCGCCGGCATGACCGGGCAGTCCATCGCGCTGTGCGGCTCCACCACCGCGTAGGTGGGGCTCTTGATGCGACCCCGCACACCCAGCGCGCGCAGCAGGTGGCGCACCAGGGTGGTCTTGCCGGCACCCAGATCCCCCTGCAGCGTGAGGGTGGCGTGGGCGATGGCGGGTGAGAGCGCCAGGCGAAGGGCGAAGGCCTGGGTGTCCTCTTCGGTGGCCCAGTGGCCCTGCCACTGTGAAGACGCGGACACCTTACCCGCAGGAGCCACATCGGTTCCTACAATGCTCTTCACATGAATGTCGCTTTGGATGCCGCTCAACTCGTCTCGCAGATTCAGGCCTGGGGCCAGGAACTTGCATTTTCCCAAATCGGTGTGACCGGTGTGGATTTGTCGGCTGCGGAGCCGGGTTTGTTGGCCTGGTTGTCGGCTGGATGTCACGGTGACATGGCCTACATGGCCTCGCACGGCCTCAAACGCGCCCGCCCGGCCGAGCTGGTGCCCGGCACCTTGAGTGTGATCACCGCGCGCATGGACTACTTGCCGCGCGCCACGCCCGTGGGCTGGCAGGCCATCGAGCTGGAACGGCTCGACCGACCGCAAGAGGCCGTGGTTTCGCTGTATGCGAGGGGGCGGGACTACCACAAGGTGCTGCGCAACCGCCTGCAGACGCTGAGCGAGCGCATCGCAGCGAGCATCGGCCCGTTCGGTCACCGCGTGTTCACCGACTCGGCACCGGTGCTGGAGGTGGAGCTCGCCTCGCGCAGCGGCATTGGCTGGCGCGGCAAACACACCCTGGCGCTGCACCGGGAAGCCGGCTCGATGTTTTTCCTGGGCGAAATTTTTGTGGATCTGGCGTTGCCACTCACCGAAGCCGTCAGCGACCACTGCGGAAGTTGCAGCGCCTGCATCGATGTGTGCCCCACGCAGGCCATCACGGGCCCACAGCGTGTGGACGCGCGGCGCTGCATCAGTTACCTCACCATCGAGCACGCCGGCCCCATTCCGCTGGAGCTGCGACCGCTCATGGGCAACCGCATCTACGGCTGCGACGACTGCCAGCTCGTGTGCCCGTGGAACAAGTTCGCGCAGCGCTCAACCTTGCCCGATTTCGACGAGCGCGCAGGCTTGTCGGGCGCTTCACTCGTCGAGCTGTTTACCTGGAGCGAAGCCGAATTTCTCAAACGCACCGAAGGCAGTGCCATCCGGCGCATCGGGCACGAGCGTTGGCTGCGCAACATCGCGGTGGCCATGGGCAACGCGCTGCGCGCGCGGTCCGACTCCGCCATCGAAGGTGCCTTGCGAGCGCGCGCCGACCACCCCAGCCCGCTCGTGCGCGAGCATGTGACCTGGGCGTTGGCGCAGCGTCAGCCCGCGTAGCGCAGTCGCAGTTCCCGCTTGAGCAGCTTGCCGCTCGGGTTTTTGGGCAGGCTGTCGGTGAAGACCACGCGCTTCGGGCTCTTGAAGCTGGCCATGTGTTCGGTGCAGTGCGCGATCACCTCGGCTTCGGTGATTTGCTGCCCTGCCTTGACCACAATCACGGCCGTGACCGCCTCCACCCACTTCGCGTCGGGCAGGCCGATCACCGCCACCTCGCTCACGCCGCTCAGGCGGTAGATCATTTCTTCCACCTCCCGGCTGGCCACGTTCTCCCCGCCGGTCTTGATCATGTCCTTCTTGCGGTCGACCACGGTAATAAAGCCCTCGCTGTCGATCAGGGCCAGGTCGCCGCTGTGGAACCAGCCGCCCTCGAACGATGCCGCGGTGCGCTCGGGGTCGTTGAAGTAACCCAGCATCAGGTGCGGTGAGCGGTGCACGATCTCGCCGACTTCGCCCACCACCACGTCGTCCATCGCGTCGTTGACCACCCGCGTTTCCACGTTGAGCACCGCCTTGCCACAGGAGCCGGGTTTGCGAAGCTGGTCCTGGGGCCCCAGCATGGTGGCCAGCGGCGCGATTTCGGTCTGGCCGTACAGGTTCCACAGCCGGACCGCCGGCAGGCGCGAGGCCAGCTCCTTCAGCACCTCCACCGGCATGATGGACGCGCCGTAGTAGCCCTTGACGAGGCTCTTCAGTTTCGCGGCATCAAAGAGGGGTGAGCGCAGCAGCGCGATCCACACGGTGGGTGGGGCGAAGAAGCTGGTGATCTCGTGCTTCTCGATGAGAGCCAGCAGGTTGTCGGGCACCGGCTTGGACGTGATCACGTTGCTGCTGCCGATGTAGATAGCCGGGCCGAAAAACACGTCGAGCTGCGCGCAGTGGTAGAGCGGCAGCGCGTGCAGGGCGCGGTCCACTTCGGCGATCTCGGCGTTGATCACGCAGCTCACGTACTGCCACAGCACCGCGTCGTGGGTGAGCATCGCGCCCTTGGGTGTGGACTCGGTGCCGCTGGTGTAGACGATCTGGGCCAGGTCGAAGCTGCCCAGGTTCACCGGCGGCAACGGGTCGGGGCAGGCCGCCAGGTGGTCGAAGCGGTGCATGGCGGGGTCGGGCTCGCTCGGGTCTTCGCTGGGCAGCCAGATGAAGCGCTCCACGGCCGTGTCCAGCGCGGCGGCTTCACGGGCCAGCGTGGTCAGGCCGCTGTCGGTGGCGAGTGTTTTGGCACCCGCGTGGCGCAGGATGTAGGCGACCTCATCGGCCTTGAGCATGAAGTTGATGGGAACCATCACCGCGCCGCGGCGCGCCAGGGCGAAGCGCAGGGCAGCGAAGCCGTGGGAATTGCGCGCCAGCACGGCCACCTTGTCACCTTCTTCGACCCCCAGGTGCGCCAGCCCGGCGGCCAGGCGGCTCACCAGCGCGTCGAAGTCCGCGTAGGACCAGGTGGTGTCGCCGCAGACGATGGCCGTCTTGTCGGGCAGGCGCAGGGCCGTGCGGTGCAAGGCGTCGGCGATGGTCTGGCGGCGCACCACCGGCGAAAGGGTCGTGGACATGCATGGGCTCCTGAAGGGATGGTCGGCGGCGTGGGCCGGTGGCCTGATTGAAGCCGAATCAACGGCATTGACCATGCGCGTTTTCACCAGCCTGCTGTCACCTTTGCACACGGCATGAACGCCAAACCTTCACAGACCGCGGTCTATCATCGGCCGATGAACCCCGTCGCTGCCAGCCACACGCTCATGACCCGCTGGGGTCATCGCACGCGGCTGTGGTGCACCACCTGGTGGCAGGTGGTCATGCTGGGGGCGCAGATTCTGGTGATGGCGCTCACACCCGCGAGCTACGCCACGGGCGCACGTCGCCAAAGCGTGCTGCTGCACATCGTCCAGGCCACCGTGCCGCTGCTCACCGGCTTCCTCGTGCTCTCGGCGCTGATCAGCCTGGTGCTGATCCGCATCGTGGTGGCCACGGCCTACAGCTACGGCCTGTCGCAGTACGCCCTGGGGGTGCTGGTGCGCACGCTGGTGCTGGAGCTCATTCCGCTGTACGCGGCCATGTTCGTCGCGGCACGTTACGCCATGCCGGGCGCGCAGGTGGTGCGTGGGCAGTTGTCTGTCCGCCAGCAGGCGGGCCGCGAATGGGCCCCGGGGGTGTTGTTGACCACCGAGCTGCTGCCCCGAGCCCTGGCGTCCATGTTTTCGGTGTTGATGCTGGCGGCGCTGAGCTGCGTGATCGCACTGGTGCTCACCTACCTCACCGTCTACGGCTTTTCGCTCTGGGGTCTGCCGGGCTACACGCGCAGCGTGGGCCAGGTGTTCACGCCGGCGGTGACGCTGATCTTCACGCTCAAGACCTTGTTTTTCAGCTTGGCGGTGGCGGTGGTGCCGCTGGCGGGCAGTGCGCAGCAGGACGCGCAAGGCTTGTACGCGCAGCGCAGCGACATTTCGGAATTCGCGCGCCTGTTCTCTGTTGTGCTGCTCATCGAAATCGTTTCGCTGGTCGGCAACTACTACTGATCGCCCATGAACGCCACACCCGACGATCCCCAGGTCTCCGAGACCACTGACGTCAAGAACCTCGAGTTCAAGGCCGCGCTGTTGCTCGTGGCCATGCTGGTCCTGGTGGTCGGCTCGGCGCTCTACGTGATGTATGCGCGCGGCGTGTTCGAGGACACGCAGCGGCTGGTGCTGATCTCCGACGACTCCGAAGGCGTGGTGGTCGGCATGGACATGACCTTCGCCGGTTTTCCCATCGGCCGCGTGGGTCGCATCGAGCTGGGTGCGGACGGCACGGCGCGCATCCTGGTCGATGTGCCGAGCAAGGACGCCAAGTGGTTGCGCACCTCCAGCATCTTCACCATGGAACGTGGCCTGGTGGGCGGCACGCGCATCCGTGCCTACAGCGGCGTGCTGGACGACCCGGCGTTGCCCGACGGTGCCGAGCGCACCGTGTTGCGCGGTGACACCGCGGCCGAGATTCCTAAGCTCGCCGCGAGCATGCGCGAGGTGCTGGAGAACGTGGCCGCGCTCACCAAGAAGGATGCCGCGCTGGACGCAGCGTTGAGCAACGTGCAGATCGCCACCGAGCGGCTCAAGGGCCCGCAGGGTGCCATGGGCGTGCTGATGGGCAACGACGAGGACGCGAAGAAGCTGGTGGTCACCGTTGACCGCGCCAACGCCTTGCTGGCGCGCGCCGAGACGCTGACCCAGCGCATGGACAGCCTGGTGAGCAATGCGAATAAGCAGGTGTTCGGCCAGGGCACGGACCAGGGCGGCCTGGTGGCCGATGCGCGCCTGACGGTGCAACAGCTCAACGGTCTGCTGGCCGAGGCGCGAACCAGCCTGCAGAAAGTGGACGCGGTGCTGGTGGAGGCGCAGGGCATTGCCAGCAACACGCGCGAAGCCACCACCGATCTGGGCGTGCTGCGCGGCGAGGTCGAGTCCAGCCTGCGCAAGGTGGACGGGCTGATCAACGACATCAACCGCAAATGGCCGTTTGCGCGGGACACAGAAATCAAGCTGCCATGAAGACGCGTACCTCCACCATCTTGTGTGCGCTGATGGCGCTGGCCGCCTGCTCCAGCACGCCCCCACCCCCCGACTGGCCGCTTGAGGCCAAGGGCAGCAGCGAACGTGCCACCGAGGCCTGGCTCAGCGGCGACAGCCGCATCGAGGCGGCGGAGTTCAACCGGGCACGTGCCGAATTGGCCAGCACCGGGCAGGTGGCCTTGGTGGCGCGGCTGGAGTTGCTGCGCTGTGCCACGCGGGTGGCCAGTCTGGTGGTGGAGCCTTGCGCCGGTTTTGACGCGTTGGCGCAGGACGCGGCGCCGGCCGATCAGGCCTATGCGCGGTACCTGGCGGGCACGGCGCAGGCTGCCGATGCAGCGCAGTTGCCCAAGGTGCATCGGGCCCTCGTTGGCAACGCATCGCCAGAAGCGGCGTTGGCCGCGATCAAAGACCCGCTCTCGCAACTGGTGGCCGCTGGTGTGCTGTTTCGCAGTGGGCGTGCGACGCCCGCGGTGATCACGCAAGCCGTGGACACCGCGTCAGCGCGCGGCTGGCGCCGGCCTTTGCTGGCCTGGCTGAAAGTGCAGCAACAACGCGCGCAGTCCGCTGGCGATGCGAACGCGGCGGCTGCCTTGCAGCGGCGCATCGACCTGGTGGCGCCGCCGCGCTGAATCATCAGCGCATCGGAATCGTGGTGCCGGCGGGCAGCGGCACCGCGGTGATGCTGTTGTCGGGCGAGCCTTCGATCACGCGGTCTGAGTAGCTCAGGTAGACCAGGGTGTTGCGGGTCTTGTCGACCATGCGCACCACTTGCAGCTTCTTGAACACCAGCGACGTGCGCTCGGTGAACACCACCTCTTGCTGGCGCAGGGGGTCGCCCGCGAACGAGACGGCGCCCACCTGCTTGCACTCGATGCTGGCGTCCGACGTGTCCTCGGCCAGACCCAGACCGCCCTTGATGCCGCCGGTCTTGGCGCGCGACACATAGCAGGTGACACCCTTGACCTTGGGATCGTCGAACGCATCGACCACGATCTTGTGGTCGGGACCGAACAGTTTGAACACCGTGTCGACCTCGCCAATGGCTTGCGCATGGACCGCGGAGGCGGCGAACAACAGACCCAGCAACAGGCCAGACACAGGGGTGGAACAGCGCAATGGGTTCATGGGGACTTTCAGAAGAGGGTGTAAATCATGCGCCGGCCAGTGGCCTGAGCACGCCGAGTGCGAACGGCAGGCTCACGATGCCCAGCAAGGTGGACAGTGTGACCAGCCCGGCCACGTAGGGTCCGTTGTAGCCCATGCGCGCGGCCAGCACATAACAGCTGGACGCGGTGGGCACGGCCGAAAACATGAGGAGGATGGTGGTTTGGGTCGGGTCCAGGCGGAACAGCAGGGCCAGCCCGAGCGCCATGACCGGCATGCCCAGGTGTTTGACCGCCAGCACCAGCCCGCCCAGGGTCTTGGCGCTGGCCAGCATGCCGAACTGCATGCCGGCACCGGCGGCCATCAGGCCCAGCGCCAGCGAGGCCTGGCCGATGCGGTTGACCGTGGGCTCCAGCCAGAACGGCATGGAAAAGCCCAACAGGTTGGCGACCAGCCCCGAGACGGTGCCCACGATGAGCGGATTGCGCAGCAGCTCGCGCGCAAAGCCCTTGTTGGCGTGGCGCGCCATGGGCCACACCGCGCCCACGTTGAACAGCGGGACACACACGCCGATCAGCACCGCGATCATGAGCAGGCCCGGTGGCCCGGCCACTTTTTCGGCCAGCGCGAGTGCAATGAACGAGTTGAAGCGAAAGCCCACCTGGGCGCTGGCCGCGTGCAGGCGCACGTCCAAGTGTTTGCCGATCCACGGCCAGTGGGGGAGCGAGTACGACAGCGCGATGCCGCACAGGCCGAGCGAGATGCCGGCGCCCATGAGGCTGGAGGCCTGGCTCAGGTCGAGCGGGCTCTTCACGATGCTGTGGAACAGCAGCACCGGAAACAGAAAGTAGTACACCAGGCTCTCCACTTGCTCCCATACCTTGCGGTTGAGTGCCGTGAAGCGGCACACCAGGTAGCCACAGAGAATGAGCGAGAAGTCGGGGAAGAGGAGTTGGGCGAAATTCACCGGGGGAGCATAGCTTGCCGCCCGCGTCGTTCAGGGGTTTCCACTTATGTAGTTGTCCCATGGTCACGCGTCTGCCCAGCGGCTACATTGCAGGCTCGCATCGCGAAACCCCACCCGGGTTGCGCGGATCAGGCTGAACCCGGCCTGTCATCCTGAATGTCTTTTGCAAGGAGCACGTCTCATGGTCTCTCGTCGTCAACTGGTTGCAATCGGTCTGTCCTGTGCCACGGTGGTGGTGGGTGGGTCTGCCTGGGCTCAGGCCTACCCGAACAAGGTCATCCGTCTGCAAGTCCCGTTTGCGCCCGGCGGCACCACCGACATCATTGCGCGCGTCATGTCGGAGTCGCTCGGCAAGGCCCTGGGTCAGAACATGATCGTGGAGAACAAGGCCGGTGGCGGTGGTGTGGTGGGTGCGCTGGAGCTCTCCCGTGCCCCGGCCGATGGCTACATCCTGGGCATGGCCACGGTGTCGACCACCGCTGCCAACCCGGCGATCAATCCCAAAATTCCGTACAACACGCTCACCGATTTCACGCCCATCATCAACATCGCGGCCACGCCCAACGTGATCGCGGTGCACCCCAGCTTTCCGGCCAGGGACTACAAGGGGTTCCTTGCCGAACTCAAGAAGAACCCGGGCAAATACAGCTACGCCACCTCGGGCACCGGCGGCATTGGCCACCTGCAGACCGAGCTGTTCAAGAGCTTGACCAACACCTTCATCACGCACATCCCTTACCGTGGTGCGGGCCCCGCGCTCAACGACACCGTGGGTGGCCAGGTGCCGATCATTTTTGACAACCTGCCTTCCGCGCTGCCTTTCATCCGCGATGGCCGCCTGATCGCCATCGTGGTCGCGGCACCTCAGCGTGTGGCCAGCATGCCCACCGTGCCCACCTTCAAGGAAGTGGGCCTGGAGCCGGTGAACCGCATGGCTTATTACGGCCTGATTGGCCCCAAGGGTTTGCCACCGGAAGTGGTGGACAAGATCTCCAGCGCCACCAAGCAGGCACTGACCGATCCGGCCGTGCGCAAGCGGGTTGAAGACACCGGCTCGCTGATCGTGGCCAACACGCCGGCCGAGTTCACGGCACAGATCAAGGCCGAGTTCGATGTCTACAAGGAAGTGGTCGCCAAGCAGAAGCTCAAGCTGGAGTGATGGATCCGGCCCTGGCATCGACCAGCGAGGACCTTGCCGGGGCTTTTGTCGACGCGCTCTGGCTCGAAGAGGGCCTCTCGCGCAACACGCTGGACGCCTACCGGCGTGATCTGGTGTTGCTGGGCCAGTGGCTGGCCAGCCAAGGCAAGACGCTTCCCCAAACCACCGAGGCCGACCTCAACGGCTATTTCAGCGAGCGCCACAGCCAGACGCGCGCCACCACCGCCAACCGCCGGCTCACGGTGTTCAAGCGCTACTTCCGCTGGGCGCTGCGCGAGCGCTTCATCAACGCCGATCCGACGTTAAGACTCTCGCCCGCACGTCAGCCCTTGCGCGTGCCCAAGACGATGTCGGAAGCTCAGGTGGAGGCCTTGCTCCACGCACCCGATGTGGGCACACCGCTGGGCCTGCGCGACCGTTGCATGCTCGAACTCATCTACGCCAGCGGCCTGCGCGTGAGCGAACTCGTGACGCTCAAGACCTGGCACGTGGCCATGAACGAGCAGGTGCTGCGCATCACCGGCAAGGGCGACAAGGAAAGGCTGGTGCCGTTTGGCCAGGTGGCCGGCCAGTGGCTGCAGCGTTACCTGGGGCAGGGGCGCGGCGACATCTTGAACGGTCTGCAGAGCGAAGACCTGTTTGTCACTTCGCGCGGCTCACGGGTGGGTGAAGCCATGACGCGCGCAATGTTCTGGCAGCTGGTGAAGAAATACGCACTGGCCGCCGGCATCACGGCACCCATTTCGCCCCACACCTTGCGCCACGCATTCGCCACCCACTTGCTCAACCACGGTGCGGATTTGCGCGCGGTGCAGATGCTCCTCGGCCACGCCGACATTTCCACGACCACGATCTACACCCATGTGGCGCGGGAGCGTCTCAAGACCATCGTCGCGCAGCACCATCCGCGGGGTTAGTTCTTGACCGGACCCCAGAGTTGTTGCAGGCGTGCATCGCGACCGCAACTCGTGCGGTAGTACTTGTAGCGAATCGGGTTCTTCAGGTAGTAGTCCTGGTGGTAGTCCTCGGCCGCGTAGAACATGCTGGCGGGCACCACCTGCGTGACGATCGGCTCCTTGAACGGCTTGGATTTTTCAAGCGCCGCCAGCGAACGTTTCACCACCTCCGCCTGCGCCGCGTCGTGGGTGAAGATGGCCGTGCGGTAAGGATTGCCCGCGTCGCAGAACTGGCGGTCCTTCGTTGTGGGGTCGATGGTGCGCCAGAACTTCTCGACCAGGGTGGCGTAGCTCACCTTGGCCGGGTCAAACACGATTTCCACCGCTTCGGCATGGCCCGTGCTGTTGCGAGACACCTGCTCGTAAGTGGGGTTGGCTGTTGTGCCGCCGATGTATCCCGAGGTGGTCGATATCACGCCGGGGACCTTGTCGAAATCGGATTCCACGCACCAGAAGCAGCCGCCTGCGAACGTGGCCTTGGCGGTGACAGGTGCCGTTTGCGCGTGGGCAGCGCCTGCGGACAACAGCATCGATGCCAGAAGGCCACTTATCCAGCCGGCGCTCATGCCGCCGCCTTGAAGGTGAGCGCCACACCGTTGTTGCAGTAGCGCTTGCCGCTGGGCTTGGGCCCGTCGTTGAACACATGGCCTTGGTGTCCGTCGCAGCGCACGCAGTGATATTCGGTGCGTGGAAACAGTGCTTTGTAGTCGGTCTTGGTGCCCAGCGCACCCGCCAGCGGTGTGTGAAAGCTCGGCCAGCCGGTGCCGCTCTCGTACTTGGTGTCGGACGAGAACAGCGGCAAGTCACAACCTGCGCAGTGGAAAGTGCCTTTGCGCTTCTCGGCATTGAGCGCGCTGCTGCCCGGGCGCTCGGTGCCTTCTTCGCGCAGCACGTCGAACTGGGCGGGCGTCAGGCGCTTTTTCCACTCGGCTTCGCTGAGTTTCCAGGGGTCGGTGGCGGCCACCGCTGGGGCGATGGGCGCGGCGGCCTGAGAGCCCAGGCCGAGCAAGGACAGGAGTTTCATGGTCTGGCGGCGGGTGAGGGTGGACGGGATGTTCATGGACGTGAGTCGACCACAGCCGGCATTCCTTACACGGCCCCACGGGTACTCGGTGTAAAGACCCGCTTACGTTTGCGCCATGCGCAAGCGACGCGCTGCGTCTTCGTCGCGCGCGTCGTCGATCTCGCGCATCACGCTGCCCAGGTCCACCGTGCCCGGTGCGCGCTCGTAGCGGCCGGTGAGTGGCGTGTCATTGCTCAGCAGGCCGCTTTGGTACAGGCTCCAGATCTCGGGGCCGAACTGCGTTTTGAGGAGCTCGGGTGCGAACTGGCCGAAGAAGTCGCGCAGGTTGGCCACGTCGCGCAGCAGCATGCGCTGCGCGTGGTTGTTGCCGGCGGCGTCCACCGCCTGCGGCAGGTCGATGATCACAGGGAAATCGTCGCTGCCGTCTTCACCCGAATGCGCGAGCAGGATGTTGAACTCCGACAAATCACCGTGCACCACGCCTGCGCACAGCATGCGCACCACCTCGCCGATGAGCGTGGCGTGGTGCTGCCGCGCCTGCTCGGGCGTGAACATCACGTCATTGAGACGGGGTGCCGCGTCCCCGTCGGCATCGGTCACCAGCTCCATGAGCAGCACACCGTCGGCGAAGTTGAAGGGTTGGGGCACGCGCACACCGGCCGCGGCCAGGCGGTAGAGCGCGTCAACCTCGGCGCTTTGCCATGCGGCTTCTTGCGATTCGCGACCGAACTTGGTGCCCTTGGCCATGGCGCGTGCCTGGCGCGAGTTCTTCACCTTGCGGTTTTCGGTGTAGTCCACCGCCTGGCGAAAGCTGCGGTTGTTCGCTTGCTTGTAGATCTTGGCGCAGCGGGTCTCGTCACCACACCGCACCACGTAGACCATGGCTTCCTTGCCGCTCATGAGCTGTCGCACCACGGTGTCGATGAGACCCTCTTCAACGAGGGATTGCAGTCGGGGAGGGGCTTTCATCGGGCGATTGTGCGCCCGGCTGTCACAAGGGCTTCAACACGAAGGCAATCACCAGACCCGAATCGGTCACCGTGATCGCCCCGGGCTGCATGCCCATGGCATCGGCCATGCGCAGGTCTTGAGGCTGCAGGCGGTGCAGCACCACTTCGCGCAGCGACTGTTCGGCCAGCGCGGGCGCGTAGGTGTTGAGCAGCTCCACCACGCTGGGTTGCAGGCTGGGAAAGCGCAGCCGGTCGATGCGCAACTGGTGCGCGCGCAACGTGCGATCGCTGGCTTCGTAGCGCAGCGCGAAGTCCAGGTCAAAGGTGCCGCGGTGGCTTCGGTTGAGTGCCGGGCCGGCAGCGTCCACCACCATCGCGGCGCGCAGGCGGTTCTGCGCTGGCAGCAGGCTCAGCGTGGGAGGTTGCAAGTCCAGGTTGAGCAGACCTTGCACCGGGTAGCGCAGCGGAAAGCGTTGCGCCACCGAACGTTGCAACACCTCGGTCGACACGGTGACGCCAGGGGGCTGGGCGGGTGGATCATCGGCGTCCGATGTACCGGCCCACGCTGGGGAGCCGAACGCTGCGCAGGCAGCGGCTGACATGAAGAATCGGCGGTGCATAGGCCAAGTGAGAGCCTGTGCGGGCCCATGCGTTCAGCCCAAATGGTCTCTATTTGTAGAAAACCTCGACCCGGCCCTTGAGCTGGATGAGCAGCGGTTGGCCTTTGCGGTCGAGCGTCTTGCCCGAAGGCACCTTCACCCAGCCTTCGCTGATGCAATACTCGGACACGTCGAAACGCTCCTTGTCATTGAAACGGATGCCGATGTCGTGCTCGAACACGGCGGGCACATGGTGCGGACTGCGGACATCGATGGACAAGCGGTCGGGGAGGGTGGGTCGGGTGTTGGGGGTGGGGGTCTGATCGGTCATGCGGAGATTGTCGACCAGATCACGGTGCGCCCGACTGCAAGCCGCGCACCGCTTCACTTTCGTCCCCAAGCGTCGATACTCACACACCATGAAACTACAACACAAGGCTTGGGGATTGATCCTCCTGGCCGTCGCCGTGTGCGCGGGCGGTGCCCTTGTGGGCGCGCGCACCGTGGTGCAAGACTCCTTCTCCCGGCTGGAAACAGAGTACGCCGAGCGGGAGGGGGAGCGCGCCAAGCGGGTGCTCAACCAGCAGGTTCAGGGGTTGAGCGCCACTGCCCAGGACTACGCCTACTGGGCCGATGCAGTGGAGTTTGTCCATGGCAAACGACCCGACTTCATGGTCGACAACTTCGACGTGGACAACATGGGGTCGCTGCGCATTTCGGAGGTGCTGGTGTTCGACCGCCAGGGCCGCGCGCTGGCCACGGTCGGGCGCGAGAACAAGGAGCGCCTGACCAGCCTGGCCACCGAGCGCATTGCACCCTTGCAGACGCTGGCCATGCAGGCCATGGAGGGATCAGACCCCAAGGCGGTGCTGCAAACCTTGCGGGTGGTGGACGGCGAACTGGAGATCGTGATCGCTGCCGCGGTCCGCCAGCCGGATTTTCAGGAGGGTGCGACACAGGGCGTCATGGTCATGGTGCGACGTTTTGACCAGGCCGAGGTGGATCAACTGAGCGACGTGCTGATGATGCCGGCGCGCTTGTCGTTCGCAGCGCCCGCTCGGTCGAACGAGCCGTTTTACGTGCAGCGGGTCAACGCCGAGCGGGACGACCTGCACGCCGTGCTGCAAGACCATGAAGGTCGTGCGGTGGCGGAACTCGTCCTCGGGTTGGACCGAAACCTGCAGGAGCAGGGCCAGGCGTTGAACGGGCAGGGCGTGATGGTGATCGTCTTCACATCGTTGATGGCCAGCTTGCTGCTGGTGCTGATCCTGGACCGGTTTCTGCTCAAACGGCTGCAACGCCTCTACAACGACATCGATGTCATCACCCGGGACGGTCCCACCGCAGCGCCCCCGGTGCTCGTGCAAGGCGATGACGAGATCAGTTCATTGGCCCGTGGCGTCAACGGACTGCTGCAGCGGGTGCGCTCGGATGCACAACAGCAGCAAGAGTCCTTTGAGCAGCAAGAGGCCATCCAGGCGCAGTTGATGCAAAGCCAGAAATCCGAAGCCCTCGGGCGGTTGGCCGGGGGCATTGCGCACGACATCAACAACTCGCTGGCGGCCGTGACCGGGTGGGTGCGTCTCACCATGGAAGATCTCGAAGAGAAACACCCGGGCCACGAGTCGCTGGGGCAGGCGCTGAAGGCCACGAAGTACGCCGATGGCTTGATCCGGCAGTTGCTCGCGTTTGGCCGCAAGACCACGCCCAAGCTGCAGCGCTTGCACCTGCGAACCCTGGTTGATGACACCCGCCGCTTGGTGAGTGCCGGCCTCACGCGCGAGTGCGAGATCGTGGCCATTCACCGTGCCGAAATGGACCTGGTTGAGGGCGATCCGACGCAATTGCAGCAGGTGCTGGTGAACCTCTTGATCAACGCCGCCGATGCCATGGAGGGCAAGGGCCGGATCGAGATCACCATTGACGGGATCACCTTGCCCCTGGCGGACGGCCAGTCCATGCCGTCGGACATGGCAAAGCTCACCCAGGGTCGCTTTCTCACGATCGAGGTGCATGATTTCGGCCCCGGCATGCCCCCCGAGGTGGCGCGCCGCGTGTTTGAGCCCTTCTTCACCACCAAGAGCGTCGGACGCGGCACCGGTCTGGGCTTGTCGGTGGCGCAGGGCATCACCGCCCACCACGGTGGGTACATCGGCTTGTCCAGCGTGCTGGGCGAGGGCACCCGCTTCTGCCTGTACCTGCCGGCCTGTGAGGACGACGGGTTGGTGACGTTGCCTGCGCAAGCCGCACTGCCGGACAGGCAAAGGCGTGAACTGCTGTTCGTCGACGATGACCAGCTGGTTCGTCAATCGTGGAGCGCCTTGCTGGAGCGCAAGGGCTGGAACGTGACGCGTGCGCGGGATGGCGAGGAGGCCTGGAGTTATCTGGTGCAGTCCGCCCAGCGTTGGGACGTGGTACTCACCGACCTGTCGATGCCCAGGCTCGATGGGGTGGGTCTGGGTCAGCGCATCCGTTCCATGGAGCAGCCCCCGCCCGTGGTGTTGCTGAGCGGCAATCTGGACGAAGCCGATGCGCAGCTGCTGAAAACCTTGTTTGCCGTCGTGCTGCGCAAACCGGTCGAAGCGAGTGAACTCGACGGGATACTCAGCGAAGTGGTGCGGCAGGCGGTCCGGCCCGCTGGCGCAGCCTGATGCCGCGCCGGGACGCGGCGTTCAGTCCTCCAGCACCCGCACCTTCACGCTCTTGCCCTTGATGCGCCCGTCGTTCAGGCGGCTGGCCACCTGCTCGGCGATGTTGCGGTCCACGGCCACGTAGGTCGACCACTCGTTCACGTTGATCTTGCCCACCTGCTCGCGGGTGTAGCCCAGATCGGCGGTGAGGGCGCCCAGCACGTCGCCGGGGCGGATCTTTTCCTTGCGCCCGCCCTGGATGTGCAGCGTGACCATGGGCGGCACCAGCGGGCCTTTGCCGGTGGGCACGAGTTCGCTCAAGGGATGCCACTTCGATTCGCGACCCTGCAGTTGTTCGATCTTGCCCACGCTGCCCATCTCGTCCATGCTGACCAGGTTGAGCGCCAGGCCGCTTTCGCCGGCGCGGCCGGTGCGGCCGATGCGGTGGATGTGCACCTCGGCATCCGGCGTCACGTCCACGTTGATCACGGCGGCCAGGCTGGCAATGTCGAGTCCGCGCGCGGCCACGTCGGTGGCCACGAGCACCGAGCAACTGCGGTTGGCAAAGCGCACCAGCACCTGGTCGCGCTCGCGCTGCTCCAGTTCACCAAACAGCGCCAGCGCGCTGATGCCCTGGGCTTGCAGCACGGCCACCAGGTCGCGGCATTGCGCCTTGGTGTTGCAGAAGGCCAGTGTGCTGGCCGGGCGGAAGTGGGCCAGCAGCTTGCTCACCGCGTCCAGGCGCTCGGTGTCCTTCACCTCGTACCAGCGCTGCTCGATTTGTGCGCCCGCGTGCTGCGCCTCCACTTTCACCGTGACCGGATCGCGCATGAACTGCGCGCTGAGTTTGGCAATGCCTTCGGGATAGGTGGCGGAGAACAACAGGGTCTGGCGTGTCTTGGGGCACTGCTTGGCCACGGTCACGATGTCGTCGAAGAAGCCCATGTCGAGCATGCGGTCGGCTTCGTCCAGCACCAGGGTGTTGAGCGCGTCCAGCGGCAGGCTGCCTCGCTCCAGGTGGTCCATGATGCGGCCGGGTGTGCCCACCACGATGTGTGCGCCGTGCTCCAGCGTGGCGAGCTGCCCACGCAAGGGCACGCCGCCACACAGCGTGACGACCTTGATGTTGTCTTCGGCCCGCGCCAGGCGTCGGATCTCGGTGGTCACTTGGTCGGCCAGCTCGCGCGTGGGGCACAGCACCAGGGTTTGCACCGCAAATCGGCGGGCGTTGAGGTTGGCCAGCAGGGTGAGGGCGAAGGCGGCGGTCTTGCCACTGCCGGTCTTGGCCTGGGCAATGATGTCCTTGCCCAGCAATGCCGGCGGCAGCGCGGCCGCCTGGATCGGCGTCATTTCGCTGTAGCCGAGCTGTTGCAGGTTGGCCAGCGTGGCGGGCGAAAGGGGGAGGGTGCTGAAAGCGGTCGGGGGTGCAGAAGTCATCACGAATTATCCGGGATGGGCCGCCCTGTGTCCTCGAGCGCTGCCGATTGAAGGGCGCCACCTAGAATCCGAGCGCCGATCCAACACGCCACCTCGCCATGCAGACACTGGTCACCCCTCCCAGAGAACGACAGCCGTCCATGGTTCATCCCCCGACGCCCGCTCCCAGGCGGGTGCGTGTGCTGCTGCTGGGTGCCAAAGGTTTCATTGGTGGCCAGGTGCTGCAGGCGCTGCTCGCACGCGGCTTCGAGGTGATCGCCGTGCGCCGCCGGGCGCCCGAAGGGGCGGCGGATGCGCAGCCTGATCCACATTCGTGGGTGCAGCTTCAGCTTCAAACCCAGCTGCACCCCGACGCGTGGCGCATGCATCTGCACGGTATCGACGTGGTCATCAATTGCGTGGGCATCCTGCGCCAGCGTGTCGGGGAAAGCTACGAGGACGTGCACCACCGCATGCCCAAGGCGCTGGCTCAGGCCTGCGCAGCGGCGGGCGTGCGGCTCATCCACACGTCCGCTCTGGGCCTGCACGAGGGGGCGAAGAGCCGCTTCTTGTCGAGCAAGCTGCGCGGCGAGCAGGCCATTCAAGCCAGCGGCGCCGACCATTGCATCGTGCGGCCTTCCCTGATCGACGGCATCGGCGGGTTCGGCGCCAGCTGGTTGCGCATGCTGGCGAGCTGGCCCGTGCATTTTGTGCCTCGGGGTGCCACCGGCCGCATTGCCGCGCTGCAGGCGGGGGATCTGGGCGAGGCCTTTGCGGTGCTGGCGCACATGCCCACGCTGGCCCACCAGCGCGAGGCGAATCTGGGCGGTGAACGGCTCTTTGCCTATCGCCACTACCTGCAGGTGCTGCGCGGGGTCGAACACGCGCAACCCGCGCCCAAAGCCCTGCAGGTGTTGTTGCCCGACTGGGTCAGCCGCGCGGGAGCGCACCTTTGCGACCTGTTCCGGTTCAGCCCGTTCAGCTATGGCCACTGGATCCTGCTGCAGCGGGACAACATGCCGGTGCCCAATGCGTTGCCAAAGCTGCTGGGCCGCGCGCCTGCGCCCGTCACGTACACCCGTGTGGCGCTGCGGGACGACTTTCGCCTGTCGTGATGACCTCGGGCCTCAAGGGGCCAGCAGGGCGTCGAGTTCGGGCTGGCTGAACCCCGCGGCCAGGCGTGCCGATTCGTTGAACGGCGGCTTCAGACGCGGCGCCGAGTGCTCGCGCGCCAGCCGGCGGTAGTGCGACAGCGGCTCGATGCCTTGTTGCGCGCACAGCCAGCCGTACCAGCGGTTGCCCACCGCCACGTGGCCAATCTCGTCGCGCAGGATCACGTCGAGGATCTCGACCGCCCGCAAGGCTGCCGGTGTGCCCACCTTGCGCAGGCGCGCTTGCATGGGTGGCGTGGCGTCCAGGCCTCGGGCTTCCATGGTGCGCGGCACCAGGGCCATGCGCGCGGTCACGTCGTGCTGGGTGCGGATGCACATTTCCCACAGGCTGTTGTGCGCGGCGAAGTCGCCGTAGTCGTGGGCCAGGCTTTGCAGGTGCTCACGCAGCAGGCCGAAGTGAATGGCTTCCTCGTGCGCCACCTGCAGCCAGTCGGTGTAGTAGTCGGCCGGCATGTCGGGGAAACGCCAGACGGCGTCCAGGGCGAGGTTGATCGCGTTGAACTCGATGTGCGCCACCGCATGCAGCAGCATGGCGAAGCCGTCGGGGGTGAGGGGCGAGCGCTGGGGCACGTCGACCGGCGCGATGAGCACAGGCTGCGCTGGCCGACCGGGCAAGGGCGTGGTGGGGTCGGGGGTCAGGCGCTCGGCCGTGTCCAGGTGCGTCAGGCCCGCCTGTCGGGCCGCAAAGAGCGCGTGGGTGGCCGCGACTTTCTGAGCCGGATCGCCGAGGCACAGCGCCTGCAAGGCCTGTGCTCGCAGTGAAACCGAAGGGGGTGGCGACAGGTCGGCGGGGGCTTGCATCCCTACAATTCTAGGTTTCCCCACAGGAGACACCACACATGGCCCTTTACGAACTCGACGGCATGATCCCTCAGGTGGCCGCATCGGCCTGGGTGGCCGACAACGCCCAGGTCATCGGCAACGTGGTGTTGGCAGAAGACAGCAGCGTGTGGTTCGGTGTGACGCTGCGCGGCGACACGGAAACCATCACGGTGGGGCGCGGCAGCAACATCCAGGACGGCAGCGTGCTGCACGCCGACGTCGGTTTCCCCATGACCGTGGGTGAGAACGTGACGGTGGGCCACCAGGTGATGCTGCACGGCTGCACCATCGGCGACGGCTCGCTGATTGGCATCGGCGCGGTGGTGCTCAACGGCGCGAAGATCGGCAAGCACTGCCTCGTGGGTGCGGGCTCGCTGGTGACCGAAGGCAAGGAGTTTCCCGACGGCAGCATGATCCTGGGCACCCCGGCGCGGGCCGTCAAGGCGCTCACGCCAGAGCAGATCGAAGGCCTGCGCATGAGCGCGAAGCACTACACCGACAACGCTGCGCGTTATCGCAAGACCTTGAAAAAGATCGGCTGAGCCCGATCTGCCACGATTGCATTTTCCGAACGATCCCTGAAAGCCCCGCTTGTCCGAACTCCACAAATTCGTCTTTGAAGGCCTGCCGGTGCGCGGCATGCTCGTGCGCTTGACCGACGCCTGGCAGGAAATCCTGCAACGCCACAAAGACGGTGGCGGCTATCCCGTGGCCGTGACCGAGCTGCTGGGCGAGATGACGGCAGCCGCCACGCTGATGCAGGCCAACATCAAGTTCAACGGCGCGCTCATCATGCAGATCATGGGCGACGGGCCGGTGAAGCTGGCCGTGGCCGAGGTGCAGCCCGACCTGAGCCTTCGCGCCACCGCCACCGTCATCGGCGAAGTGGCGCCTGACGCACCGCTCTCCCACATGGTCAACGTGACCAACCAGGGCCGCTGCGCCATCACGCTCGACCCGAAGGACCGCCTGCCCGGTCAGGCGCCGTACCAAGGCGTGGTGCCGCTGTACGGCGACCAGCGCGAGAAGCTGGAAAAACTCAGCGAGGTGATTGAGCACTACATGCTGCAGAGTGAGCAACTCGACACGCGCCTGGTGCTCGCGGCCAACGAACACGTGGCCGCCGGCCTCTTGATCCAGCGCCTGCCGCTGCAGGGCAGCGGCAACCTCGCAGGCCAGTCGGGCGCGCGCGACGAAGACCAGATCGGCCTGAACGAGGACTACAACCGCATCGCGATCCTCGCTTCCAGCCTCAAGCGCGAAGAGCTGTTGACGCTGGACGCGGACACCATCCTGCGTCGTCTGTTCTGGGAAGAAGACGTGCGCCGGTTTGAACCCATGGAGGGCGAGACCGGGCCGCG
>PNMH01000041.1 GCA_013823505.1 Polaromonas sp. | reverse complement strand
CTGGATCGCCCACCGCGAAGACCACCACCCCGACCTGGCCCTGGGCTACAGCCGCTGCACGGTGCGTTTCAACACGCACGACGTGGGCGGCATTTCGGTGAGCGATTTCCACTGCGCGGGTGCGGTGGACGCACTGCAGAAGGCCTGATGGCCGCACTTCAAACCGGGCTGGTCGTGGCGGCCCACGGTCGCCACTGCATGGTGGAAAGCACCGACGGAGAACGCCGCATCTGCCACCCGCGGGGCAAGAAGAACCCGGTGGTGGTGGGTGATCAGGTGCAATGGCAGATCACTGGCGACGAAGGCAGCATCGAACGCGTGAACGAGCGGCGCAACCTGTTTTACCGCCAGGACGAGATGCGCACCAAGTCGTTTGCGGCCAACCTCGACCAGGTGCTGGTGCTGGTGGCCGCCGATCCCGAGTTCTCCGAGAGCCAGCTGGCGCGCGCCCTGATCGCCGCGCAGGCCGAACGCATCGAGGTGCTGATCGTGCTCAACAAGAGCGACCTGCAGCCGGCGTTTGACCGCGCCTGGGCGCGGCTCGACCCTTATCGGCGCATGGGCTGCACGGTAATGCCGCTGCGCCTGAAGGCCGAAGGCCAGGATGCCGATGGAGACGACGGCCTGGACGCACTGCAGCAGCGACTGGCCGGCCAGCGCACGCTGGTGCTGGGTCCTTCGGGTGTGGGCAAGAGCACGCTGGTGAACCGGCTGGTGCCCACGGCCAAGGCCCTCACCGGCGAGATCTCGCGCGCGTTGAACTCGGGCAAACACACGACCACCAGCACCAGCTGGTACTGGGTGGACGAAGCCCGCACCACTGCGCTGATCGACTCACCCGGGTTCCAGGAATTCGGCCTGAACCACATCGAACCCATGCAGCTCGCGCACCTGATGCCCGACTTGAATGCCACGCTCGGCAGTTGCCGCTTTTACAACTGCACCCACCTGCACGAGCCGGGCTGTGCGGTGGTGGCGCATGTGCAGACGGGGGATGCTGAAGTGACCGGGGGCGATCCGCTGGCGATAAGCGAAAACCGATACCGCCTCTACCGAGAGCTGTTCGCCGAGCTCTCCGACAAACGAAAGTACTGAGGCGGGTCAGAAGCGCGCGAGCGTGACCAGCGCGAGCAGCAGCATCCATAGCACCACGGCGCGCCATACCAACCCCACCACGCTGCCCAGGTGCGCCAGCTGCGGCTCGGGCCGGCTGCCGGGGTCACCCTCTTCGGGCACCACAGAAGGATCCGGCTGCGGCGTGAGGCGCACGTTGAGCGCGCCCGAGGTCGCGGCGAGCACCACACCGTTGCTGCCCGGTGCGAAGCGCTCGGCGTCGCCGCGCCAGCTGGCCACGGCTTCCTCGAAGTTGCCGACCACTGCAAAGCCCAGCGCCGTTACGCGCGCGGGCACATGGTCGACCAAGGCCCAGGCCTTGGCGGCGGCGTGTCGCAGCGCGACGCTCGGCGTGCCATCGGGGCGCGCCCGCCAGTTGCGCGAGAGATATTCGGCCGAACGGTAAAACACCGCGCCGGCGGGCCCGAGCCCCAGGCCCCAGAACACCACAAAACACACCAGCACGCCGAACACATGGCGGTGTGCCGAGAGCACCGAGTGTTCGATCACCTGGCGCAGCAGTTCGCTGCGCGGCAAGCTGGAGGCATCCACCCGGAGCCAGGCGGCGAGCTTCTCGCGCGCCAGCGCATCGTTGCCTTCTTCGAGCGCGTTGCGGATCTCGCTGAAGTGATGGCTGAACTGGCGAAAGCCCAGCGTCACGTACAGCACCGCCACCATCCACACAAAGGCCAGCACCGAACTGAACCACCACAAGCCCCAGTGCACCAGCGCCACGGTGAGCGCAGGCACACCCACGGCCAGCGACCAAGCCACCCAACCGTGCGAGGACTCGCCCGCATCAAGGTTGCGGCGGACCGTGCGCGACCAACCGCGCAGTGCGGCGTGCACCACGTTGTCGTAGGCCAGAGGACGCGCCTGTTCGAGCAGCAAGGCGATGAGGATGGCGAAAAAACCCATGGGTCGATCATAGTGGCCCGCACAGCGCAGGCCTGCGCAACGGTTCAGGCGCTGAGCAGCCGATAGAAGTTGCGCAGCATGCCGGCGGTGGCACCCCAGATGAAGCGCTCCTGATCGCCGTCCTGGTAAGGCATGGAATACCACTCGCGCACCACGCCCTCGAAGTCAAAGGCGTGCCGGCGGTGGTGCAGCGGGTTCATGAGAAAGGACAACGGCACCTCGAACACATCGTCCACTTCATCGGGGTTGGGCACAAGTTCAAACCCAGGCTGCACCAGCCCCACCACCGGCGTGACGATGAACGACGTGCCCGTGACATACACCGGCAACGTGCCCAGCACCTCGATGCGCTCGGGTGGAATGCCGATCTCTTCAAAGGTTTCTCGCAATGCCGCGGCGGTGGGGTCGGCATCGGTGGGGTCGATCTTGCCGCCGGGCAGTGCGATCTGGCCCGAATGGGTGGAGAGATGGGCTGTGCGCTGGGTGAGCAGCAAGGTGAGCTCATCGCGCATCACCAGCGGCAGCATCACGGCTGCATGCGCGGGGGCGCGGTTGGCAAACTTGACCTCTCGCACCAGTTCGGGCGTCCAGACCGGTGGGTTGGCGAACAGTTCGCGCAAGCCTTCAGGGGTGAGGCGTTCAGGATGGGCGGGGTACATGCCGTCGCCAGCATGGACGATGGGCACCAGGCGGGGATCGAACGCGGGCAACAGTTGTGTCATGGGTGGCAGAGCATAGGCCAGACGAAAAAAAGCCGCTCCGGGGAGCGGCTTTTTTACTGCCAGAGCGAGCAGAGGCTTATGCAGCCTTGGCGCCCAGCTTTTCCTTGATACGTGCCGACTTGCCGCTGCGGTCGCGCAGGTAGTACAGCTTGGCGCGGCGCACATCACCGCGGCGCTTGACTTCGATCTTGGCGATCAGCGGGCTGTACAGCGGGAAGGTGCGCTCGACACCTTCGCCGTTGGAGATCTTGCGCACGATGAAGCTGGAGTTGAGGCCACGATTGCGGCGGGCAACCACCACACCTTCGTAGGCCTGCAAACGCTTGCGGGTGCCTTCGATCACGTTCACGCTGACGATCACCGTGTCGCCAGGGGCGAACGGCGGAATGACTTTGCCGAGGCGAGCAATTTCTTCTTGCTCAAGGGTCTGGATGAGGTTCATGGTTTCCTGTTCGTCGATCATTCCCGCGCTGCACTAAAGGCCACGAATCCGGCAGGGGCCCTGTCCAACCTGGCGCAGAAGATCTGCTGGGGTTGCGGGCTGACCCGGTCGCGGCGGCCGGTAGAGGATCGAAAAGCCTTGGATTATAGCAAGCCCTGCGCGCGCAGGAAACTTTGGTCGGCGGCGTCGAGCAAACCCCGCTCCCGGGCGCGGGTCAGCAGGTCGGGCCTTTGGCGGGCCGTGACCAGCAAACTCTGCTCGCGCCGGTGGCGGGCGATGCGCTCGTGGTGACCACCCAGCAACACCTCGGGCACCGGCATCGGGCCCTGCGGCCCCTGCCAGACCTCGGGGCGCGTGTGGTGCGGACTGTCAAGCAGACCGTCGAGCGCGGGGTTGAAACTGTCCTGCTGGTGGCTGCCTTCGTCGCTCAACACCCCGGGCTGCAGACGCGCCACCGCATCGAGCAGCGCCATGGCAGCGATTTCGCCGCCCGACAGCACGAAGTCGCCGAGGCTGACCTGCTGGTCGACACAGGCGTCGATGAAACGCTGGTCGATGCCCTCATAACGGCCGCACAGCAGCACGGCGCCCCGGCTGGCAGACCAGCGTTCGACACCGGTGTGGTTGAGGGCTTCGCCGATGGGGGAAAACAGGACCACCGGCGCACGCGCGTCGTCAGACTCGGCACGCGCGGCCCGCACGGCCTGCATACACTGCCACAGGGGCTCGGCCATCATGACCATGCCCGGTCCACCCCCGAACGGACGGTCGTCCACTCGCCGGTAGTTGCCTTCGGCAAAGTCGCGCGGATTCCAGAGATGAACATCGACCAGCCCGGACTCAAAGGCACGCCGGTTGATACCGTGCTGCAGAAATGGCGCAAACAGTTCAGGAAACAGCGTGATGACGTCGAAGCGCATCAGGACGAATCAATAGTCTGTCTGCCAGTCGGCGGTGATGCGGCGTGCTGCCTTGTCCACGTTGTCGATGTAGGCCGCCACAAACGGGATCATGCGTTCGGCCACCTGCTCGACACCGTCGACCGTGTCGGTGTATTCGAGCACCAGCACGGAATTGGGGCCAGTGGCCATGAGGTCGCGCACCACGCCCAGGAACACGCCTTCTCGGTTGACCACGTCCAGGCCGATCAGGTCGACCCAGTAGTACTCACCCTCGGGCGTGGCCGGGAAGGCGCTGCGCGGCAGGTAGATGCGCACGCCCTTGAGCGCTTCGGCCGAGTTGCGGTCGACAATGCCTTGGATCTGGGCAACCAGACCGTCGGTGTGTGGCTTGACTTCTTCGAGGGCCACATTCACGCAGCCCGAAAACGCCGAGAAGCCGCGCGCGAAGCGGGCTTCGGGCGGCTCGAGGAACCATTGCTGAGAAGCAATCAACGCCGAGGTGTCGGCGCTGTGGGGCAGGATGCGGACCCAGCCCTTGATGCCCCACGCGTCCTGTATGCGCCCCAACTCGACCGCATCGGCCGGGAGAGACGACGCCGTGAAGGCGCCGGACGCGGGGAGGCTCACCGTGCGGTCGGAAGAATCAGGCCGCGACAGTGGCCTTGGCGGCGTTCTGCTTGACCAGACGCTCCACCGTGTCGGACGGGGTGGCACCCACACCGGTCCAGTAGGTCAGACGGTCCAGGGCGATGCGCAGGGGCTCTTCGCCGCCACGTGCCAGGGGGTTGTAGAAGCCGATGCGCTCGATGAAACGACCGTCACGACGGTTGCGCTTGTCGGCCACAACGATGTTGTAGAAAGGACGGGACTTTGAGCCGCCGCGGGAGAGTCGAATGACGACCATGATTTATCCTTCGGGTGGAGAGGTGCCGAAATTGGCACATCACTGGATCTTTCGATCCGCTTTATCTGCAGCGCTTGAGACACACGACTGACCACCCGGCCAGCGAAACGCCACGAAACCCGCGATTATAGCCCGCTCGGCGGCCGCACCGGCCACCGCTTCACACTGCTCGTTCTGAAAAGCCCCATGCCCACGATCCGCCCCAGCCGAGACGACGATCTCGACGTCATCACCCGCATCTATGGCCACCACGTGCTGCACGGCACCGGCACCTTTGAAACCACGCCGCCCAGCCTGTCCGACATGACCACCCGACGCGCCGACGTGTTGTCCAAAGGCCTGCCCTGGCTGGTGGTTGAAGACGGTGGCCAGGTGCTCGGTTTTGCCTACGGCAACTGGTTCAAGCCCCGGCCGGCGTACCGCTTTTCGGTGGAAGACTCGATCTACATGGACCCGGCGGCACACGGCAAGGGCCTGGGCCGCGCGCTGCTGACCGAGCTGATGGCCGCGCTGGAGCGTGGTGGCGTGCGCAAGGTGATGGCTGTGATCGGCGATTCGGCCAACGCGGGTTCGATCGGCGTGCACAAGGCACTGGGTTTCGAAACCGTGGGCGTGGTGCAGTCTTGCGGCTGGAAGTTCGACCGCTGGCTGGACATCGTGCTGATGCAGAAAACGCTGGGCGCCGGCGACACCACACCTCCCGAAAGCGCTACGTGATCGGCCGCGGCAAGAACAAGACGCTGGCCGTCGTGCTGGCGGTGCTGGGTGGCACGCTCGGGTTGCACCGTTTTTACTTGCGGGGTCTGGGCGACTGGATTGGCTGGCTGCACCCGATCCCGGCAGCCTTGGGCTGGTGGGGCGTGGACCGTGTGTTGACCTATGGTCAGGACGACAAGCTCTCCTGGGTGTTGATCCCGCTGCTGGGCATGACGATTGCCGCGAGCTGCCTCACCGGCATCGTCTACGCGCTCACCGACCGCGAGAAGTGGAACCGCTGGTTCAACCCGACGATGCCGGTGGACGCCAACGCCGGCGCGACCCACTGGCTCACCATCGGAACCCTGGTGCTGGCGCTGCTCATGGGCACGGTGGCTTTCATGGGCAGCGTGGCGTTCGGCATCCAGCGCTACTTCGAATATCAGATCGAAGAGGCGCGAAAAATCAGTCAGTGAATTCAGCCCACCCCCGCGCCGCGCCTTTGGCGCGTCACCCCCTTGCTGGGGGCAACACCTGCGGCCCGTCAGAGCCGGTTCCGCGGTGTTCTGGTCGGGAGAAGCCGCCGCCGGCAAGACAGTGGCCCTTCAGTTGATCCATGACATGGCCAACATGAAAAAGCTCAGCGTGAAAAGCGACGCCAGCGTGGTCATGCCCATGCTGGCGGTGGTGAGCTCCTGGGCGGCTTCGTAACGCTGGGCGAACAAGAACACATTGGCGCCGATGGGCAGCGCGCCGGCGACCACGATCACGGTCAGGGGCAGACCGGTGATGCCCAGCGCCCAGGCGCTCAGGCCCACCATCACGGGCAACACCAGGTTTTTGGAGACGGTGATCCACAGCGCGTCACGCAGGTGGCCGCGCAACGGCGTGCTGGCCAGCGTCACACCCATCAGCACCAACGACAACGGTCCGAAGGCGTTGCCCAGCAGGAGCAGCGGTTTGTCGATCACCGCGGGCAGCGTCAGGCCGGTCTGTGAAAACAGCAGACCGCTGATGATGGGCAGGGGAATGGGGTGGATCAGCGCGCCCTTGATGGCCGAGAACGCGGTCTGCCACAGGCGGGGCGCGCGCTCACCGCCCGCGCGGGCCTCGCGCGCCACCGCCAGCTCCAGCACGATGGAGCCGGTGGTCAACAGGATCAGCGCATGCACCGACACCAGCGTCAGCAGGGTGACCAGGCCGGCCTTGCCGTAGGCCAGTTCCACGAGCGTGATGCCGATCATCACCATGTTCGAGAACACGCCGGCCATGGCCATGACCACGCTGGTGCGGTTGAAGCCGCGCCAGGCGATGGACACGGCCAGCAGCAGCAGCGCAGCCGGGAAATAGGCCAGCACCGGCCGCAGGTCGAGCTCTTCGAAACGCACCGCGCTCATGGTGCGAAACAACAGTGCCGGGATCAGCACCAGAAACACGAGGTTGGAGAGGTCCTTCACCGAGGCGTCGCGGATCCACTGCAGCCGCCCGGCCAGGAAGCCGATGGCCATGAGCAAAAAGACGGGGGTGAGGGACGCGACGGCGGGGTGGGCAGCAAAGTTCACCCGCCGATGGTAGCCGCGCTAAGGCACGCCCACGGCGTTGGTGATGCGGTAGTACAGGCCGTAGGGATCGTTTTGCAGCACATGGAAAGTGCCTTCAACCACCACCGCTTCGAGCTTGTACTTCACCGGCGTTTTGGTGCGCACCTCGACCATGCTCTCGGGCCCGCCTGGCGTGCAGAAACTGCAGGTCAGCGGCACCGAGGACAAGAGGAAATGGCGCTGGCTCTCGCCCGGCTCCAGCGGCATCATGAAACCTTGCAGCCGCTGCGTGGTCTGGTGGAGCGCGGCCACCGGCGCGGGGTACACCGGCACGATGCGTTTCTTCTCCACCCGTGTGGTCAAGTCGGTCAGCGTGGACCAGGCCACCACGTCGGTGCGCTTGGGCAGGGGCGCAAACGGGCTCAGGGGGCTGTGCACGCCGGCGCCCTGCCCGCCGGGCAAAACCGCACCCGACGGCGGCGGAGTGCCGGGTGGCAACGGCGAGCTCAGCGTTTGCGCCGACACAGCCACAGCGCCGCTCAGCCACAGGCCACACAAGAGGGTTCGCATTGGCATCGGGTTCATCGGTGACTGCAGTGGAAATCAATGGGCGTGGCGCATGCCACAGTATTTACCCAAGGCCAGACCTTTGCAGGCCGCCTGGAGTTCCGCCATGCAGACTTTTTCGCCCTTGCCGGCCTCCAGGCACTTGGCCGCGCCCTCGTGCGCAGCGGCCATGCCGCGGTGGCGCTGGATGTCTTCTTTCACCTCCTGGTCGGAGTGTTGGGCCATGGCGGAGGCGGACAGGAGCACGGCGGACAGGAACAGAACGGCTTTTTTCATGGAATCACCTCGAGTTGAGAAGTTGGGAAACATCGACACGGTAGGCACTGACAACCGGCACCAGCGCCGCCGCCACCGCCACACCAAAGGCCAGCGCGGGCACCCAGGCTTCGCCCGCCACCCATTGCCAGCCGTTGATGGCCAGCGACTGGCTGTCCATCAACAGGGAACCGAGCAGCGCCGCCAGACTGTGCGCCGCGAGCAGACCGATCGCGCAAGCCAGCGCGGCCAGCCACAGGGCCTCGCACAGCAGCAGCAGGGCCACGCGCGTGGCGGGTGCGCCCAGCATGCGCAGCATGGCGAGGTCGCCCCGGCGCTCGCGCACGGCGCTCCACAGCGCGATGAACACCGACAGCGCGGCCACGCCCAGCAGCACGCCACCCAGACCCCGGAGCACCTGCGTACCCACGCCCACCATGGAGAGCAGCCGCGTGATTTCGAGCGCCGGCGCGGCGGCCTGCATCGACGTGGTGCTGTTGATGAAGCGCGGAAAGCTCACCGCGGCCATGGGCGTGTTGTAGGTGATCAGCGCCAGCGTCACTTCGCGTTCATCGGCCAGCGCCTCGGCGAGTTCAAGGCGCTCAGCCTCGTCCATCTGGTCACCCGCATGCATGTCGTCGTGCACCTGCCAGACCGATTCGGCGGCGGTGAGCACCAGCCGGTCGAGCACACAGCCGCAGGGTGCGAGCACACCGCTCACGGTGTAGGGCGTTTCGCCGTGTATGGCGCCGCCTGCGCCGAGGCCGTGCGCCCCTTCAAACGCCTGGCCCGGTCGCAGCCCGGTGCGGCTGGCCACCTGGGCGCCGAGCACCGCCTGCATCGGTGTTGACCACAGCGCTCCCTGGGCGAGCTGTGCGCCGTAATGCGCGGCGTAGTCGGCTGTGGTGCCCACGATGCGGAAACCCTGCAGGTTGTCGCCCAGGCTCAGGGGGATGAGTTTGGCCACCTGCGGGTGCTGTGCGAGGCGCTGCACCTCGGCCAGCGGGATGTTGCCCGGCGGCACGTCGATGTGGAACACGCCCGCGAGGATCAACTGCATGGGGCTGCCCTTGGCGCCCACCACCACGTCGATGCCGGCCAGGTCGCGTTCAAACGCCCGGTCGATCTGGTCGCGCGCGATCAGCACAAACGCCATGGAAGCCAGGCCGAGCGCGAGCAACAACAGGTTGAGGGTGGTGGCCAGCGGTCGCGACCACAGGTAACGCCACGAGAGACTGGCCACGTTCATGCGGCCACCGGCGCAGTGGCGTCGAACGCGAGCACGCTGGCCTGCGGCAGCGCCTGCATTACCCGCGCGTCGTGCGTGGCGATCACCAGCGTGGCTTTGAGCTCGCTTGCGCAATCGCGCAGCAGGTCCAACGCAGCCGCGCACGCAGCGTCGTCCAGGCTGGCGGTGGGCTCGTCGGCCATGATCACGCTTGGGCGCAGAAGCAATGCGCGGGCGAGTGCCACGCGCTGGGCCTGTCCGCCCGAGAGTTGTGCCGGTTTGCGCGCCGCCAGCGATTCGATGTTCAAAGCCCGCAGGGCATGGGCCACCGTGGCCTTGTCCACCGGCAAGCCAGCGGCAAAAAACACCAGCCCCAGGTTGTCGGCCACCGACAAGGCTTCGCTCAGGTGCAGCTTCTGTGGCAGAAAACCGATGTGCCGTGCGCGCCACGCGTCGCGCGCGGCGGCGGCCAACACGCCCACCGATTGCCCGCCAACCACCACCTCACCCGCCGTGGGCGTGAGCAGGCCACTGGCCAACGCGAGCCAGGTCGACTTGCCGCTGCCCGAGGGGCCACGCAACAGCAGCGTGCCGCCCTGCGCCACCGACACATCGGCAAAGCACAGCGGCACGGCACCCGGGTAGGCGAACCGCAACCCGCGGCTCTGGATCATGCGTCCGGCTCCGCGCATCCGGCGCAAGTGCCGTGGATCGACACGTCCACCCGGTTGCCCTGGTGGCCGAGACGCGCCAGCGCCGCAAACAGGTCGTGGGTCACGGCGCGAGTCGGCTCGCTGGCATCGGTGACCTGGAACTGCCGGTGGCACGCGTCGCACTCGAAACGCGGCAGCGCCCCCTGGTCCCCTCCGTCCGGCGCTGGCAACGCCAGGCTGAAGTGCCAGGTGCGCGCGTCGTCGGCCAGGCGCTGCAGCACGCCGCAGGCGGCCAGGCGGTCCAGCAGGCGGTAGAGCGTGACGCGGTTGATGTCCAGGCCGCGCGCGGTCAGCGAGGCCAGCGCCTGCGCGTGGGTGAGGCCGCCGGGCGGGCGGGCCAGGAACAGGCCGAGCACGGCGCGGGTGGCGAGCGTGCGGCGCAGCCCAGCCTTCTCCAGGCGGGACTGGATTTCGGGCGGAACGCCCAGGGGTTCTTTGGGTGTGCGTGGGTTCAAGGGACACGTCTCCGCTTTATCGCAACCTGGTTGCGTTATGATGCCTGCTACCGCAATTGAGTTGCATTATCGCCGCCCCAAGGAACCTCGTGCAAGCCCACCTCGACGCCGCCAGCAGTCCCCCGGCCATCGCGCTGCGCAACCTCACGCTGGGCTACGAGCAACACCCGGCCGTGCACCACCTGTCCATCACCATCGACCCGGGTTCGCTCGTGGCGGTGGTGGGCCCCAACGGCGCCGGCAAGTCCACACTCGTCAAGGCACTGGCTGGCCAGTTGCGGCCCATCGAGGGCTGGGTGGAGGGCCTCGAACACCACCGCGTGGCCTGGCTGCCGCAACACAGCGGCGTTGACCGCAGCTTTCCCATCTCGGTGCAGGAACTGGTGATGCTCGGTCTGTGGCACGAGGTCGGTGCCTTGGGACGGTTCAAGCCGGCGCACCACGCGGCCTGCCACCGTGCGTTGGACGCCGTGGGTCTGCTGGGCTTCGAGAAGCGCAGCATCGACACGCTCTCAGGCGGCCAGATGCAGCGCGCCCTGTTTGCGCGCCTGATCCTGCAGGACGCGCCCGTGGTGCTGCTCGACGAACCCTTCGCCGCGGTGGACCAGCGCACCACCGACGACCTGCTGGCCCTGCTGCACCGCTGGCACGCGCAGGGCAAAACCGTGGTGGCGGTGCTGCACGATCTGTCGCAGGTGCGTGCGCACTTCCCCCAGACACTGCTGCTGGCGCGCGAGCCGGTGGCCTGGGGTGCCACGGCCGAGGTGTTGACGCCCGCCCACTGGCAACGCGCGCTGCGCATGCAGGAGCCGTTTGACGACGACGCGCCCCTGTGCGCGCCGGCCAGCACCCACGCACACAGCCACGGAGTTTCGGCATGACCCCGCTGGACGCCGCCGACGCCACCACGCACCTCCTTTGGGCCCACCTGTGGCTGGGGCCTTTTGTCGAATTCGGCTTCATGCGCAGCGCCTTGCTGGGTTGCGTGGCCCTGGCGGTGAGCGCCGCGCCAGTCGGCGTGTTTCTCATGCTGCGGCGCATGAGCCTGACCGGTGACGCCATGGCCCACGCCATCCTGCCGGGCGCGGCCATCGGTTATCTGGTGGCCGGCCTGTCGCTCGGCGCCATGACCTTCGGCGGCATCGTCGCCGGCCTGACGGTGGCGGTGGGCTCGGGCCTGGTGGCTCGCAACACCGTGCTGCGCGAAGACACCAGCCTGGCCGCGTTCTATTTGTTGTCGCTGGCGCTGGGTGTGCTCATCGTCTCGGTGCGCGGCAACAGCGTGGACCTGCTGCATGTGCTGTTCGGCACCGTGCTCGCTCTGGACAGCGCCGCGCTCACCTTGCTGGGCAGCATTGCGGTGATCACCCTGGTGTCGTTGCGCGTGCTCTACCGCCCGCTGGTGCTGGACTGCCTGGATCCCGGTTTTCTGCGCGGCCACAGCCGCTGGAGCTCGGTGGCGCATTACGGCTTTCTGGCGCTGCTGGTGATCAACCTCGTGGCCGGTTTCCACGCCCTGGGCACGCTCATGTCGGTCGGCATGATGGTGTTGCCCGCCGCCACCGCGCGTTTCTGGGTACGCCGCCTCGGCGCCTTGCTGGGCCTGGCCGTGCTGTTCGCCTTGCTGGCCTGCGTGGCCGGCCTGCTGGTCTCGTACCACGCCGACTGGCCCACCGGCCCGGTGATCGTGCTCAGCCTGGGCAGCGCCTACTTGTTTTCCCTGGTGTTCGGGCCACACGGCCTGCTGCGCCACCAGCGTCCAGCGTCCCTCCACCTCAAAGCCTGAACCGAAAGACCACCATGACCCCAGTCACCCACTTCCCGCGCCGCACCTTGGTCGCCTTCGCCGCCCTCGCCCTCACGGCGTTGTCGGCACAGGCTCAGGCCCCCATTCAGGCCGTGGCCAGCTTCAGCATCCTGGGCGACCTGGTGCGCCAGGTCGGTGGCGACCGTGTCCAGGTCAACGTGCTGGTCGGCCCCGGCAGCGATGCCCACGTGTTCCAGCCCACCCCCGCGCAGGCCCGACTGGTCGGCCAGGCGCAGGTGGTGTTCTCCAACGGCCTGGGTTTTGAGGGCTGGATGAGCCGCCTGCTCAAGACCGCCGGCTACAAAGGCCAGCAGGTGGTGGTCAGCCAGGGCGTTCAGCCGATGAAGGAAGCCGGACACGACGACAAGAAGGTTCACGCACACGGCGCCCACGACCACGGCGAGACGGACCCGCACGCGTGGCAGAGCGTGGGCAACGCCAAGGTGTTCGTGAAGAACATCGCCCAGGGCCTGTGCCGCGCGGACGCAGCGGGTTGCGAGGTGTACGACCGCAACGCCAAGGCCTACATGGCGAAGCTCGATGCGCTGGACGGCGAGATCCGCGCGGCCTGGGCACCGATCCCGGCCGCGCAGCGCAAGGTGATTACCACGCACGACGCCTTTGGCTACTACGCACGCGATTTCAGCGTGAAGTTCCTCGCGCCTCAGGGCGTCAGCACAGAGAGTGAGGCCTCGGCCAAGGGCGTGGCCCGGCTGGTGCGTCAGATCAAGCAGGAACAGATCAAGGCCCTGTTTGTCGAGAGCATTTCCGACCCGCGTCTGATCGCGCAGATCGGCCGCGAGACCGGCGTGAAGCCGTCGGGTGAGCTGTTCTCCGACTCCCTGTCGAACGCAGACGGCCCTGCACCCACCTACATCGACATGATGCGTTTCAACACGCGCGCGCTCACCACCGCTGTGCGCGGCGAGTGAGGCCCGCCCGCGCTGTCGCCTGACGGACTGCGCGGCCCGCGCTGGCCGGGGTGCTCGTGGCTACACTGGCGCCCCACCCTCCACCCCGGACCGCGCCTTGCCCACCACCCACCTCCTGCTCGCCCTCTCGGTGGTTTTCGTCTGGGGCACCAATTTCGTGGTGATTCGTTGGGGCCTGGACGGTCTGCCACCCTTCCTGTTTGCCACGCTGCGCTTCGCGCTCTCCGCCCTGCCCTGGCTGCTGTTCATCCCCCGGCCCACCGCACCTTGGCGCAAGCTCGCGGCCTTTGGCGTGCTGCTGGGTGTGGGTCAGTTCGGGCTGCTGTTCCTGGCCATGCGCAGCAGCATCTCCCCGGGGCTGGCCTCACTGGTGGTGCAGTTGCAGGTGTTTTTCACCATCGGCTTGTCGCTCTGGCTCATGGGCGAGCGCGTGCGCGGCTTCCAGGTCGCCGGGCTGTTGCTCGCGCTCTGTGGCCTCGGCGTGATCGCGGCCAACCTCGACGCCACGGTGACGCTGGCCGGCATCGGCATGGTGCTCTGTGCGGCGTTTTTCTGGTCGCTGGCCAATCTGGTGGTGAAGTCACTCGGGCCGGTGAACATGCTGCACTTCATGGTGTGGAGCAGCCTTTTTGCGGTGCCGCCACTGTTCGCACTGTCGTGGTTCATGGAAGGACCACAGCTCATGCGCAGCGCGGTTGAAGAGGCCAGCGGCCTGGTGTGGGCGAGCGTGCTTTGGCAAGCGGTGGGCAACACCCTGTTTGGCTATGGCGTGTGGAACTGGCTGCTGGCGCGCCACCCGGCGGCCACGGTGACACCGCTGGCCTTGTTGATTCCGGTGTTCGGCATGGGCGCGTCGGCCCTGTCGCTGGGCGAAACGCTGCCGGGCTGGAAACTGGGCGCTGCCGCCTTGGTGCTCCTGGGTCTGGCTGTGATCGTTCTCTGGCCCCGCTGGCGACCCGGGCGCTGACACCCCCCGGGCAGAATCGCCCCACCCTGGTGCGCCCCAACCTGGTGCGCACCATTCAGGGTTAGCGAGATGGACACGGGCATGCCGGGAAATCACAATCTGTATACACATTCTGTGTTCAAAGTGCACGCCGGCGACTGTTTCCAAGGGTAAGCACCGCTGGCACCCTTATTGCTGATGCAGAAACATGCCTGGGCGCTGCCCCCAAGAACCCTGGCAACCCACCACACCACAGGAGAACCCATGAACAAACGCCACTTCATCCAGACCGCCGCCGCACTGGCCATCCTGGCCGCCATGGGTACTGCCCAGGCGCAGACCGCCATCAAGTTCCAGCTCGACTGGCGCTTCGAAGGCCCGGCCGCCCTGTTCCTGCAGCCCGCTGCCAAGGGCTACTTCAAAGCCGCCGGCCTGGACGTGACGATCGACTCGGGCAACGGCTCGGGCGGCACGGTGACGCGCGTGGCCTCGGGCACTTACGACATGGGCTTTGCCGACATGGCCGCGCTCATGGAGTTCCACGCCAACAACCCGGATGCGCCCAACAAGCCGGTGGCCGTGATGATGGTCTACAACAACACGCCGGCCGCGGTGCTCGCGCTCAAGAAGAGCGGCATCGCCAAACCCGCCGACCTGAGCGGCAAGAAGCTCGGCGCTCCGGTGTTTGACGCGGGTCGCAAGGGCTTCCCGATCTTCCAGAAGGCCAACAACGTGACCAACGTGGCCTGGACCTCGATGGACCCACCGCTGCGTGAAACCATGCTGGTGCGCGGCGACATCGACGCCATCACCGGCTTCTCGTTCACCTCGCTGCTCAACCTGGAAGCGCGTGGCGTGAAAGCCGAAGACGTGGTCATCCTCCCCTACGCCGATTACGGGGTGAAGCTCTATGGCAACGCCATCATCGCCAGCCCCAAGATGATCAAGGAGAACCCGGCGGCGGTGAAAGCCTTCCTGACGGCGTTTGCCAAGGGCGCCAAGGAAGTCATGGCCAACCCGGCCGCCAGCATCGAGACCGTGAAGGCGCGCGACGGCATCATCAACGTGCCGCTGGAAACCCGCCGTCTGCAACTCGCGATCGACTCGGTCGTGGCCAGCCCCGATGCGCGCAAGGAAGGCTTCGGCATGATCAATCCCGGCCGACTCTCGCTGATGGCCTCGCAGGTTTCGGACTCCTACGCCACCAAAACCCGCATCGACCCGACCACCATCTGGAACGGCTCCATGATGCCGGCCGCTGCCGATCTCAACGTGTTGCCACCCGCGAAGAAGTAAGGCCGGCCCGGCACCTCTGGCCCAGGCCAGCCCCCTCCGGCGGCTGGCCTTTTTTTCAGGAATTTTTCATGCAAACCGCCCCGACCACCGATGCCAGCGACAAGCCTTTCGTCGATTTCGACCAGGTCTGGCTGGCCTACAACGACGACCTGCTGGCCAAGAACCTCTTTGCGGTGGAGGACATCAACCTCAAGGTCAGGCGCGGCGAGTTCATCGCCATCGTCGGCCCGTCCGGTTGCGGCAAGTCGACCTTCATGAAGCTCACCACCGGGTTGAAGATGCCCAGCATGGGCAAGATCCGCATCGACGGCCAGCCGGTCACCGGCCCGCTGAAGATCTCGGGCATGGCGTTTCAGGCGCCTTCGTTGCTGCCCTGGCGCACCACGCTGGACAACGTGCTGTTGCCGCTCGAAATCGTGGAGCCCTACCGCAGCCAGTTCAAGGACCGGCGCAAGGAATACGTGGAACGCGCCGGCCGCCTGCTGGCCAGCGTGGGCCTGGGCGGCATGGAAAAGAAGTTTCCCTGGGAGCTCTCGGGCGGCATGCAGCAGCGCGCCAGCATCTGCCGCGCGCTGATCCACGAACCCAAGATGCTGCTGCTCGACGAGCCCTTCGGCGCGCTCGACGCCTTCACCCGCGAAGAGCTCTGGTGCACGCTGCGCGACCTGTGGGAGGCGCAGCGCTTCAACGTCATCCTCGTCACGCACGACCTGCGCGAGTCGGTGTTCCTGGCCGACACCGTGTACTGCATGAGCAAGAGCCCGGGCCGCTTCGTGGTGCAGCGCGAGATTCCGATTCCGCGCACCCGCGACCTGGAGGTGACCTACACCAAGGAGTTCTCCGACATCGTGCTCGAACTGCGTGGCCACATCGGTGCCATGCGCACCCCCGTCAACCAGTGAACGGACCCACACCATGAGCTTGAACAAAAAACAGATGGAGCGCTGGTCGCCGTTTTTGCTGCTGCTGGCCATCATCGTCATCTGGGAAGTGATCACCAGCGGCTTCGGCGTCTCCGAATTCATCTTCCCCAGCCCCTCGCGCATCTGGGAACAGACCGTGGAGCACAAGACCACCATCCTCGGCCACGCGTGGCGCACCTACTGGGTGACCATGGCGGGCTTCGGTATTGCCATCGTGGTGGGCGTGTTGCTGGGCTTTCTCATCGGCAGTTCGCGCCTGGCCTATGCGGCGGTCTACCCGCTCATGACGGCCTTCAACGCCCTGCCCAAGGCGGCCTTCGTGCCGATCCTGGTGGTGTGGTTCGGCATCGGCGTGGGCCCGGCCATCCTCACGGCCTTCCTCATCAGCTTCTTCCCCATCATGGTGAACATCGCCACGGGTCTCGCCACGCTGGAGCCCGAGCTGGAAGACGTGTTGCGCGTGCTGGGCGCCAAGCGCTGGGACGTGTTGACCAAGGTCGGCCTGCCGCGCTCCATGCCCTACTTCTTTGGCTCGCTCAAGGTCGCGATCACGCTGGCGTTTGTGGGCACCACCGTGTCGGAGATGACGGCCTCGAACGAAGGCATTGGCTACCTGTTGATTTCTGCCGGTTCGTCGATGCAGATGGGTCTGGCGTTCAGCGGTCTGCTGGTGGTGGGTGCGATGGCGATGGTGATGTACGAGCTGTTCAGCTGGATCGAGAAGCACACCACGGGTTGGGCGCATCGCGGCAGCCAGAACGGATGAACGCGGACCAGATTGCGAGGCACCTGCGCCGGGCGAACGACGTGGCGCAACGTGCGGCCAGCATGGGACGCCACCCCTTTGGTGCCTTGCTGGTGGCCCCCGACGACGAGACGGTGCTGGCCGAGCAGGGCAACATCGACACGGTGAACCACGCCGAGTCCACGCTGGCGCGCACAGCGGCCGACAACTGGCCGGGCGAGTACCTGGCGCGTTGCACGCTGGTCACCACCTTCGAGCCGTGTGCGATGTGCACGGGCACGATTTACTGGGCCAACATCGGGCGGGTGGTGTACGGGGCGAGTGAAGAGGCCCTGCTCACCCTCACCGGCAGCCATGAAGAAAACCCCACGTTGTCGTTGCCTTGCCGCGAGGTGTTGGCTCGGGGTCAGAAGGCTGTTGAGGTTGTCGGGCCTGTGGCTGCCTTGGAGACTGAGATGTTGGAGCCCCATCGCGGGTTCTGGTCTTCCCGTTAGTTGTTTTGCCGGGTGGTTTTCTCCGGTTGGTCCGGTCATCGGCGGCCATGGGGCACGGCTCCGCGAATGTCCTCCGGGGCCTGCGGCCCCTCCCCCTTTATTTCGCTGCGCCGTGCCCCATGGCCGCCGATGACCTCGTTGCACTCGTCAAGTGCTCGCGCAAACGTCACTTCAGCTCGTGAGTGAGTGGCGCTCTGCGCAGCGGCATCAAGGAGGAGGGGCCGCAGGCCCCGGGGGACAGCCGCGGAGCAGAGCGCCACTCACTCACGAGCCCGCGAGGTGCAAGCCAGCAATCCCCCAAACCCCAGCGCCTAAACTCAGAGCATGCCTTGGCACGCCCAACTCGACCTCCACTACCGCCGCGACGCACAGTGCACCGTGCTGCAGCACCGCCACACGGGCCCGCTGCGCATTTTCAAGAGCCTCTACCCCGAGGGTGACGGCATCTGCCACAACGTCATCATCCATCCGCCCGGCGGACTGGTGGGTGGCGACGTGCTCGAGGTCAACGTGCACGCAGCAGCCCATGCCCACGGCTTGCTGGCCACGCCCGGCGCCACGCGCTTTTACCGCTCCGACGGACCGGCCACCGAACAACGCGTCTCGCTCACGCTCGACGAAGGTGCCCGGCTTGAATGGCTGCCGCTGGAGGCCATCGCCTACCCCGGTTGCCTGGCCCTCAACCGCCTCACGACAACGCTGGCCGAGGGCGCCGAAATGATCGGCTGGGACGTCTGCGCGCTCGGTCTGCCCAACGCCAACCAGGCCTTTGACCGAGGCAGCCTCACGCAGCACCTGGAGATCCCGGGTCTTTGGCTGGAGCGCTCGCGCATCGATGCGGCCGACACACGCTTGCTCGAATCGCCGCTGGGCCTGGGTGGCCACAAATGCATGGGCACGCTGTGGCTGGCTTGTGGCACACCCATCACCCGCGAGCGCCGGGAACACCTGCTGGAGAAGGTGCGTGCGGTGCTGGGCAGCGAACACGTCCTGCCGGTGGGCGCCACCTGCCCCAACCCCCAGATGCTGGTGGTGCGCTCAGTGGCGCCCATGGTGGAGCCGCTCATGGCGTTGTTCCAGCAGATCTGGGCCACGCTGCGCACCGAGGCCTGGGGGCTGAGCAACAAGCCGCCCCGCATCTGGCGCGTCTGACCGGCACCGAAATGGGGTGAAAACCCCCTGCTGATCGGCGCACCAGCCAGGGAATGCCGTGCGCAGAATGGGAAAGCCATTGATGGGCGCGCCAGTCGCGCGCCCTGAACCCACCCATGCCCGCTGCCGCCAACCACCTGCAAGATGCCCACGCCCTCGTGATCGAGGGCAATGTGCAGTCGCGCTCGATCATCGTGTCGCAGTTGCGCGAACTGGGTGTGGGCACGGTGTCGCAGTGCTCGCGCCTGGTGGACGCCCGACGCAAGCTGGAAGTGAACCGGTACGACGTGGTGATCTGCGAACAGCACTTCGACCGCGATTCGATGTCGGGTCAGGACCTGCTGGACGACCTGCGGCGCAACCAGTTGCTCCCGTTCTACACGGTGTTCATCATGGTCACCGCCGAAGCCTCGTATGCCAAGGTGGCCGAAGCGGCCGAGTCCGCGCTCGACGCCTACCTGCTCAAGCCCCACACCGGCGCGCGCCTGTTCGAACGCATCATGATGGCGCGCGAACGCAAGAAATCGCTGGAAGCCATCTTCACCGCCATCGACGCCGAGCAATTCGACCAGGCGGCCTTGCTCTGCCTGGAACGCTTCGAGACCCGGGGCACCTACTGGCTTTACGCCGCGCGCATCGGCGCCGAACTCTTGCTGCGCAACGGCGAGATTGGCGATGCGCAGAAACTCTACGAGGCCGTGATCGCCGCCAAAACCCTGCCCTGGGCGCGCCTGGGCGTGGCGCGTGCGCAGCTCGAGGGCGGACAAGCCGCCAAGGCTGTGACCACGCTGGAGAGCCTGATCCAGGACGACAACAACTACGCCGATGCCTACGACGTGATGGGACGCGCGCAGTTCGAACTGGGCAATTTCCAGAGCGCGCTGACCACCTACCAGATGGCCACGAAACTCACGCCCTCGTCCATCAGCCGCCTGCTCAAACACGGCATGCTGGCCTACTACACCGGCGAAAGAAGCGAAGGCGTGGAACTGCTCGACCGCGCCACGCGCCTGGGGCTGGACTCCAAGATGTTCGACGCCCAGGCCCTGCTGCTGCTGGCCTTCGCGCGCCTGGACAACAACGACCAGAAGGGCCTGGCCCGCACGGTGGACCAGCTCACCCGCCTGCGCGACCGCAGCCATGCGCCCGCGCGGCCCCACCGCCTGCTGGGCATGGCCGAGAGCCTGCTCGCGCTGCAAAACAAAAACACCGCGCGCGCACTCGACGATGTGCGACGACTGACCAACGACGCGCTCAGCTCCGACTTCGACTTCGAGACCGCCTGCAACCTGCTCGCGCTGATGAGCCGGCTGCAGATGCGGTCGATTTCGCTCAACGAGTCCGAGGCTGCGGTGGACACCCTGGCCCTGCGCTTCTGCACCAGCAAGGCCATGAGCGAGCTCATGGCTTGCGCTGCCTCCGGCGTGCAGGGCTTTGCCGACCGGGTGCGCACCGCACACGGCCAGATCCTGAAGATGACCGAACAGGCCATGACGCTGAGCATCAAGGGCGATCCCCAAGGCACGGTGATCAAGCTGCTGATCGACGGTGAACGCACGCTCAACGCCAAACTGATCGAATCGGCCCACCAGGTGCTGCAGCGCTACAACGTGCGCATCGCCGACCACGCGGCACTGAGCGAGCGCACCGAAGCGCTGCGCGAGCGCTACCGCACCACCGCGCAGCATTCGCGCCTGGGCGAACACACGGGCGCTGCGGCTTCGCCGGGCGGTGTTTCATTGCCGGCTGGCTACAAGCCGCCCAACCCCGACGGGCTGCTCACCAGCGGCACCTGACTCAGCGCTGCTCGAACAGCGCAATGGCCTGTTCGCGAAACCAGCGGTTGTCCGGATCGCCTTCGAAGCGGTGGCTCCAATGCAGCGACACGGTGAAGCCCCGGTCCACAAACGGCGGCTGCACGACCACACACCCACCCGTCGCCACAAAGCCCTGCGCGATGTTGCCCGGCATGACCACGCACAGGTCGGTGGCCTGCACGATCGAGGGCAGCACCATGAAATGTTCGGTGGTCAGGCGCAGCCGCTCCTGCAGCCCCGTCTGCGCCAGGATGCGCAAGGTGTCGCTGTGCGTGCGCACCGCCACAAAGTCGAGCTGGTGCAGGGCCTTGAGCAGGGCCGGCCCGCGCAAGCGCGCGAGCGGCGCATGCATGGGGTGGCCGCTGCGCATGAGCACCACATAGCGGTCCTGCAGCAGCTCGGTGCGCTGCGTGTCCTTCACCTGCGGCAAAAAGCCGAACGCAAAGTCGATCACACCACTGTCCAGCGCGTCGGTCAGGCCGCCGTGCGGCACCGGGCGCGTAGCCACGCGCACACCGGGCGCCTCGCGCTGCAGGCGTGCCATGAGCTCCGGCAAAAACCGGCTCTCGCCGATGTCGCTCATGTGCAGACGAAACAGGCGGCGCGAGCTGGCCGGGTCGAAGCCGGTGGACTCGCTCAAGGCACTCGCCAGCGTGGCCAGCGCGCCCTGCACCGCCTCGGCCAGCGCCACCGCCTTGCGCGTGGGCTTCACGCCGCCCGGCGCGCGCACAAACAGCGGGTCTTTCACCAGCAGGCGCAGGCGCGTGAGGCCGTGGCTCACCGCAGGCTGGGTCAGGCCCAGATGTTCGGCAGCCCGGCTCACGCTGCCAGCGCGGTACACCTCGTTGAACAGGCGCAGCAGGTTGAGATCCAGGTCTTTGATATGCATGCTGTTCATGTCGCTTAGTTCGTTCATTGTATTGATCGATGGAGCAGCGATGCCGATACTCGGTGGCCATGCCGGGCTCAGCAGGCCACGGCGCACCGGAGACAAACACCTTGGAAGTTTCATTCACTCAGGAAATCGAGTCCCTGCGGCTCGGTGACGGCCAGACCTTCCACGGCGAGGGCATCCTCGCCATCACCAAGGCGCTGCTGCAGTCGGGCGTGTCCTACGTGGGCGGCTACCAGGGCGCGCCGGTGTCGCACCTGCTCGACGTGATGGTGCAGGCCAAGCCCTACATGGACGAACTCGGCGTGCACGTCGAGGCCTGCTCCAACGAAGCCTCGGCCGCAGCCATGCTGGGTGCCTCCATCCACTATCCGCTGCGCGGCGCCGTGACCTGGAAGTCCATCGTCGGCACCAACGTGGCGGCCGATGCCCTCTCCAATCTGGCTTCTCCCGGCGTCACCGGCGGCGTGCTGGTGGTGGTGGGCGAGGACTACGGCGAAGGCGCCAGCGTGATCCAGGAGCGCACGCACGCCTACGCACTCAAGTCCAGCATGGTGCTGCTCGATCCGCGGCCCGATCTGGGGCGCATGGTGCACATGGTCGAGCAGGGCTTTCGGCTCTCGGAAGCGTCGAACATGCCCGCGCTCATGGAGCTGCGCATCCGAGCCTGCCACGTGCGCGGCAGCTTCACCACCAAGGACAACGTCAAGCCCGCGCTCTCCCGGCACAACCTGATCGACGAGCCCGCCAGCTTCGACTACAACCGCCTGGCCCACCCGCCGGTGACCTTCCGCCACGAGAAGCTCAAGGGCGACGAGCGCATTCCGGCCGCGCGGCGCTACATCGTGGAGAACGGCCTCAACGAGTTCTTCGACGGCGAGCACCAGGACCTCGGCCTCATCGTGCAAGGCGGTCTGTACAACACCCTCATCCGTGCGCTGCAACAGTTCGGCCTGGCCGATGCGTTTGGCGAGACCGCCATTCCCATGCTGGTGCTCAACGTGACCTGCCCGCTGGTGCCCGATCAGCTCACCAACTTCTGCCTGGGCAAACGCGCGGTGCTGCTGCTCGAAGAAGGCCAGCCCGAGTACATCGAACAGGAACTCGCCACGCTGCTGCGCCGGCTGGACATCCAGACCCCCTTGCACGGCAAGGACATGCTGCCCAACGCGGGCGAGTACAGCGCTGAGGTGATGGCCAACGGCCTGGCCAAGTTCGTCGGCCGATATTTGCAGGACCCGACCACGCAAGCTGTCACTGAAACCGCACGTGTGTGGCTGCAGGGCAACCAGATGCGGCGCGCCTCATCGGTGGCGCAGCTCTCGGCCCCGCTGCCGGCGCGCCCGCCGGGCATGTGCATCGGCTGCCCCGAGCGGCCGGTGTTTTCAGCCCTCAAGCTCGCGCAGCAGGACACCGGGCCGGTGCACATCGCGGGCGACATCGGTTGTCATGCGCTGGCCACCTTCGAGCCGTTTTCGTTCGGCCACTCCATCCTCGGCTATGGCATGAGCTTGGCCAGCCGCGCCGGTGTGTCGCCGGTGATGAAGCGGCGCGTGCTGTCGGTCATGGGCGACGGCGGCTTCTGGCACAACGGCCTGCTCACCGGCGTGCAGAGCGCGCTTTTCAACGGCGACGACGCGGTGCTGCTGATCTTCAAGAACGGCTACACCTCGGCCACCGGCACGCAGGACATCATCTCCACGCCTGCTGAGGCCGCCAAGGACGCGGCCAACGACAAGGCGCAGAGCCTGGCCCACACCGACCAGACCATCGAGAGCACCTTGAAGGGCCTGGGCGTGAAGTGGATGCGCACCGTGAACACCTACGAGGTGGACAACATGCGCGCCACGCTCACCGAGGCGTTCGGCACCGAGTTCCAGGGACTCAAGGTGATCGTGGCCGAGGGCGAATGCCAGCTGGAGCGCCAGCGCCGCATCAAACCCTGGATCGCGAACCTGCTGAAGAAGGGCGAACGCGTGGTGCGCGTGAAGTACGGCGTGGACGAAGACGTGTGCAACGGCGACCACGCCTGCATCCGCCTCTCGGGCTGCCCCACGCTCACGCTCAAGGACAACCCCGACCCGCTCAAGGTCGACCCGGTGGCCACCGTCATTGACGGCTGCGTGGGCTGCGGCCTGTGCGGCGCCAACGCCCACGCGGCCACGCTGTGCCCGTCGTTCTACCGCGCCGAGGTGGTGCAGAACCCCAAGTGGCACGAGCGTTTGATCCATTCGCTGCGCGGCAGCGTTGTTCGTCTGCTGCAACCCGCCTGATCATGTCGACCACACCACAACCCATCTCGCTCTTGCTCTGCGCTCTCGGCGGCGAGGGCGGCGGCATCCTCACCGACTGGCTGGTGGAAGCCGCGCGCCACGCGGGCTATGCGGCGCAGGCCACCTCCATCCCCGGCGTGGCGCAGCGCACGGGTGCCACCACCTACTACCTGGAAGTGTTCCCGGTGCCCATGGCCCAACTGGGCGGGCGCAAGCCGGTGTTCGGGCTGAACCCGCTGCCCGGCCGGCTGGACGCACTGGTGTCTTCCGAGCTGCTGGAGACCGGCCGCCAGATCACGAACGGCCTGGCCTCGGATTCACACACGCTGGTGATCACCTCGTCGGCCCGGGCGCTCACCACCGGCGAAAAGATGGTGATGGGCGATGGCCGGCGCGACGCATCGGAACTGATCGACCTGGTGAACACCCACAGCCGCGCGCGGCATGTGCTCGACATGGCCGCGCTCACGAAACAGGCCGGCACGGTGGTGAGCGCGGTGATGCTGGGTGCCATTGCCGGCAGCGGGTTGCTGCCGTTTTCGCGGCAAGATTTTGAAGCCGTCATCGGCAACGGCGGCGCCAGCGCCAAGGCCAGCCTGCGCGGCTTCGCGCTGGCGTTCGACGCAGTGCAGGCGCAGCGCGCGCAAGCTGCTTATGTGGAACAGGTGCTCGCGCCCGAGCCTGCGCCAGCCGCACCCAGCCTACCCCCTGCCCTGGCGCGCGAGTTCCCGACCGAAGTGCACGCGCTCATGGCGCTGGGCCACGCCCGGGTGTGCGAATACCAGAACGCGGCCTACGGCACGCACTACGCCGCGCGGCTGCGGCGCGTGCTCGAAGCCGAGAAACGCACCGACCCGCAAGGCGAACACGGCTGGGCCACCACCGTGGAAATGGCGCGCTGGGTCGCACTGTGGATGGCGTTCGACGACATCGTGCTGGTGGCCGACCTCAAGAGCCGCGCCAGTCGCCAGGCCCGCGTGCGCAGCGAGACCAAGGCTGGCCACGACGACCTGCTGCGCGTGTACGACCACTTCAAACCCGGCGCGCCCGAGTTCGCCGCCATGCTGCCCGAAGGCCTGGCCCGCCGCGTATTGGCCTGGGACCGCAAACGCGTGGCCGCCGGCAAGGCGCCGTGGGCGCTGCCGCTGAAGATCGGCACGCACTCGGTGCTGGGCATGCTGGCCTTGCGCGGCCTGGCCGCGGCCAAACGGCTGCGGCCCGTGGGCAGCCGCTTCCAGGCGGAGCAAGCCCTCATTGACCGCTGGCTCGCAGCGGTGGTGCAGCTCACGTCCATCCACTGGCAGCTGGGCCACGAGGTGGCGCTGTGCGGCCGGCTCATCAAGGGCTACGGCAGCACCAACGAGCGCGGCAAGGACAACCTGCTGCACATCATCGACCACCTCGCCCTGCCCGCACTCAGCGACCCCACCAGCGCAGCGCAGCGCTGCCGCGCGGTTGCAGCGGCGCGCACCGCCGCGCTGAGCGACGAAGCCGGCAAGGCCCTGGACCAGGCCCTGCAGCAGCACGGCGCACCGGCCCGCCCGGTGAAGGCCCAGCCCATCCGGTGGCAGCACAACCCCCGATTGAAAGTGAAGGCGGTTGCGCCACACTGAGTTTTTCCGTTCCCCGCTGATTTGCCGATACCAATAAGGAGACAGACATGACCCGCAGCACCACCAACCCTTCCCGCCGCTGGCACCTGGCTGGCGCCGCCGCCCTGGCCCTCATGGCCCTGGCCGCGACACCGGCCGCGCTGGCGCAAGCCTGGCCCGACAAGCCGGTCAAGGTGGTGGTGGGCTTCCCGCCCGGGGGTGCTGCCGATCAGATCGCACGGCTCGTGTCCACCCCGCTGGCCGCAGCACTCGGCCAACCCGTGGTGGTGGAGAACCGCGCCGGTGCCAATGGCAACATCGCTGGCGACCTGGTGGCCAAATCCCCGGCCGACGGCTACACCCTGCTCATGGGCTCGGGCGGCATGGTGTCGGTGAACCCGCACCTTTACGCGCGCATGCCGTTTGACCCGGCAAAAGACCTGGTGCCCGTGGCCTCGGCCGCGCGCGTGTTGGTGTACCTGATGGGCAAACCCACGCTACCGGCCAACACCGTGCAGGAACTCATCCAGCTCATCAAGGCCAACCCCGGCCGCTTCGTGTATGGCTCGGCCGGCAACGGCAGCTCGCCCCACCTCGCCGGTGAAATGTTCAAGAGCCAGGCCGGCCTGTTCGCGGTGCACGTGCCTTACCGCGGCGCCGCACCGGCACTGACCGACCTCATGGGCAACCAGATCGACTACTACTTCGATCCGGGCATCGGTCTCTCGCACGCCAAAGCCGGCCGCACCAAGCTGCTGGCCGTGGGCAGCCTGAAGCGCTCGCCCCTCTTCCCCGACGTGCCCACGCTGGACGAAGCGGGCCTGAAGGGTTTTGACGCCGACTCGGTGTTCGGCTTCTACGCACCCGCCGGCACACCACAGGCGGTGATCACCAAGCTCAACACCGAGATCAACAGGATCCTGGCCACCGCTGCGGTGAAAGACCGCATCACGGCACTCGGTGGGGAAGCGCTGCCACTGACACCGGGCGAGTTCGGCAAGCGCGGCGCAGACGATTCACAGCGGTTTGGCGCGATCATCAAGGAGCGCAAGATCACGGCGGAATGAGGGAGCCCGGCGAGGAGCGAAACCTCGCCCGCAGTGCACCGGGCCGACGTTCGGGAAGTCGTCATCGGCTGACCGCTGGCGGCCACGGACAGCCACACCGAGCGACTGCTTGAGACGGGTCTCGGGCATTCGTCGTCGAGACCCCGAATCGTCATGACGTTGCCATCCGGTCATTGCGGCAAGCAGCGCTCGAACGGCAGCAGCGCCTTCCGCAACAGGTCTGCACAGCCTTCCTGGTGGCCGGTGTGATTTCCATCTGAACCGGGCGCTGGGTCTTGAGTTGCATGATGGAGGCTCGTCTTGCCACCTGATTGCCGTGACACACGTCTCGGACAGTGACGTTCACGAGGCCGCAACCGCGCAGCTTGTTATCGATTCACACCTGACGAGGGCGAGCTCGCGCACTCTGCCATCCGTCTGCAGGCGCGCGGGCAGCGCCCAAATGTCCGAGACCTCCGCGCGGGGGGGGGGGCGTCAGATCCTGTTCGGCCACCACGCCCGCCTGCCGTGCGGCGAGGTGACCGAAAAACACGTCTCCTCAGCGCTGTTCTGAACCAGCGGACTTGACGCCGATCAAGGTCCAAGCGGGGAATGTGGTCCGGAACGGCGGTTTTTCTCGAGTTTTTAGCAGGGTGGCCTGGCTACAGTCGGTGCCAGCGCAGCCGATAAACACCATGTCGAAAACAAACAGGATCAGCCGTGTTCAATAATCCCAGGGCTTCGACTCGCCTGATCGGCGCCTTCAGTCTGCTGATGGTCCTGATGCTTGTGAGCGATGCGCTCAGCATCTCCAGTGCCACCAGCGTGCGCGATCAGATGTTGGACATCACCGAGCGTCGCATGACCGCGACTTCCACCCTGGAGAAAACTCGTGGCTTTGCCAACTGGACTTCACCCCTCCTGAACTTCATTTGAAGACCATGGACATCAACAAACGCAACAACGTCAACACCTTGGGCAACAGCGGGCCGGCGATTCTGTTTGCACACGGATTTGGCTGCAGCCAATCCATGTGGAGCCGCATCACACCCGCTTTCGCTGGCACACATCGGCAGGTCTTGTTTGACTATGTTGGAAGCGGCAAGTCCCAGCTATCGGCCTTCAGCGCCACTCGTTACAGCGGCTTGGACGGCTATGCGCAAGACGTTCTGGACGTGTGCGATGCCCAAGGACTGGAGAGCGGCGTCACATTCGTGGGCCACTCTGTCAGTTGCAGCGTCGGACTGCTGGCTTCGATTGCACGCCCCAACTTGTTTGATCGTTTGATACTGGTAGGACCCACACCCTGCTTTTTGAACGATCCGCCTGAGTATGTCGGAGGCTTTGAGCATGCCGACCTCGAAGGCCTGTTGTCGCTCATGGACCAGAACTACATCGGCTGGGCCAACTACCTGGCGCCCTCGGTGGCTGGCGCCGCGCAGGGCGAGGCGTTGGCCGGTGAGCTTTCCGACAGTTTTTGCTCCACCGACCCGGTCGCGATGCGGGTGTTTGCGCAAACCACCTTTTTTGCGGACAACCGCGCCGACCTGCCCCGGGTGTCTCGCCCTTGCCTCATTCTTCAACACAAGGAAGACAGCCTGGTTCCCCTGGAGGTGGGTGAGTACCTGAACCAGCAACTGAAGGGCAGCACGTTGGAGGTCATGGACGTGGCGGGTCATGCCGCCCACATGAGTCACCCCGAACTCGTGATCGACGCCATGCAGCGCTACATGGCCAAAGAACCTGCTTGATCAATATTGGGCCCCTCCCGGCTCCATGATGCTTCGCGTAGAGCTTGAAACGCAGTAGCGTGGTGAATGGGGAAGGCCGGGGTTGACCAATTTCGCTTCAAACCATCATCCAGAAAAAGAGACCGCATGAGCCTGAGTAACGAAGCTCTGATTGCCGCAGTACCGCGCAAGCCGTCGCCGTGGCAAGTCGAGCATGTCGAACTCAGCACGGCCGAGCGACGAAACGATTTCAAAGCCGAATGCAGCGCCCAGCGCTGGCCCGAGTCTGTATCGTGTGGACAAGCGCTCAGTCGTGGGTCCCCTGCAAAAGAACGGCGCGAAGCCTCGCTGAATCAGGCGTCGGCCGAAGGGCAGGCACGCCCTGGTGTGCGGGCCAACTCAGTCGCCGTTCTCGTCCGATAGGACAGGGTGGATCACCAATGCAGTTTCCGTGTGCCACCGCAATCACCTCGGTCGAGGGCCGCTTCTTAAGCGTCAACGACGATTTTTTGCAGATGATGGGCGGCGATGCTGCGCACTGGGGAAACCACGCTTTGGCGCGCGCGCTGCCCTTGCCTGCCCGAATTCTTCTGGAAACCCATCTGTGGCCCCTGCTCAGAACTTCCGGCGAACTGCGCGAAGTGTCCTTGAATCTGCTCAGCAAAGACCAGCGTTTGGTGCCCGTTTTGGTCAATGCCCGCATGGGGCACCACGAAAGCACCGAGTGCGTTGCCTGGGTCTTTTTCGTGTCGCAGGAACGCACCCGCTTTGAAGCCGAGCTGATCAAGGCCCGGGGACTCGCGCAAACTCTGGCGACCGATCTGACCAAGGCCCATGCTTTTCTGGAGCGGGCGGGGCGCCTGGCGGGTGTGGGCGCTTGGCGCGTGGAGTTGAAAACATCCCAGGTGGAATGGTCCGACGAAACCTGCCGCATCCATGAAGTGCCGTTGAGACACCGCCCCACACTGGATGAGGCCATTGACTACTACTTACCCGCTGAGCGGCCCGTCATTCAACAGGCCGTTGAGCAATGCATCGCACAGGGCACGCCCTGGGATATGGAACTGAGAATACAGACCGCCAAAGGGCGCTGCATCTGGGTTCGCACGGTGGGTCAGGTGGAATATGAAGATCCCGTCAATCGGACCAAACCGGCGCGGCTGATCGGGGCGTTTCAGGACATCACAGAGCGCCGCGAGGCTGCGGACAAGCTGCGTGCGGCCTCGGCTGCCGCCGAAGCGGCGAATGCCGCCAAGAGCGCGTTCCTGGCCAACATGAGCCACGAGATTCGCACGCCATTGAATGCCGTGCTGGGCATGCACAGGATGTTGCAGAACACCGATCTCAGGCCCGGCCAGAGCGACCTGCTGGGCAAGGCCAACCAGGCTGGACACGGTCTGATGGACATCATCAATGACGTGCTGGACCTGGCCAAGATCGAGGCTGGAGAAATGTCGATGAATGTTCAGCCCTTCCAGCCCAGGCAGTTGTTGGAGGAGCTGGCCGACATTCATGGTGTCGTGGCTCAGGCCAAGGGCTTGAAACTGACGCTGTACACCGCCGCAGACTTGCCCTTGTGGCTTGCCGGTGACCGCTTTCGACTGCGCCAGATCGTCAGCAACCTGTTGAGCAACGCGATCAAGTTCACGACGACCGGTTCGGTGGACCTCTCGACGCGGGTGCTGCGCGACGGTTCTCAGCCATCGGTCGAGCTGGTGGTTCGGGACAGCGGCGTGGGCATTTCGCAAGAGGCGATCGGGCGCCTGTTCACGCCCTTTGTGCAGGCCGACGAGAGCACCACGCGACAGTTTGGTGGCACCGGGTTGGGACTTTCCATCGTCCGCAACCTGGCGCGAATGATGGGCGGTGATGCCCGGGTCAGCAGCACACTCGGTGTGGGCAGTGAATTTTTGATCACGCTGCCGCTGGTCGAGGCGGACGAGGACATGGTGGCTCAAGCCACGCGGGCGAGCCGACCCATCGAAGTGGCTTTGATGTGCGCCGACGAGGCCGTTTGCCTGGACATGAGACAACGCCTCGCTGCACTGGGGTGGTCATCCTTCAGACCCATGGCCGCAGAGACAGGCGAGCCAGACGTTCTTCTGATGGACGCGGCATTGGGTAGCGAGGGAGCAGCAAGACTTCGTGAGCTGGTGGATGCCTCAAACGCCCAAGGCCATGATTTGCCCGCCATCTTGATCGGAGATGCGCAGGAGCTGGAGACGATGCAGAGCCTGGCGCTGCCGCTGCACCGTGTGATTCAAAAACCAGCCGACATGTCCAGGGTCTTCAATTCGGTGGTCGAGGTTCTGGCGTTGGGTGCGGACTCTCAGGACCGCCTGATTGGAACCACCCGCGCCATCGATGGCGGTATCCATTGGCTGCAGGGGGCGCGCATCCTGGTGGTCGATGACAGCGAAATCAATCTGGAGATCGCCGTGGCACTGCTGCGCCAGCAAGGTGCGACTTGCCACACCTGCGTCAACGGCCAGGAAGCGGCTGATTGGCTGCTGCTTCATCCCGAGGAGGTGGATGCCGTGCTCATGGACGTGCAGATGCCGGTGCTGGACGGCCTGGAGGCGACCCGACTGATCAAATCGCATGCCGCATTCAAAAGCCTGCCGGTGATTGCGCTGACCGCCGGTGCACTCGACAGCGAGCGCCTGAGAGCCAGAGCGGCCAGCATGGACGACTTTCTCACCAAGCCGCTGGAGCCTCTGGACGTTGTGAAGCTGTTGCGCAGCAGGATCGGCTTGTACAGAGGCAAGGCACCACAGGTGGTGCTGAGCCATACGGACGAAGGAGCCGTCTCTTTGAACCCACCAGTGTCGCAGCCCTGGCCTGAAATTCCGGGTATCGACACAACCTTGGCGATGGCGTATTCGAGCAACAGCGTTGTCCTCTTCAACAAACTGCTCGCGTTGGCACAGAAGAACTACTCAACTTGGGGTTTGACTTGGCTTGAACTGGTGAAACAGAATGAGTCGGGGGTCAACGCCGAGCTGTGCGCCAGTCTGCACAAGTTGAGGGGTAGTGCCGGAATGTTGGGCGCTGCCGAACTGGCCGCCGTGGCCGAGCAAGCAGAAAGCGCCATTCTCTGTGGGACTGTCTTGCCCTTGGAAGCTGTGCAGCAGGTGGCCAAGGTCCTCGACGACCTGCTGGCTCACGTCAAAGATCAAATGTCTGTATCAATGCCAAATGAGATCGTCGCGTTGGATGTTGGCCCCTTGACCCAAGCTGGCCGAGACAAGCTCGGCCAGCTTGCCGAGTTGCTGCTCAAGTGTGACTTTGATGCCATCGATTTTGGCTTGGCATTGCGGTCAGAGCTGGTCAGTTTGATGGGGCAGGACGATGCAGTACAGCTTCTTCAAAAGATTGACGAACTCGAGTTCACCGCTGCACACAGCCTGCTCATGAACCAATTGCAGCAACCAGACGTGGCGGTGTAGTGGATACAAAATCATTCAGGGAAGCCTCCATGTTGACCATGCTTGACGGGGTCGCGATCCCTGGATTGAACGGAGCCGTGGGGCGAGTGCTGCTGGTGGAAGACATCTCGTCCAGATGGTTCGTCACCGCTGCAAACTGATCAAGGACATGGGTGGCCAAAGTCCCGAAGAGGCGCGCGCGTGATCACCAACTGTTGGGCAAGTAGTCACCCCAATGACGGCAGAACATCCAGGACCTGACCTTCAATCCGTGGGAGTGCCTGGGCATGGACAACCGCCATTGGTCAATCGCCAAACTTCGACAAGACCGTTCCAACGGCAGCCGTCGCTGCAACTTCGCCACTCACTGGACCTTGCAGGATTCACACATCGGAGCCGAGCAGCGAATGTCGGTGACTTGTCATGCGTGACTCAACCCAAAAATTCAAACGCGGAAACGCCGGGAAGATGCCGGATGCCCGCCCCGTAAACTCCTCGCATGCAACTCAAAATCACCGTCTACTCCAAGTCCGCCTGCCCGCAATGCGAGTCGGCCAAGATGCTGCTCAAGTCCCGTTCGATCGGGTTTGAAGAGATCAAGATCGATGACGAGGCCGAGCGCATGGCCTTTTACGAGCGCTGCGGGCCGTCGGTGCGGCAGATGCCGCAGATCTTCATCAACGACCAGCGCGTGGGTGGTCTGTCGGGTTTGCAGGCGGCGCTGGTCCAGCTGGGCAAGTGAGCGGGGGGCGCTATGCGTTGCGGCTGACCGCACAGGCGCAGGCAAAGGCTTGATGGGCTTCATGGGCTGGTGAGCCGATTCACATGGCAGGTACGGCGGGACACGATGGACTTTCCATCACACGGTCCTCCCCGCCATGCAATCCCCATCCTCCAACACGCCGCAGCTGTTCAATGCCACACAGCGCAAGCCCAGGCACCCTTCGCTGCTGCGCACTGACATCCTCACCGCCGTCCTGAAAGATCTCACGCTGCTCCAAGCCAAGGGCCTGCTGGTCCAAGCGCTCGACGAGTTGCAGCGCATCGATGTCGATGACGCGGACCCTCAACAGGCCGAGCGCTTCCACCACGCGTTCGTGCAGATCCTGCACACCGCCCAGGTGCTGCACGCCACAGTCGCCGAGCCCGTGCTGGAGCACATGGCGCACGCGCTTCGGCTGCACCACATCCACCACGACCGCGTGGCCCATGCCTTGGTGTCGGCCTGGACCTGCGTGCCACCGCAAGACTCCACACGGCTGGTGTTGGGCTTGCTCGGCACCCTGTTGACAGAGGCAGGGCCGCTGCCCTTCTGGGTGTCGCACCTGTTGCAGCTGATGCCAGCTTCCACGGGCTTGACCGGAGCAACCGACGGAACAAGGCAGGCACGCGATCTGTTGCAGCACAGGCTGGACGAGCTGGCGCCCGCGCGTCTGGCGAAAGCACTGCGGCGCCAGGAGGCCGAGCCGGATCTGGTGGGCATGCAGCAGATCGTGAGCGACATCGGCTTGCTCGCGCTGCCCTGGTCGCCCACAGCGGACATCGAGCAGCGGGTGGAGACACCGCCGGACGACGATGAAACCCTGGTCTGGTTTTCGCACCAGCACCCGGCCCTGGTCTGCGTGGGCAACCAGCTGTGCGACGACCACTGGCTGGTGTCTCCGCTGGGCCACCACACGCTGGAGCGCCTGCTGCATCTCTGCGCCCGCCTGGAGCCCGCGACAGCACGCCGGCTGCGCCACCAGTTGCTCTACCAGTTCACCCACGCCGCGCGGCTGGCCCTGGTGCATCCGGCACGGCGCCACGCTTGCCTGGCCTTGCCGCTCATGCAGCGTATCGTGCTGGGCATGCACGAAGCGGGGGACACCGCAGGCGTCAATGCGATCGACCCCTGGGTCGACGTGTTGCACTGGCTGGCGCCCCACCGCAGCGGGCACCGCGCCCACCCGTCGTGCACCTCGGCCCGCGCCGCCGTGGTAGACATCCTGCTGCTGGCCAGCCACGAACACCACCCGCTGCTGTCCTTGCGAACGATGCACGACGCCGCCATCGATACCCCGTTGTGGCTGCCCTGCCTCGTGCGACACAGCATGGCGCAGCCGATGGGCTTGACCCGCCTGGTCCACCAACTGGGCCGTGCGCACGTCACGCGCGCGGTCCACCACCAGCTGGTCAACGAAGTGATGCGCCAAAGCCCACCTGAACACCTGACGCTGTTCGGTCTGGAACTGGCGTTGACGGTCTTCCGCGAACCGCTCGCGCCACGCGGACTGAGCCGCGACCGGCTGCACGCCCTGGCGCGCGCGCAAGCTCGGTTCAGCTCCGGGTGGGTGAGCTTTTGCCTGCTGCAGCGTTTCATGGAACTCACCGACCGCTTCGGCTGCGTGGGTTTGGATCGACACGATGGCGACTGGTTGCACGCGTTCGCGCTCGAGCACTGCCAGCACCAGGCGCCGCACTTTGCGCCCAAGCCCATGATCGAAGCGCTGGAGGGTTTGTACGACATGCTGGTGGGTCTGGGGCTCGATGCCGATCAGGTGTCGGACAGCTGCACTCTGCTGCTGGGACACGCACCTCCCGCCTGAGCGGCACACCGAAACTCGGCGCCAGGCAACCCGCTCAGATCGCCACGAGCTGGCGCACGCCCTTGGCCTGCATCTCGCTGCCGGGGCCACTGGCGATCACTTCACCGCGCTCCATGACCACGTAGCGGTCGGCCAGGGCTTCGGCG
>PNMH01000040.1 GCA_013823505.1 Polaromonas sp. | reverse complement strand
CCGCGCCGCGCGTGAGCAGGTCCATGTCGACCCCATAGCGCGCGGCGTACACGCTGATGGGCAGGCCGGCGAAAAAGATGATCAGCCCGGTGCACAGGATGGCCAGCGCGGCGTTCACAAAGCCGTACTGCACCAGCAGCGTGGCTCCCACGGCCTCCAGAATGAGGAACGAAGCGGCGCCGAACGCGGTGTTGGCCACGCGCCATTCGCTCCACTTGCGAAAACGCTGCGGCGTGTAGCGCAGCGCGTAGTCTTCCATCGTCTCGCTGCCCACCCAGCTGTTGTAGTCGCGGCGCACGCGGGTGATTCGCTGGGGTGCGTCCATCCCGGGCTCCTGCCCTGCGGTGGGCGCGGTAGCGGTTCTGATGGGGACGATGGGTATGGTTGTCACACTGCGTTTCTGCAGCTTTCGTGCCACGCTGCCTGTCTCCTGCGCCAGGGCACGGGAATTGCTGACCAGACCACCCAAGCACCACCGAGAACGCACGCACCACCATGGAACTGACGCCCCGAGAAAAAGACAAGCTGCTGATCTTCACCGCTGCCTTGCTGGCCGAGCGGCGCCAGGCACGCGGCTTGAAGCTCAACTACCCCGAAGCCGTGGCCCTGATCAGCGCGGCCGTGATGGAGGGCGCTCGCGACGGCAAGACCGTGGCCCAGCTCATGAGCGACGGCCGCAACGTGCTCACCCGCGCCGACGTGATGGAGGGCATCGCCGAGATGATCCCGGACATCCAGGTCGAAGCCACCTTCCCCGACGGCACCAAGCTGGTGACCGTGCACCAACCCATTCCCTGACCCCTCTCCGAAAGCTCCCATGCGCCTGACCACCGCCCTCCTTGCCGTCGCCGCGTTCTGCGCACCCGTCCTGGCCCACGATGGCCACGGCCTGCTCGGCTCCCACTGGCATTCCACCGACACGCTGGGCTTCGTCGGTGTGGTGATGGCCATCGCCGTGGCGCTGTGGTGGTCCAGCGGCAAACACTGAGGTCATGTCCATGATCCCTGGCCAACTCCTCACCGACGAGGGCGAACACGTCCTCAACCCCGGCCGGCGCACGCTCACCCTGGTGGTGAAGAACGCCGCCGACCGCCCGATCCAGGTCGGCTCGCACTACCACTTTGCAGAGGTCAATGGCGCGCTCGACTTCGACCGCAGCGCTGCGCGCGGCATGCGGCTGAACATCGCGTCCGGCACAGCCGTGCGCTTCGAGCCGGGCCAGCAGCGCACGGTGGAGCTGGTGGATTACGCGGGCGACCGCATCGTGTACGGCTTTCGCGGCCTTGTTCAAGGAAAGCTCGCATGAGCACGATTTCAAGAAGCGCTTACGCCAACATGTTCGGCCCTACGGTGGGCGACCGCCTGCGCCTGGCCGACACTGGCTTGATGATCGAGATCGAAAAGGACTTCACCCTGGCCGCGGGCGGCTATGGTGAAGAGGTCAAGTTCGGCGGCGGCAAAACCATCCGCGACGGCATGGCACAAAGCCAGCGCACACGCGCCGAAGGCGCTGTGGACACGGTGATGACCAACGCCGTCATCGTCGACCACTGGGGCATCGTCAAGGCCGACATCGGCTTGAAAGGTGGCCGCATCGTGGCCATCGGCAAGGCCGGCAATCCGGACACGCAGCCCGGCGTGGACATCGTCATCGGCCCAGGCACCGAAGTGATCAGCTGCGAAGGCAACATCGTCACCGCCGGCGGCATCGACAGCCACATCCACTTCATCTGCCCGCAGCAGGTGGACGAGGCGCTCACCTCCGGCATCACCACCATGCTCGGCGGCGGCACGGGCCCGGCCACCGGCACCTTCGCCACCACCTGCACGCCTGGCCCCTGGCACATCGAACGCATGCTGCAGGCCGCCGACGGTCTGCCGATGAACCTGGGCTTTCTGGGCAAGGGCAACGCCAGCCTGCCCGCCCCGCTGCTCGAGCAGATCAACGCCGGCGTGATCGGTCTAAAGCTGCACGAAGACTGGGGCACCACACCGAGTGCCATCAGCAACTGCCTCGATGTGGCGGAAGACACCGACACCCAGGTCGCCATTCACTCCGACACGCTCAACGAGTCGGGCTTCGTGGAAGACACCATCGCCGCCACCAAGGGCCGCAGCCTCTGCGCCTTTCACACCGAAGGCGCGGGCGGTGGCCATGCGCCGGACATCCTGCGTGTGGTGGGCGAGGCCAACTTCCTGCCCAGCTCCACCAACCCCACCATGCCCTACACGGTGAACACGCTCGACGAGCACGTGGACATGCTCATGGTGTGCCACCACCTGGACGCCGGCATTCCCGAAGACCTGGCCTTCGCCGAAAGCCGCATTCGCCGCGAGACCATCGCGGCCGAGGACATCCTGCACGACATGGGCGCCATCAGCATGATGAGCAGCGACAGCCAGGCCATGGGCCGCGTGGGCGAGGTGATCATCCGCACCTGGCAGGCGGCCGACAAGATGAAAAGCCAGCGCGGCAGCTTGCCTGGCGATGGCCCGCGCAACGACAACTTCCGCGTGAAGCGCTACATCGCCAAGTACACGATCAACCCGGCCATTGCGCACGGCATCTCGCACGTCGTGGGTTCGCTCGAAGTCGGCAAGTGGGCCGACCTGGTGGTGTGGAAGCCCGCCTTCTTCGGTGTGAAACCGGCGCTCATCTTGAAGGGCGGCAGCATCGCACTGGCCGCCATGGGTGACCCCAACGCCTCCATTCCCACGCCGCAGCCGGTGCACTACCGGCCCATGTTCGGCAGCTTCGGCGGCGCCATGGCCAAAAGCAGCCTCACCTTCGTCTCCCAGGCCGCCTTGAGCGCTGGTGTGGGCGAGCGCTACGGCCTGCGCAAGACGCTGGACGTGGTGCGCGGCTGCCGCAGCGTGACCAAGGCCAGCATGGTGCACAACGCCCTGCTGCCCAAGATGGAAATCGACCCCCAAACCTACGCCGTGCGCGCCGACGGTGTGCTGCTCACCTGCGAGCCCGCCACCAAACTGCCCATGGCACAGCGCTACTTCCTCTTCTGAACCCGCCTTTCATGTTGCAAGTCTCCAAACTCATTCCCCAGGGCCAAGGGCTCGCCAAGCCCCTGGTGCAGCGCGCCGCACAGTTGGTGCTGGACTGGGACATCCGCCAGAAAAGCCGTTTCGACACGGTGGCCTCGGACGAGCGCCATGTGGGTGTGTTCCTGCCGCGCGGCACCGTGGTGCGGGGTGGCGATGTGCTGCTCACGCAAGACGGCTCGCTCCTGCGCGTGGTGGCTGCGCCCCAGGCCGTGCTGCGCATCACCGCCTGCCCCGAACACCCGGCACACGAACAGGCCTTCGACCTCATGCGCGCGGCCTACCACCTGGGCAACCGGCACGTGCCGATCGAGCTCAAACCCGACCACCTGAAGATCGAGCCCGATCACGTGCTGGCCGAGATGCTGCGCGCCATGCACCTCACGGTGGTGGAAGTGCGCGAGCCGTTCGAGCCCGAAGCGGGTGCTTATGGTGATCACGGCGGCCATGGTGGCCACGGCGCCGGCGACACACACGCCCACGGTGCCAAAGAGGCCCACAGCCACCACCACGGACACGATCACCACAACCATGACCACGGCTGACGCCGCCCTGGCGGCGCCCCGATCGGCCGCCAGCCTGCTGCAGATCCTCTGGCTTGCCTCGCCCGCTCTGCCGGTGGGTGGGTTCTCGTATTCCGAAGGGCTCGAATCGGCGGTCGAGGCAAGCCTCGTGCATGACGAGACGAGCGCCGCCGCCTGGCTCACCGACCAGCTGCACCTGGGGCTGGCGCGCAGCGACCTGGCGGTGGTGGCACAGGCCATTCCCGCCTGGCGCGCGAACGATCTGGCGCGCGTCACCGCACTCAACCACTGGGTGCTGCAGACCCGAGAAACGCTGGAATTTCGCCTGCAAAGCGAACAGATGGGCCGCTCGCTGATGGAGTGGGCGCGCCAGCTCGGCGAGCTGGGCACGGGCGTGTTCGAGCAGCTTCAGAGCGCTCACCTGGACCCACCCACCTACCCCGTGGCCTGCGCGTGCGCCGCCGCCAGCACCGGCGCCAGCGTTCACGACAGCCTGGTCGGCTACGCCTTCGGCTGGTGCGAAAACATGGTGCAAGCGTCCATCAAGTCGGTGCCGCTGGGACAGAGCGCCGGCCAGCGCATGCTCGCGCGCCTGGCGCAGCAGATACCGGCTGCGGTGGACCACGCCATCGCCCTGCACGACAATGACCGCCAGGCGTTCACGCCCCTGCTGGCGATCCATTCCTCCCGTCACGAAACCCAGTACTCACGCCTGTTCCGCTCATGACCCCCTTGCACCACATTCCCCGCCGCACCAAACACCTGCCCCCGCTGCGCGTGGGCATCGGCGGCCCGGTCGGCTCGGGCAAGACCACGCTGCTGGAGATGCTGTGCAAGGCCATGCGCGATCGCTACGACCTGATCGCCATCACCAACGACATCTACACCAAGGAAGACCCGCGCATCCTCACCGTGAGCGGCGCGCTGCCGGCCGAACGCATCATGGGCGTGGAGACCGGGGGTTGCCCGCACACCGCGATCCGTGAAGACGCCTCCATCAACCTGGAAGCCATTGACCGCATGCTCGGTGAGTTCCCAAATGCCGACGTGGTGTTCATCGAGAGCGGTGGCGACAACCTCGCCGCCACCTTCAGCCCCGAACTCAGCGACCTCACCATCTACGTGATCGACGTGGCCGCTGGCGAGAAGATCCCGCGCAAGGGCGGCCCCGGCATCACCAAGAGCGATCTGTTCGTCATCAACAAGACCGACCTCGCCCCACACGTGGGCGCCGACCTGGAGGTGATGAAGGCCGACACCGCCCGCATGCGCCCCGACAGCGCGCGTCGCCCCTGGGTAATGACCAACCTCAAGACGCTCGCCGGTGTGGACGAGGTGGTGCGCTTCATCGAGACCCGCGGCATGCTGCCCAGGCCGCAGCCCGAGACGGCCGACATCGCAGGCTAAAATCAACCCGTTGCCGACGCATCCGGAGACTTGGGTGAGCGGTTTAAACCAGCAGTCTTGAAAACTGCCGACTCGCAAGGGTCCGTGAGTTCGAATCTCACAGTCTCCGCCAACGAATGCAAGGGCCTTGAGCAATCAAGGCCCTTTTTTCTTGCGCGCCCGACGCGCCAAGATATACAGCAACACCCGCTTGCAAACAATCCGGCACCGCCTCTTCAAATGATATCGATTCTCATTTAAGATGAGGTCGGCAAGCCAGCCTCGGTCCTTCTCCATCCGCAAGTTCTGACCGGCAGCCAGCACCGTTCGCGCCAAGGCGCGACATCCACACCCTTGTCTGGAGACCGCTGTGAACACCGAACCCGAACTGCACGAGGATGAAGAACACGTGATGCCTTGCGCCGAGGCCATGCTCGCCGGCACGCTGGCACTGATGACGGGCCATGCCCAGAGCGCTTGCGCCACGCAGCGCGACCTCATGGGGCGCAAGATCCGCTCCAACCTGTTCTTTCTCGGTCAACACCCGGCGCTCACGCAGAACTTCCGCACGGTGGTTCAGCGCATGCACCAGCACTGGGACACGTTGCTCAAGGCGAGCGGAGGGCCCGCCGCTCCATCTCCGCTGGACTCCGACGACCTGCTGCCCGAGCGACGCCTGTGGCACACCACGGCATCGCTGGTGCAATGAGCGCGCCACCTTCAGGCGTGGCGCATGAACACGCCGCGTTGTGTCGACACCTGGGCAGCGTTCAGGACCGGGTGTCGACCCTCATGCGGGAAAAGGACATGGCGTTGAAAGCACTCGCGAGCGAGGTCGTGCGGTTGCGGGGGCAGCTGGTGGTGGCCCACACCTCGCGCCTGTGGGGCATGCCGACCCAAGCCATCGAAGACCTGGAGGCGGCCCGCAAGGTGATCTGCCAGACAGGCTGCGCGGGTCACGCGCATCCCTGGCTGACGGATGGAGGGCAGTGCCGCTGGAGTGGGCGTGCTTGTGATGGGGGCGGGGACTGAGTTTGCGGCGGCTCAGGGGCGGACGCCGGAAAGCACTGCGCCGCTGTTTCGATCTGCACTGACGGCGGCAAACGTCAATTGAAAGCGGCCACCCGAAATCGGGGATACGTACGCCACGCCGGAAGACAACAAGCCCGGTATGGCGCACGGTGCAGCGCCAGCGGTCAAAGAAACGTCGAACACATTCTTGCCTGACGCGCGAGGCAGGAAGCTTCCGGTAAACGAACAATTGGCTGGATTGACGTTGGGTAGGACAACCACCTTGGGCGCACCCGTGAATGTGCCGTTGGACGAAACAACCAGGTCGTAGAGATCGCCGCCGACACCTTCAACCGTCCAATTGCCGTCAACACCTGACAACGCAGCAGGCGACGCATAGTTGTAGGCAGGCACACCCGAGGGCGCGCTGGTGAAAGAAACCGAGGAGTTGGCGTCGTCGAGGCTGGACCCCGAGGCTGTTTTGGCCGCCGCGTTGTAGTTGATGCTGACGACCGCGGTCCTCACAACGCCAGACGAAAAATACCGGACGTTGCTGGCGATGAAGAGGGACCCGTTGGAGCTTCCCGTGCCTTGTGTAAAAGCCTGAACTTGCAGCGCGCCGGCATTGGGAACGCCATAGAAGGTCCAGAACTGGCCGTTCTCCAGAACCAGCAACTGGAAATCGGTGCTGTTGACGGGCAAGGGCGCACCCGAAGCGCTCAGCGTACCGGCGTAGTAGCCCTCAGCTGAAGGCCCGGACGGCGCACCAACGACGCCGTCACCGCCTCCACCGCCACAGCTGACCACCCCGGCCATCGCTGCCAAAGAAACCGCCAACGCTGCATACCGCTTCATGAGACCTCCACTGAAAATGAGACCGACCCAACTCCGTCCGATGGGTGGACGCAAGTCATCGTAGGGGGTAGGGTATCGGCTTTCAGTGCGCTGGCACTCCAAGACCCTGCGGGTCCGAGACTTGGATCACACCCGGGGCCAGAAACAACAACGGGCCCGAAGGCCCGTTGTTGGCGTGCGGTCAGCATCACTGGCGGTTCAGCTGGCCCACCGTGGTGCCGGCAAGGGCGCGCAGACCGGCTTGGCGAACTTGTTCGGTTTGCTCGGGCGTGGCAATCTTGGGGTATTCGTTTTCGCTCAGATCCAACAGGCCAAGGCGGCGAGCTTCGGCGGTCTCGGCGACCACTTGGGCGCGGGTCTTGCCCATCTGGGTCGGCTGGGCCGGGTACTTGGAGGGGTTGATCTCGTTGCGCTTCAGACCGGTTTCACTGTCGGCCAGCAGGTCGCCGGTGCGGATCGCTTCGGCCAGTTCGGCTTTCACCTGTTCGCGGGTCTTGCCCACCTGGCTTGGCTGGGCGGGGTAGTTGGAAGGATAGAGCTCGTTGAGTTTCAGACCGCGCTCGGTGTCGGCCAGCAGGTTGCCGGTGCGCACGGCTTCGGCCAGTTGGGCCTTCACTTCAGCACGGGTCAGCGGGGCATTCTGGGCCAGGGCGGTGCCGGCGGTGGCGGCGAGAACCAGGGGCAGGAAGACGGTGGTGGCGAGTTTCATGATGAGTCCTTGTGAGAGCGTTGGGGTTGAGTGGGGTGTGCCGCTGTGTTCGGCACAGAAAGAACTTTAGAAACCGAGCTTGTCGTTTCCTGAACGCCAAAATGACAAATTCGTAATGCAGCAAAAAGTCGGTTTCCGGGACAATCCAGACCAGCCCCGGGGGTCTCATTCCCCGGCACTCAACCCCTGGATGAATCCCTGCCATGCGTGTGCTGGTCATTGAAGACGAAGCCAAGATCGCCGACTACGTCAAGCGCGGCCTGTCCGAGGCCGGCTACACGGTGGACGTGGCGCGCGACGGCATCGAGGGCCGTTACCTCGCGCTCGAAGGCGACTACCAGCTCGTGGTGCTCGACATCATGTTGCCGGGCATCGACGGTTTCGGCGTGCTGTCGGCGCTGCGCCAGAAGCGCGGCACGCCAGTGCTCATGCTGACCGCGCGCGACCGCGTGGAAGACCGCGTGCAAGGCCTGGAGGCCGGCGCCGACGACTACCTCGTCAAACCGTTTGCTTTCTCCGAACTGCTGGCCCGAGTGGGTGCCCTGCTGCGCCGCGGCCCGGCGGCAACCGACGCGAGCAACACCCGCATGGCGGTGTGCGACCTCGAAATGGACCTGCTTGGCCGCAAGGCGTGGCGCGCAGGACAGCGGCTGGACCTCACCGCCAAAGAGTTTTCGTTGCTCGCGCTGCTGGCCCGGCGCAAGGGCCAGATCCTGTCGCGCACCACCATCGCCGAGCAGGTGTGGGACATGAATTTCGATTCGGACACCAACGTGGTGGAGGTGGCGGTGCGTCGCCTGCGCTCCAAGATGGACGACCCGTTCAAACCCAAGCTGCTGCACAACGTGCGCGGCATGGGCTATGTGCTGGAGGAGCGGGCATGAGTGCACAGGCCACGCCAGCCAACGCGCCGTGCGGCTACTCCATCGGCCGGCGCCTGTCGCTGTTGCTGGCCATCCAGACGGTGATCGGGCTCGGCGTGCTGCTGGCGATCATTTACGGCGCCACCACCATGCTGTTCAGCGCCAAGCACGAAGAAGAGCTGCGCAGCTACACGGCGGTCCTCGTGGACGTGGTGCGTGAGGCCGACGCCAAAGGTGGCGAGGCCGAGGTAAAAGCCAAACTCGCCTGGCTGGCCGAGCGCCGCCCGGGCACCTTTGTCCAGGTGAACCGGGCCGACGGCAGCGAGCTCTACCGCGACAACGCACCCACCTTCGACGTGACCAACTCGGTGTCGCGTGCGATGCCCTTCGCGGTGCAATCCACCGGCAACGCCGGGCTCCTGCAGGGCACACTGATCCTGGATTGTTCGCAAGACGCCAAGACCGCCCGGCGCATGGCCCTGCTGCTGATTGCCGCCGTGCTGGCGGGCGCGGCGCTGGTGGGCTGGGGCACCTTCTGGCGGGTGCGCTCCAGCCTGCGGCCCCTGATCGATCTGGCAGCGCAGACCAAGGCCATCGACGCACGCCGCCTCGGGCAGCGGCTCACCTTGGCCGAGCCGGTGGAGGAACTGCAGCCGCTGATCGACCAGTTCAACGGCCTCATGCATCGCGTGGAACGCACCTATGTGCAGCTGGAGGGCTTCAACGCCGATGTCGCCCATGAGCTGCGCACGCCGCTGACCAACCTGATTGGTCATACCGAGGTGGCGCTGAGCCGCGAACGCAGCGCGGGCGAGCTCGAAGACACCCTGCACTCCAACCTGGAAGAGTTGCACCGCATGGCCGCCATCGTCAATGACATGCTGTTCCTCGCACAAGCCGACCGCGGTGTGAAGGCACGGCGTGGCGCGGCGGTGAGCCTGGCGCAACTGGTGCAACAGGTGGTGGAGTTCCACGAGGCGCCGATGGAAGAGCGCGGCTTGAGCGTGACGATCGACGGCGACACGACGTTGTCGGTGGATGAGCCGCTGGTCAAACGCGCTTTGTCCAATCTGCTGGGCAACGCCATTCGATACGCCGACGAGGGCTCCACAATGAGCGTGCGCATCGCGCGCGAAGCCGGCGACAGCGTGCGGCTGTGGGTGGAAAACACGGGCCCCTCGATCGAAGCCGAACACCTGCCGCGTCTGTTCGACCGCTTCTTTCGCGCCGACGTGTCGCGTTGCGAGCTGGAGAAGCCGCACCATGGGCTGGGCCTGTCCATCGTGGCGGCCATCGCACGCATGCACGACGGTTTTCCGGCCGCGGAGTCGAGCGGTGGCACCACGCGCGTGGGCTTCAGTCTGCACGCCGCCTGAGGCGGCGCGGCCTCAGTCTGCGAGAAAGATTTCCTGCAGGTCGCTGAGGAAATCAAAGCCCCGTTCGGTGGGCCACACGCGGGCCGCGTCGCGCTCGATCAGTCCTTTCTGCGCCGCCAGCACCAGCCCGGCTTCAATGCTGGAGAGCGGCAGGCCGGTGCGTTCCATGAACTGCTGCAGGCTGAAGCCTTCCTTGAGGCGGAAGGCGTTGAGCATGAACTCGAACGGCAGCGCTTTGCGCGGGACCTCATCGGCACTCACCACCGCGTTGCCCGCCAGCGCGCGCTCCATGTACAGGCGCGGCTCACGCACGCGCACCGGACGTCCCACGCGGTGGGCAAAGCTCAGCTTGCTGTGCGCACCCGCGCCAATGCCCAGGTAGTCACCAAACTGCCAGTAGTTGGTGTTGTGCCAGCTTCGATGCCCGGGGCGCGCGTAGGCCGACACCTCGTAGCGCTGCAGCCCCGCCTCACCCGTGAGCTCGGTGATGCGGTCCAACATGTCCCAGGCCTCGTCTTCGGGTGGCAGGGCCGGCGGGTACTTCGCAAAGTAGGTGTTGGGCTCCAGCGTGAGGTGGTAGATGGAAATGTGCGGCGGCGAGAAGGCCAGCGCCGTGCGCACATCGGCTTCGCAATCGGCCAGTGTTTGCCCGGGCAGCGCGTACATGAGGTCCAGGTTGAACGTGTCGAAGGCCTGCGCAGCCTCCTCCACCGCAGCCAAGGCCTGGTCACGGTCGTGGACGCGACCCAGCGCCTTCAGGTGCGCATCGTTGAAGCTCTGCACACCGATGGACAGACGCGTCACGCCCGCTTCGCGAAACGCGCGGAAGCGGTCTTTCTCGAAGGTGCCCGGGTTGGCTTCCAGCGTGATCTCGGCATCGGCATCGAGCCGCAGCAGCGCGCGCACGTCGCCCAGCAGGCGGTCGATGGACTGGGGCGAAAACAGGCTGGGTGTGCCGCCGCCGATGAACACGCTGTGCACCGTGCGGCCCCAGATCAGGGGCAGCGAGGCTTCGAGGTCGGCGCGCAAGGCGTCCAGGTAGTGCGCCTCGGGCACCGGCTGGCCGGGCTCAGACGTTGCGCTCCATTCGTGTGAATTGAAATCACAGTACGGGCATTTCTTCAAGCACCACGGCAGGTGGATGTAGAGCGAGAGCGGCGGCAGACTTTGCAGCTGCAGCGTGCCGGGGCGCATCCAGTGGCGCACATCGTTCCAGGGCGCCTCGGGTTGGGCCGACTTGCGGCCGGGCAAACCACCGGGCCAGGACACCGGCCGGCCATCACTCATGGTGCGTTGGCTGGTGTCGGCGCGAACCAGCGCTCGCGCATCAGCTCCAGCATCTGTTGCGATGCACGGCCTCGGTGGCTGTGGGCATTCTTCACCTCGGTGGGCAGTTCGGCGAAGGTCTTGCCAAACGCTGGCAGAAACATGACCGGGTCGAAGCCGAAACCGTTTTCGCCGATGGGCTTGTGTGTGATGAGACCCGGCGCCCGGCCGGTGGCCACCAGCGGCTCCGGGTCGTCGGCGCTGCGCAAGGCCACCAAGGTGCTCACCAGCGCGGCGCGACGGTCTTGAATACCCTGCATCTGCTCGAGCAACGCCATCACGTTGTTGTCGTCGCCCTTCTCGTAGCCAAACTGCGTGGCGTAGAAGGCTGTGTCCACACCCGGCAAACCCCCGAAGACCTCGACACACAGCCCGGCATCGTCAGCCAGGGCCGGCAGACCGCTGATCTGCGCGGCGTGGCGCGCCTTGGCCAGCGCGTTCTCCACAAAGGTGCGGTGCGGCTCGGGCGCTTCGGGAATGTTCAGGTCGGCCTGACGCACCAGCTCGATGCCGAGCGGGGCGAACAGCGCCTGCAGCTCGGCGAGTTTGCCTTGGTTGTTGGAGGCCAGAACCAGTTTCATGCCGGGCTCAGACCCAACGAACTGCGCTGCAGGGCCACCAATTCACCAATGCCCTTTTCGGCCAAAGCCAGCAACGAGTCCATCTCACGGCGCGTGAAGGCCACGCCCTCGGCAGTGCCCTGCACTTCCACGAAATGGCCGGCGCCGGTCATCACCACGTTCATGTCGGTGTCGCAGGCCGAGTCTTCGACGTACTCCAGATCGAGCAGCGGCGTGCCCTGGAGAATGCCCACCGAAATCGCAGCCACGTGATCCTTGATGGGCGATGCGGCAATCTTGCCGTCAGCGATCAATTTCGAGACCGCATCGTGCGCGGCCACAAAAGCGCCGGTGATGCTCGCGGTGCGGGTGCCGCCGTCGGCCTGGATCACATCGCAGTCGAGCGAAATCGTGCGCTCACCCAGCGCCTTGAGGTCGAACACCGCGCGCAGCGATCGGCCGATCAGGCGCTGAATTTCCTGCGTGCGGCCACTCTGTTTTCCTTTGGCGGCTTCGCGGTCGCTGCGGGTGTGCGTGGCGCGCGGCAACATGCCGTACTCCGCCGTCACCCAACCTTCGCCGCTGCCGCGCTTGTGCGGCGGCACCTTCTCTTCAACCGAGGCGGTGCACAGCACCTTGGTGTGACCGAACTCGATCAGCACCGAGCCTTCGGCGTGCATGGTGTAGCTGCGGGTGATGCGCACAGGGCGCAGGGCATCAACGGCCCGTTGGCCGGGTCGGGAGACATTGCTCATGGGAAAACCTCAGGTGTTGCGTTCGGCCGTGCGGCGAATCGCTTCGTTGATCTCGGCGATCGATTGTTCGATCGCCGCGTCGTCCAGATCTTCCATGGTCGAGTCGGGCGTGCCCGACTGGATGGTGGAGGCGAACACGCCTTCTTCGATGTCCTCAGTGGACACACGGGTGCTCTGGAACTCGTCAGCCGTCTCCCATTCCATGGCGAGCACGGTCACGTTGTCGCAGCGCGGACCGCCGCGCTTGAGCGCGAGCTCCACGAGCTCGGGAACCGCCTGCTCCAGCGGGCGCTTGGACAACTCGGACGTGATCTCTTCATCGGACACCGTGCCCCACAAACCGTCGGAGCACAACAGAACGCGGTCGCCCTGCATCAGTTGCACCGGGCCCGACAGGTCAAAGACCGGCTTGGCCGGTGAGCCCAGGCAGGTGAACAGGATGTTGCGGTTGATGTGCTCGGTGGCGCGACCCAAATGGGCCTGCTGCTCCATGTAGGAGTGGTCGCGTGTGCGCGTGAGCATCTCGCCGTTGCGCACCACGTACAAGCGCGAGTCGCCACAGTGCACCCAATACACGTGGCCCCGCTCCATGACGGACGCCACCAGCGTGGTGCGTGGCGTGTCCAGCATGCCCTTCTCGGCGGCGTAGCGAATGATCTGGTGGTGCGCGGCCATGAGCGCGCTGGACAAGAACTCCGGCACTTCCCTCACCGTGGGATTGGCCGCCTTCTGAAAGTAGGCCGAGAAAGTCTGCAAGGCGAGCTGTGCCGCCATCGCGCCTTCGGGGTGTCCGCCCATGCCATCAGCGAGCACAAACAAACCGGATTCGCGGGTGTAGGCATAGCCCATGCGGTCTTCATTGCGCTCCCGCCCACCCTGGCGGCTGATCTGATAGACCGAAAATTTCATCGAAACTTGGTGCCGGCGTTGGTGGATTTCCGCAGGGATTTCTTGTTGTCCGACACGATGTTGTCAAACTGCAACCGCATTTTTTCGGCCACGGTGAGCTTCGTGTAACTGCGTTCGGTCTCGCGGCTGAGTTCTTTCTGCAGCGCAAACACCGATTGCGGACGCGACAAGGGATCCAGCGACATGCACCATTCGACCACCTCGATCAGGTTGTCAGAGTAGACGCCGCGCAAGCGGGAGAGCGCCAACGACAGGCGGTCCTTCTCCAGCCGCTGCGGCGCGTCGTTCGGCGGATAGCCCTGCATGCTGGCGTAAATGCAGGCACCGATCGCATAAATGTCGGTCCAGGGACCCATGCTGGAATCGCGCCGGTACATCTCCGGCGCAGCAAATCCAGGCGTGTACATGGGGCGAATGAAGTTGCCTTCCTTGCTCAGCACCTCGCGGGCGGCTCCGAAGTCGATCAGAACCGAGCGGTTGTCGTCGGTCACGAAGATGTTGGCTGGCTTGATGTCCAGATGCAGCATCTTGTGCTGGTGAACGATGCGAAGACCGCGCAAGACCTCGTCGTAGAGGGAACGGATGGTCGATTCGCGAAAGACCTTCTGCTTTTTCTGCTCACGCGCCGTGATGATGAATTCCTGCAGCGAAGCGCCTTCCAGGAAGTTCATGACCATGTACACGGTCTCGTTCTCGCGGAAAAAATTGAGAACGCTCACCACGGAGGCGTGAGAAATCTGGGCGAGCGCCCGACCTTCTTCAAAGAAGCTCTTCAAACCCAGACGATAGAGCGAGAGTTTCTCGGGCTGCACCTGTGGCAACAGTTCGCCGGGACCGCGTGATGCGAGTGATGAAGGGAGGTATTCCTTGACGGCGACCTGCTGGCCTTCGGTATCCACCGCGAGGTAAACAACGCCAAACCCCCCGGCTGCCAACTTGCGAACGATGCGGTAGCCGCCAATCACGGTGTCCGGCGGGAGCGGTGCGGGTTTGACCTTTGACATAATTCGGGATGGTTTCCGGAACGCCTCGTTTTGGACCACTCAACCTGACGGGCGAAGTGCAATGGCAGTTTACAGCATGACCGGCTATGCAACGGCCCACTTGGGCGGGCCCGCAACGGCCGCGAACGCAGAGCCGGCGCGCGATTCGAAACCAGGGCTCGGTCTGGAGATCCGTTCGGTCAACAGCCGATTTCTCGACCTCACTTTCAAGCTCCCTGACGATCTGCGCGGCTCGGAGCCAGCGCTGCGCGAACTGCTGACCGCGCGCCTCAAACGCGGCAAGGTCGAGGTACGCGCCTGGATCGAGGGCCGCAGCGACGCCAGTCCACGCTCGCCCAGCGCGCTGGAACTGCAGAAGCTCGTCGGCTTGCAGGACAACGTTCGCGCATGGCTGCCCACAGCCAATCCCCTGTCGGTGGCCGAAGTGCTGAACCTGACTTCACGCCAGCAGGGCAACCCCGGCGAGCTCAACGAGGGACTGCAGTCGCTGGCCGAGACCGCGATCAACAACCTCATGGATGCGCGCGAGCGCGAAGGCAAACGCCTGGCGGCCATGTTGCTGGACCGCCTGGGTCAGCTGCGACAACTGGCCAAGGATGCGCAGCCCCTCATTCCACAACTCGTGGCCCAGCAGCGCCAGCGATTCATCGACCGCTGGAACGAGGCGCTTGCCGCGGGCTCTCCTTCGGCCACCGGCAACACGGTCACGTCCGACATGGCCAATGACAGGGCCCTGACCGAAGCCACCGCATTTGCCATCCGCATCGATGTGGCCGAAGAACTCACCCGGCTCGACTCGCACCTGACCGAAATCGAGCGGTTGATCAAGAAAGGCGCCGAAGTCGGCAAACGGCTGGACTTCCTGATCCAGGAGTTGCACCGCGAAGCCAACACCTTGGGTTCGAAGTCATCCAACCTCGAACTCACGCGCATCTCGGTGGACATGAAAGTGCTCATTGAACAGATGCGCGAGCAAGTCCAGAACATCGAATAAGCATGGAATACCCCGGAAACCTGTTCGTCGTCGCAGCCCCCAGTGGGGCTGGCAAATCCAGCCTGGTCAAGGCCTTGATGGAACTCGACTCGCGCGTCGTGCCCTCTATCTCACACACCACCCGTCCACCCAGGGGACAGGAACTGCACGGCCGCGAGTACTACTTTGTCAGCAAGGAAACCTTCGACCAAATGGTGATCCAGGGATCGTTCCTGGAGTGGGCCATGGTGCATGGCAACCGCTACGGCACCTCCAAGATGGCCATTGAGCAGCGCATGGCCCAGGGAGCCGATGTCGTGCTGGAAATCGACTTCCAGGGCGCCATCCAGGTCAAGCGCATCTTCCCCAATGCGGTGCTGGTCTTCATCCTGCCTCCGAGCTGGGAGGAGCTGCGCTCGCGGCTGGAGCGCCGGGCCGAGGACACGGCCGAGGTGATCGAACTGCGTCTGCAGAACGCCGCGGCCGAAGTCGCGCATGCCCAAGAATTCGACTTCGTTATAATCAATGAGTTGTTCGAGCGGGCCCTGTTTGATCTCAAGGCCATCGTCCATGCCCAGCGGCTCAAGTTCGCCGCCCAGCGTATCGCCCGCGGCGATACCTTCAAAGCGCTCAACATCCTCTGACCCCAAGCCCGTTTACTGGAGCCCGCCCATGGCACGCATCACCGTCGAAGATTGTCTGGAAAAGATCCCCAACCGCTTTCAACTCGTTTTGGCAGCCACCTACCGCGCACGCATGCTGAGCCAAGGCCATGCACCCAAGATTGAAAGCAAGAACAAGCCCGGCGTAACCGCGTTGCGCGAAATTGCCGAAGGCAAGATCGGCCTGGAAATGCTCAAGAAGGTTCCCCTCTGATCGGCCCTTGAGCTTCACAAAAAACACCGCAGCGCGGTGTTTTTTTTCGCCTTCGTTCGGATCTGTCATCAAACCCTCACGGGGCGCGGCACAACCCGGGCGCCGCCCAACGCGGCATTTGTCATCACAGGCTAAAGTAGAGACATGTCCACCTTGGCCGACACCGGCTCTCTTTTGTCCTCTGAAGACCAGGCGCATCCAGCAGCCAGCGCAGCTGCGGCCAGCTTTGCCGGGCTGCTGGCCAAACTCGATTACCTTGGAGCAGGTGACATCGAGAGCATCCGTCAGGCATACCGGTTTGCCGACGAAGCACACCTGGGGCAGTTGCGCAAGAACGGTGACCCCTACATCACCCACCCGATCGCCGTGGCGGCACAGTGTGCGGAGTGGAAGCTCGATGCCCAGGCGCTGATGTCCGCGTTGATGCATGACGCCATCGAAGACTGCGGCGTGACCAAAGAGGAGCTGGTGGAACGCTTTGGCGCGCCGGTGGCCGATCTGGTGGACGGCCTCACCAAGCTGGAGAAGCTGGAGTTTGACACCCGGGAGCAGAACCAGGCCGAGTCGTTTCGCAAGATGCTGCTGGCCATGGCCAAGGACGTGCGCGTCATTCTCATCAAGCTGGCCGATCGCACCCACAACATGCGCACCATGGGCGACATGCCCCGCAGCAAGTGGCAGCGCATCAGCAGCGAGACGCTGGAAATCTATGCGCCGATCGCCCACCGCTTGGGCTTGAACTTCACGTACCGCGAACTGCAGGACCTCGCGTTCCGGTTTCTGCACCCCTGGCGCTACGAAGTCCTGTCCAAGGCCCTGAACAAATCGCGAAATCGTCGGCGCGACCTCATTTCTCGCGTGCAGAAAGAAGTGGAAACCGTGTTTGCCCGGCAGGGCATGAACGTGCGGATCATGGGTCGCGAGAAGACGCTGTATTCGGTCTACCGCAAGATGGACAACAAGCACCTGTCGTTCTCGCAGGTCACCGATGTCTATGGTTTTCGCATCGTTGTGCCCGAGCTCACCGATTGCTACACCGGCTTGGGCGTGCTTCACCAGCTCTACAAACCTTTGCCCGGCAAGTTCCGAGACTACGTGGCCATTCCCAAGGTCAACGGGTACCAGTCACTGCACACCACCCTCATCGGCCCGTTCGGCACCAACATCGAATTCCAGCTGCGCACGCACGCAATGGATGTGGTGGCCGAATCCGGAGTCGCGGCGCATTGGCTCTACAAGGCCAGTGAGCCCGGCAGCGACATGTCCCAACGCCTGGGCACGCAATGGCTGCAGTCGCTGTTGGACATTCAGCAGGAAACGCACGACGCGGGCGAATTCTGGGACCACATCAAGATCGACCTGTTCCCCGACGCGGTCTATGTGTTCACGCCCAAGAGCAAGATCATGGCCCTGCCGCGCGGCGCGACGGTGATGGACTTCGCTTACGCCATCCACAGCGACGTGGGCAACCACACGGTATCGGCTCGCATCAACGGGGAGCAGCGACCGCTGCGCACCGAGCTGGCCAACGGCGATGTGGTGGAGATCATCACCGCCGACAGCGCCGAGCCGAACCCGGCCTGGCTCTCGTTTGTGAAAACCGGGCGCGCGCGATCCAAGATTCGCCACCACCTCAAGACCGTGGCTCAGGAGAAATCCCACGAATTGGGCGAGCGCATGCTGAGCCAGGCGCTCAGGTCGGAAGGCTTGGCCAACCTGCCTGCCGAAGACGGCGAGTACCAAAGCACCTGGGAGAAACTGCTGCGTTTCACCGGCAACAAGACGCGCGATGAGCTGTTGTCGGACATCGGCATGGGCAAACGCATCGCCAGCATGGTGGGCAAGAAGCTCGCGGTGCTGTTGTCTGAAATGGGCCTCAAACCAGACGCGTTGTTGATCAGCACCGAACGCTACGCGAGCGGGCGCGACGAATCGGCTTCGCAGGGCGTCGTCACGCTCGATGGCAGCGAAGGTCTGTCGGTCCAGTACGCACCGTGTTGCAAACCCATCCCGGGCGATCGCATCGTGGGCTATCTGGGTCGCGGCGAGGGCTTGGTGGTGCACGCCGAAGAATGTCCGACCGGCAAACGCCTGCTGTTGCGTGACAGCGAACGTTTCCTGGAAGTGGAGTGGGCCGACGAACCTGTGAGGTCATTCGAAACAACGGTGGTGGTGACCGTGACGAACGGCAAGGGCGTGCTGGCGCGCGTGGCCTCCAGCATTGCATCGGCCGAAGCCGACATCACCCATGTGGACATGGGCGACGAACCTGCACAGACCGCCACCGACATCCGCTTCTCGGTTTCTGTGCGCGATCGTCAACACCTCGCCGACGTGCTGCGCAGCCTCAAACGGACAACTTCGGTCATCAAGGCCCAGCGCTTCAAGCCCGTCAAGGCCTGATCAGACGCTGCCGCTGGGTGCCGGGTAACTCACCGACAACACCTCCAGCTCTTGCGTACCTCCCGGCACAACCAGACGGACCACATCTCCCACCTTGGCCTTGAGCAGCGCGCGTGCCACCGGTGACACCCAGCTGATCTCGCCCCGCGAACTGTCTGCCTCGTCCACGCCCAGGATGGTGACGGTGGTCTCGGCGCCGCTTTCGTCGGCGTAGGTCAGGGTTGAGCCAAAGAAGACCTGGTCGCCACCGTGGTGCAGCGATGCATCGACCACCTCGGCAATCTCCAACCGGCGAGTCAGAAAGCGGATGCGCCGATCGATCTCGCGCAGACGCTTCTTGCCATAGAGGTAGTCGCCGTTTTCCGATCGGTCCCCGTTGCTGGCAGCCCAGTGCACGATCTCGACGATTTTGGGCCGCTCATCATCGATCAGCGTAAACAGCTCTGCGCGAAGGCGGTCGTAGCCAGCGCGGGTGATGTAGTTCTTGCCACCGGGCACCGGCGGCGGCGATGGGAGCTCGTCGTCCTCGTCCTGATCCGACTCTTTGGTGAATGCCTTGCTCATGGAGGCCTTTCGCTGGCGGTCTGCGCCTTTTCTGCGGCAGAAATGAAAAAACCCTGCAGCTTTTGGCTACAGGGTTTTTTGTTTGGTGCGGCTGGCAGGAATTGAACCCACGACCCCTTGGTTCGTAGCCAAGTACTCTATCCAACTGAGCTACAGCCGCGAAGCCTCGAATTATAGCAGCATTTTTTTGGTAGGCCGTGTTGGACTTGAACCAACGACCAAAGGATTATGAGTCCTCTGCTCTAACCAACTGAGCTAACGGCCCTTCGCAAGGGGATTGTAGGGGTCGCCCCGAGCCGTTCTACTTGTTGTGGCTCAGCGCGTTGCCGACCAGCTTGGCCGTCACATCCACGATCTGGATCATGCGCTCGTAGGGCATGCGCTGGGGGCCAATCACACCGAGCGTGCCGACGATCTGGCCATCGACCTCGTAAGGCGCGGTCACGACGGACAAATCTTCGTACGGCACAACCTGGCTCTCACCGCCAATGTAGATGCGCACACCATCGGCCTGGGCCGACACATCGAGCAGCCGAATGAGCTGGGTCTTTTGCTCGAACAGGTCGAACATGCGGCGCAGGTTGCCCATGTCGCTGGAAAACTCGGTCACCGACAGCAGATTGCGCTCACCGGACACCACCACCTCGTCCTGAGCCGCGTCGCTTTCGGCGCCGATGTCAACCGCGGCCTTCATGAGGTCGGCGATTTCGCCGCGCAAGGCGTCGACTTCGTTTTTCAGCCGTTCACGCACGGCCTCCATGGTCAGACCCGAATAGTGGCTGTTGAGGAAGTTGGCGGCTTCAAGCAGCTGCGACTGCGTGAACGTCGCCTGCGTGTGGATGATCCGGTTCTGCACATCGCCCTCGGGCGAGACGATGATCACCAGCACGCGCCGGTCGGACAGGCTCAGGAATTCAATGTGGCGAAACACCGAGGCGCGCCGCGGCGCCGTGATCACGCCCACGAACTGCGACAGACTGGACAGCATGTTGGCCGCGTGGCTGATGACGCGGTGCGGCTGGCCAGCCTCGATGCCCGGCGCCGTCATCTCGCTCACGGACGACAGACCTTCGCGGCGCACGGTGAGCATGGTGTCGACAAACATGCGGTAGCCGCGCGCGGTGGGAATGCGTCCGGCCGAGGTGTGCGGGCTGGCGATCAGGCCGAGCTCTTCGAGATCGCTCATCACATTGCGGATCGTGGCCGGCGAAAGCTCCATGCCTGCGGCCCGTGCGAGGGTGCGCGAGCCCACGGGCTGGCCGTCGGCGATGTATCGCTCGACGAGGGTTTTGAGCAGCAGCTTCGCGCGGTCGTCCAACATCGTTTCATTTTACGGAGAGACGGACATCCGACACCGTCAGCAAGCAAGGGTTTTCGGCCAATCCACCACAGACGGGCTATGTTGTAATTTGCGCATGAGCATGCCCCCCGACACACGGTCCAGCCCCACCCGAACGGACCGTCCCTTGCGCTTCTCGCATGTGGTCATCGTCGGGAAATACCATGCACCCGGATCGCGAAGCGCGGTTGACGAGATTGCACACTTCCTGCACGACGAAGGATGCGACGTATCGATCGAGCAGGAGACCGCGCTCAACACCGGCCTGACGCAATACCCGGCGCTGTCGGTGCCCGAGATGGGTCGACTCTGCGATCTCGCGCTGGTGGTGGGCGGCGACGGCACCATGTTGGGCATTGGCCGGCAACTGGCGCGCTACGGTGTGCCGCTGGTGGGCATCAACCAGGGGCGCCTGGGTTTCATCACGGACATTCCGTTTGAGGACTTCCGAGACAAACTGCGCCCCATCCTGCGCGGTGCGTTCGAGGACGACCCTCGCTCGCTCATGGCCGCAGGCGTGTGGCGCGACGGCCGCTGCGTCTTCGAGGCCACCGCCCTCAACGACGTGGTGGTCAACCGCGGGGGAGCTGCCAGCATGATCGAACTGCGGGTGGAAGTGGACGGACACTTTGTGGCCAACCAGCGGGCCGATGGCTTGATCATTGCCTCGCCCACCGGCTCCACCGCCTACGCTTTGTCGGCTGGCGGGCCACTGCTGCACCCGGCCATCGGGGGCTGGTTGATGGTGCCGATCGCGCCGCACACCCTGTCGAACCGGCCTGTGGTGTTGCCTGGCCATTGTGAGATTGCCTTGGAGATCGTCTCGGGCAAAGAGGCCAGCGCCAATTTCGACATGCAGTCCTTCACCAGCCTCCTGCCCGGCGACCGTATCGTGGTGCGCCGCTCCGAGCATGCCCTTCGCCTGCTTCACCCGGTCGGCTGGAGCTACTTCGACACCCTGCGAAAAAAGCTTCACTGGAATGAAGGTGTCTGAGGACCCGGCAGAATCCGGTCTGTCCACAACCTCACACACTCCGACATGAGCCTCCGCCGCATTGCCCTGCGCGACTTCGTCATCGTGCAGTCCCTCGACCTAGAGCTGGACCAGGGCTTTGGTGTGCTCACCGGTGAAACCGGTGCGGGCAAATCCATCCTCATCGACGCTCTGCAGCTGGCGCTGGGCGCTCGAGCCGAGAGCGGTGTGGTGCGTGAAGGTGCCGCGCGCTGCGAAATCGCCGCCGAATTTGACGCACCCGCTTCGGTGACGCCCTGGTTGGAGGAACAAGGTTTTCCGGTCGAGGACAGTCTGCTGCTGCGCCGTACCGTGGACACCGAGGGTCGCAGCCGCGCCTGGATCAACGGCAGCGCCGCCACCATGGCGCAACTCAAGGCCTTGGCTGACGGTCTCGTCGACATCCATGGCCAGCATGCGTGGCAGAGCCTCACCCGGGCAGAGGCCGTGCGCGACCTGCTCGATGCTTATGCGGGCATCGATACCAAGCTGGCCACCCTCGCCTGGAGTCAGTGGCGCCACCAACGCAAGGCCCTGGACAACGCCACCGAAAAACAGAACACGCTCCAACAGGAAAGCGAACGCCTGTCGTGGCAGATCGCCGAGCTCGACAAGCTCGCACCGCTACCGGGCGAGTGGGAAGAACTGAACGCCCAACACAGTCGTTTGGCCAATGCGCAAGGCCTGCTGGACGCCGCGCAGACCGCCGTCACTGCACTGGACGACGAAGAATCCAATGCAGCGGCGCTGATTCACCGTGCACTCTCAGCATTGCAAGCGCAAGCGCACATTGAGCCCCGGTTTGCAGACGGCATCGCCGCGCTGGAGGCCGCTCTGGCGCAAGTGCAGGACACCGTGCACAACCTGCACCAGTACGCACGGCACACCGACCAGGATCCTGCGAGCCTGGACGAGCTGGATCAACGCCTGGCGCAATGGGTGTCGCTGGCGCGCCGTTACCGCCGCAGTCCTGAAGAACTGGCCGAGGTGCTTGCGCAGTGGAAGCGCGAACTCGCTGCCATCGACCAGGCCCTGGACCTCGATGCACTGCAACAGGCCGAGCGCGCCGCCTGGAAGGCCTTCAACGCAGAACTGCAAACCATCACCAAGGAACGCCAGAAGGCCGCACCCAAGCTGTCGAAGGCAGTGACCCAGAGCATGCAGACCCTGGGCATGCAGGGCGGTGTTTTTGAAGTGGCCTTGCTTCGCCTGGAAGAACCCCAGGCACATGGTTGGGAACAGGTGGAGTTCCGCGTGGCGGGCCACGCGGGCGCCACGCCCAAGCCGGTCGGCAAGGTGGCCTCGGGCGGTGAGCTCTCGCGCATTGCGCTGGCCATCTCGGTCGTCACCAGCCGGCTGGGGCAAGCCCCCACCTTGATCTTTGACGAGGTGGACTCCGGCATCGGCGGTGCCGTGGCGCACACCGTGGGCCAATTGCTGCGCCAACTGGGGCGCGACCGCCAGGTGCTCGCTGTGACCCACCTGCCCCAGGTGGCGGCCTGCGCAGACCACCATTTGCTGGTGAGCAAACAAATGGTGGGCAGGCAAACGCTCAGCAGCGTGGCACCCATCGGCCACGAAGCGCGCGTGGTCGAACTCGCGCGCATGCTGGGCGGCAGCGAGAAGTCAGAGATTTCGCTGGCTCACGCCCGCGAACTCTTGTCTGCGTGAGTGCTCCAACCACCATGTCTGCAACGAACGAAGCCCCCATTCACCTCGTGCTCATCACCGGCATGTCCGGCTCGGGCAAGTCGGTCGCACTCACCGCGCTGGAGGATGTGGGCTTTTACTGCGTGGACAACCTGCCACCTGAGTTGCTCGAGGCCTTCATCGACCTCGAACAGAGCCACAAGGCCAGTAAAGTGGCGATTGCCATGGACGTGCGCAGTGCGGGCTCGCTCCCGGGTTTGCCCAAGCGGCTCGCGCAGCTGCAGCACCACGCACAGCGGCCGGTGAACCTGACCACCGTGTTTCTCGACGCCACCACCGACACGCTGGTTCGCCGGTTTTCAGAAACGCGACGGCTGCATCCGCTCTCGCTCAAGCAGTTCAACGACCAGCACCGCGCCCTGACCGACGCCATCGAGCAGGAGCGGGAGCTGCTGGCCGAATTGCGCGACCAGGCGCTGGTGCTCGACACCAGCCTGATTCGGCCCACCCACCTGCGCAGCCAGATCAAGGACCTGCTGGGCGCCACGCAAGCTCCGCTCACGCTGGTGTTCGAGTCGTTCGCGTTCAAGCGTGGTATTCCGATGGACGCCGACTTTGTGTTTGATGTGCGCATGCTGGCCAATCCGCACTACGAGCCCCACCTCAAACCCCTGACGGGCCGCGACACAGCGGTGGCCGCTTACCTGGTTGCGCAGCCTGAAGTGCGGCAGATGGAGCAGCAGATCACCGATTTTCTGGCGCACTGGCTGCCGCAGATGCTTCGCGATCACCGCAGCTATGTGACGGTGGCCATTGGCTGTACCGGCGGACAGCACCGCTCGGTGTATCTGGTGGAGCAACTCGCGCGTGCGTTTGGCGCGGACTGGTCAACCCGCGTGAGGCACCGCGAATCCGACAGCTGGCCGACGCCGATGGTGCCTGGCGTCTAAGTCCGCGCAAACAAATCGGGCGTCAGCAAAGCCTGCAACAGCAGCTTCACCGGCGTGGGCAGGCCATGCTGGCTCAGCTGCGCTGCATCCACCCACTGGCCTGCCGGCAGCTCACCCGGACCGGGCTCCGAAGTGAGCTCCAGCAGCAAAGGGTGCAGGCGCAATTCCCGGTGGGTGAGGCTGTGGGTCACAGCGTCCAGCGCGACCAACGAATCCAGCCAGCCCGGCGGCATGCCATCGTGGGCCGCCTGCTCACTCTCGAACACAGGCGGGCAATACAGACCCGCCCAGATGCCTTGGGCGGGCCGGCGCTGCAGCCAGAAACGATCTGATCCATCGACCCACCTCACGACCAGCAACCACCAACTCTCATGGCGGCGCTTGAGGGTCCGCGTCTTGACGGGAAACCGCTGCGGCTCCCCCGCGAGGTAGCCCCGGCAGATGCATTGCATGGGACACTGACCGCAGGCCGGACGGGTGCGCTTGCACACGGTCGCTCCCAGGTCCATCAGCCCTTGTGTGTAAGCCGTCATGTCGTCGGCAGAGGGGTCGATCGGCAGCAGCGCCTGTGCCACCTCCCACAACGCGCGTTGGGATTTTGTCTGCGCCAGATCGCCTTCAAATGCGAGCAAGCGCGTCAGCACCCTGCGAACATTGCCGTCCACGATGGACACACGTTCTCCGAAACAAAACGATGCAATGGCCGCCGCCGTGGATGCACCGATGCCGGGCAAGGTTTCGAGTCCGGCGGCCGTGGAGGGAAACTGGCCCCCGTGCTGCTCCACCACTGCCTGGGCGCAGCGGTGCAGGTTGCGGGCACGACTGTAGTAACCCAGGCCGCCCCACAAGGCCATGACTTCGTCGGCTTCAGCAGCGGCCAAGGCACCCACGTCGGGAAAACGCTCCAAAAACCGCGCGTAGTAGCCCAGCACCGTGCTCACCTGGGTCTGCTGCAGCATCACTTCGGACAGCCACACCCGGTAAGGATCCCGACTGCCCTGCCAAGGCATGCCGCTGCGCCCGGCGCGGCGTTGCCAGTCGATCAGCAGAGGTGCAAAGGTGGAGGGCAGATCGGCGCTTGAGCCGACAGCACCGCTCATGCCGCCAGGGCTTCGGCGGGCTCTTCGTCAGGCGCGGCCAGCAGGTGGTCGGTCAGCTCGGACAGCTTGGCATCGAGCAGATTGAGCTTGGCCTGGTGGGTCTGAAGCTCGCGAATGCGCTCGTCAAGCCCGCCCGCGGCTTGCTGGATGCGCGAGACGGCTTCAATGCGGCGGGTGAAGTTGCGGCGGCGCTCGCGCAGCTGGGCATCCAGTTGTGCCGCCGCCGACTTGTTCCACAACTCCACCTCGTTGACTGCTGTGTCGTACACCACCCGCAAGCGGCTCATGAGCGCACGCGCCAGGCGTTCGGCGAACTCGGGATTCGCCAACTTGAGCGCGTTGCCCAGGCTCAAGTACTGCAAGTGGCTTTTCTCGATCAGGTCGAGGTCTTTCACGTACTGGGCCAGCTGGGGCGGCGTGGGCGCCTGCAGCGAGAAGCCGTACTCGGCGTTCAGGCTCTTGAAGCTGCCTTCCAGCATGGACTGGATGTCGCCCGCCATGCCATCGGCCTTGGACATGTCGGCGCGCAGCCGGTCAAAGGTGTGGTCGTAGGCACGGCGCACGCCCAGCTTGATGCCCGGCTGCCGAAGCGCTTTCGACAGCACCGCCACCTCGGCCTTGAGGTGCGTGGAGCTGAGCATGGCAAACAGGTCTTTAAGCAAACGCAAATGCACCGAACGCACCGCCTGAATCTTGGCGCCGCTGGCGTCGAAATCGGCTTGCTCCTGCTCGATGCGCAAGCGCATTTGCTTGATCACGCCAGCGTTCTTGCCACGCAGGCCTTCGAGCTCCTGGATCTGCTCGACCAGATCGCGCGAGCGTGTGTGCACCATGCGCGTGGTCTCCACCCGCAAGGACTGGATGCCGGTGGCCACCGCTGCGCTCAAAATCTTGCGTCGCTGGCCCAGCAGGTCCACGCCCAAGGCTGTTTCCAGCTCCATCAGGTTGCTGGCTGCCAACAGTTTCTTGTCGCGATTGACCTTGGCCAGCAAGCCCTTCTGAGCCGACACGGCCAGCACCTGGCGGGGTGAAAGGCCCAGAATCTCGGCTGAGTCGGTGCGTTGCGATGCGATCTGCAGCTGCACCTGCTCAGGCGAGCTCAGCGCGTCCCACATGGTGTCGATCTTGTTCAGCACCACCAGGCGCGACTCTTTGCCCTCGCCCAACACGGACAAGTGCTGGCGCCAGATGGTGAGGTCGGACTTGGTCACCCCGGTGTCTGCCGCGAGGATGAACACCACCGCCTGCGCCTGGGGCAGCAGGCTCACGGTCAGTTCGGGCTCGGCACCAATGGCGTTCAGACCGGGCGTGTCCAGAATCACCAGCCCCTGCTTGAGCAACGGGTGCGCCATGTTGATCAGGGCGTGGCGCCACTTGGGCACTTCCACCGTGCCATCGGCGCCGGTCAGCGGGTTGTCTTCGGGCGATTCATCGCTCCAGAAACCCAGGCCGCGCGCTTCATCCAGCGTGACCCGGCGAACTTCGGCCACCTTTTGAATGGCGCGTGCCAATTGTTTGGGATCGTTGACATCCAGATCCACGCGCTCCCACTTGTCGGGGGCATTGCGCCAGTCCAGCAGCGACAAAGGTTGCAAACGCGTTTCAATGGGCAACAGTCGCAGGCAGGGCGGCACTTCCGCGTCGTAGCCCAGCTCGGTGGGGCACATGGTGGTGCGCCCGGCGCTCGCCGGCATGATGCGGCGGCCGTAGCCGGCAAAAAACACCGCGTTGATCAGCTCCGATTTGCCGCGGGAGAACTCGGCCACGAAGGCCACCATGATCTTGTCGTTCTTGACCTGGGCGTGCAGACCGTCGAGGCGCTCACGAATGCCGGGCTCCATCAGGTCATGGTCGGTCAACCACTCCGCAAGCAGGCGCAGGCGCAACGCAAACTGCTTGCGCCAAACGCCATGTTGATCAAATTCCTGATTGAAACTCATAGGTCTGATGTAGTGATCACCGGCCAATATAGCATCGGCCTCCCTCACAAAACCGGGCGGCCTGCATGCCCGACAGCCGGGCTGATCGCGTGATCAACCCTTCTGGCAGGAGGTGCAAAAAAATGTCGATCGTTGGCCTTGGCGAATGGCTTTGATGGGGGTACCACACACCCTGCAGGGTTGCCCTTCCCGCCCGTAGACAAACGCATCGAGCTGGAAGTAACCCGACTGTCCCTCGGCACTGGAGAAGTCTCGCAAAGTACTGCCGCCCAGCGCCACCGCGCGGGTCAGCACTTGAACGATGGCGCCGTGCAGGCGCGCCGCACGCGGCTTGCTCAGTCGATCGGCGCGCAGCGTGGGCCGTATGCCGGCCATGAACAAGGCCTCCGAGGCATAAATGTTGCCCACACCCACCACGATGTCACCGGACAACAACACCTGTTTGATCGCCGAGCGACGCAATTGCAAGGCGCGGTGAAACGCCAAGGGATCAAACCCCGCCTCCAGCGGCTCCACGCCCAGCCCGCCCAGCAGCTTGTTCGCTGTGGCGCTGTCCAGCGCATCGGCATGAACCACCGCGCCGAACCGCCGGGGATCGTGCAATCGCAAGGTGCCGCGGGTCGTCAGCAACTCGAAGTGATCGTGAACACCCCGCGGCGGCAAAGCATGGTCAAACTGCAGGCTGCCCGACATGCCCAGGTGCACCAGCAAGAGCCCCCGGTCAAGATTGAGCAGCAGGTACTTCCCACGCCGGGTCACGGACAACACAGAACGTCCCTGCAAGGATTGCTCTTCGCAGCCCAGTGGCCAGCGCAGCGGTTTGCCCATCTGCAGGCGCAAGATCGAGGCCCCGGCGATGCGGTCGGCGAAGCTGCGCCGGGTGACTTCAACTTCGGGGAGTTCGGGCATGGGAAGGCGTTTTCTTTCAAGCATCCGGAACGCTGGTGCGGTCTTCTGATCAGACCTCAGCGCCCCAAAAACCTTCCATTATCATGACCCGATGAATACCTTGCACAGCGTCGAAGGCACGTCCACCCAGCGTGCTCACTCATCAATTTGGCGCCTGGCGAATCACTCAAGGCTGGTTCGCCAAACGGCCATCGCGGTGGCTGCGGCCAGTTGTGTCTGGGGTGCATGGGCTCAGTCCGTACCCTCCCCCACCCCGCCAGAAGCAGCCACTGCGGCAACACCGGGTGTCGGCTTGGTGGTGAATTCGGCACTGAACGCGCCCCTCTTTTATCAACTGTTACTCGGTGAGCTCAACGTGCGCGCGGGCGAGCCCGGCACCGGTTATTCATTCATCCTCGACGCGGCGCGCAAACAGCGCGACCCCCTGCTTTACCGCCGCGCGGTTGAAGTGGCATTGCAGGCCAGGTCCGGCGAGGCCGCACTGGCGGCAGCGCGAGCCTGGACACAAGAGTTGCCTGGCAGCACGGAAGCCCGGCGCTTCGAGCTGCAGATCTTGCTGGCCCTCAACCGGGTGAGCGAAACCGGGCAGGTTCTGCAGGCAATCTTGAAAGAGGCGTCGGCAGCCGATCGCAACGACACCATCAACGCGATCCCCCAAACCTACTCACGCGTCACCGACAAGAGCCAGGCAGCAGCGGTGGTTCGTGAAGCCTTAGGGCCTTATCTCAAACAGCCTGCTCATGCGGCCGCGGCCTTCACATCGATTGGCCGCATGTACCTCGCGCAAGACCAGTTGCCCGAGGCGCTGGTCTCGGCGCGCCTCGGACACACCGCTGAGCCAGGCTCGCCCTTCCCGGCGCTGCTGGCACTGGAACTCATGGAGCGCGGCGAGCAACAAGCTGAGCCCATCGTGCGCCAGCAGCTTGAAGCCAGCAGCATCACCACCTCCGCTGACACGGCTGTTTCACTGGCCTATGCCCGCATCCTGATCGACACGCAGCGCAACATGGAAGCCCGCGCCCAGCTCGAAAAGCTCACCGCCCGACAGTCCGAGCAGGCAGAACCCTGGCTTTTGCTGGGCTCATTGCAGTTGCAGGAAAACGCCCTGCCCGCAGCAACTGCGTCACTTGAAAAATACATGGCGCTGGCTCGTCAAGCGGGTGACGAACGTTCAGCCCGCGGCCTCACGCAGGCCTATTTGATGATGGCGCAGATCGCCGAGAAACGGCAGGATTTCCCAGCCGCCAATGCCTGGCTGGACCGCATTGAAAACGCCGACGACATCATGGCGGCACAGATGCGGCGAGCGTCGCTGTTGGCCCGACAGGGCCAGATGCCGCAAGCCCGGGCCTTGTTGCGCAGCCAACCGGAACGCCGTCCTGAAGACGCTCGACTCAAGTTGGTGGCCGAGGCGCAGCTCTTGCGCGACTTCAAGCTCTGGAAGGAGGCCTACGAGATCTATGGTGAAGCCGTGGCCCGCTTCCCCGATGAGGCGGATCTGCGGTACGACCAGGCCATGATGGCCGAGAAGGCGGGCAAGCCAGCCGACATGGAAGTGCTGCTGCGCGCACTGATCGAAGCCAAACCCGATTTCCACCACGCCTACAACGCCTTGGGTTACTCGCTCGCCGACCGCAATGTGCGTCTGCCCGAAGCCAAGAAGCTGATCGAAAAGGCGGTGGAGCTCGCGCCGGGCGATGCGTACATTCAAGACAGCCTCGGTTGGGTGGAATTCCGTCTGGGCAATACGAAGCGTGCGCTGGAAATCCTTCAGGCAGCCTACGGCAAGCGGCCCGATCCGGAAATTGCAGCGCACCTCGGGGAAGTGCTGTGGTCGCAAGGACAACGCGACCAGGCACTCAAGGTCTGGCGAGAAGGCCTGCTGCTGTCAGCGGACAACGAGACCCTGCAAGGAACGCTCAAGCGCCTGCGCGTCAAGCCATGAGGTGGCTAGTGCTGTTGGCCACCGTGGCCTTGCTGAGCGCCTGCGCCACGCCACAACGCGCAGTGCAGCCCGGTGAAGAACTCTGGAGCGGCCGTCTGGCCATGACCGTGCAAAGCGATCCACCACAGTCTTTTTCGGCGGGGTTCGAGTTGCGTGGAACACCGGATGCCGGCGAGTTGCAGCTCACTTCGCCATTGGGAACGTCCATCGCCACGGTCACGTGGCTGCCTGGCAGTGCGGAAATGCGCCAGGGTGGTCAGGTCACCCGCCGGGGCAGCCTGGACGCACTCACCACCGAACTCAGCGGCACGCCTGTTCCGGTGGCCGCCTTGTTCGGCTGGCTTCGCGGAAGGGCGGGCGACGTGCCCGGCTGGCAGGCCGATCTGACGCGCCAAACCGAAGGGCGGATCACGGCTCGCCGGATCTCGCCCACGCCAACTGCCGAGCTACGGGTCGTCGTGCAACCATGAGTCGAAGGAACCCTTTGCTGCGCTTGCTCGACGTGCCGGCGCCCGCCAAGCTCAACCTGTTCCTGCACATCACCGGGCGGCGCGACGACGGCTACCACCTGCTCCAATCTGTGTTCATGTTGATCGACTGGTGCGATCGTCTGCATTTCGACCTGCGGACGGACGGCCACATCAGTCGTGAGGACCTCACGCCAGGATCGCTGCCGGCCGAAGACCTCTCGGTGCGCGCCGCAAAGGCTCTGCAGGCCGCCACCGGGTGCAGCCTCGGCGTGCACATCGCCCTTGAAAAGAACTTGCCGGCCGAGGCCGGCATGGGCGGGGGCTCGTCGGACGCGGCCACCACCCTGCTGGCGCTCAACCGCCTCTGGGGGCTGGGCATGTCCCGATCACAGCTCTCGACCATCGGACTCCAACTGGGCGCTGATGTGCCCTTTTTCATCGGCGGGCGGCACGCCTGGGTCGAAGGTGTGGGAGAGCTACTGACGCCGTTGCAACTGCCCAATTCGAGGTTTGTGGTGGTCAAGCCACCCGGCGGAGCGTCCACCCAACGCATCTTCAGCGCGCCCGAACTCAAACGGGACACAAAAACTGCTACAATCCAAGGCTTTGCTGCAAACGACTCGCGAGAAGACGCCCAAGTAATTGGGGTGATTGATGTCCAGAGAATTCTGGCTCTCGGACACAACGATCTTCAACCCGTGGCGCAGGCGCTGTGCCCCGAGGTGGGGCACTGCATACAGTGGTTGCAAAACCAAGGTTTGCAGGGGCGCATGACCGGATCGGGGACGGCGGTGTTTGCGCAGATGCCGCAGACCATGCAACTGACCACCGCCCCGGGCGATTGGACGGTTCGTGAATGCAGCAACATGGATGTCCATCCATTGCTCGACTGGTGCTCCGATTAGAATCGGCCAGCGTCAGCCCAGGCAGTGGTTGAGCAACCTGCGACAAGGTTTTTTGGTGGTGTGTCCGGCTTCACGCTGAACAGATCGCCTGCGTAGGGGAGTCGCCAAGTTGGTAAAGGCACTGGATTTTGATTCCAGCATGCGAGGGTTCGAGTCCTTCCTCCCCTGCCACCGTTTTCATCACATCACGTACCCAACCGGCCGTTCCACGAACGGCCATTTTTTGACGGCGATCCATTTGGGCCGTCGCTCAAACAGCTGGGAACCCCATGCAAGTTCAGCCGCCAGATTTCATGATCTTCACCGGCAACGCCAATCCGGTGTTGGCCGCAGAGATCGCACAGCATCTGGGCACCCAGCTCGGTGCGGCCAACGTGGGTCGCTTCTCCGACGGTGAAGTCACTGTGGAAATCACACAAAACGTGCGCGCACGCCACGTGTTCGTGATCCAGTCCACCTGCTCGCCGACCAACGAGAACCTGATGGAACTCATCATCATGGTCGACGCGCTCAAGCGCGCATCGGCTGTGAGCATCTCGGCGGTCATCCCCTACTTCGGTTACGCCCGCCAGGACCGCCGCCCACGCTCCGGCCGTGTGCCGATTTCGGCCAAGGTCGTGGCCAACATGCTGACCGCCGTGGGCGTGAACCGCGTGCTGACCATGGACTTGCACGCCGACCAGATCCAGGGCTTCTTCGACATCCCCGTGGACAACATTTACGCCTCGCCCGTGCTGCTGGGCGACCTGCGTCAGAAAAATTACCCCGACCTGCTGGTCGTTTCGCCCGACGTGGGCGGCGTGGTGCGCGCCCGTGCGCTGGCCAAACAGCTCAACTGCGACATGGCCATCATCGACAAGCGCCGGCCCAAGGCCAACGTGTCGGAAGTCATGCACGTGATCGGCGATATCGACGGCCGCAACTGCGTGATCATGGACGACATGATCGACACCGCCGGCACGCTGGTGAAAGCCGCCGAGGTGCTCAAGGAGCGCGGCGCCAAACACGTGTACGCGTATTGCACCCACCCGATCTTTTCGGGTCCGGCCATCGAACGCATCGCCAAGGGCAGCGCCCTCGACGAAGTGGTGGTCACCAACACGATCCCCCTGTCGCAAGCTGCCCAGGCCTGCGCCAAGATCCGCCAGCTTTCCGTGGCACCGCTGATGGCCGAAACCATCGCGCGCATTGCTTCGGGCGAGTCGGTGATGAGTTTGTTTGCCGATCAGGACAACCTCTTCTAAGAGGCCCGGAAGGCAGCAAGAAGCGGGTGGCCCCCATGGTGGGGGTCGCTCTTTTGAAACAGAGGCGTTCTGGTCGCGGAACCCCTCCACAGGAGTCAGTCATGCAATTCGTCGCTTTTGAGCGCGCCAAGCAGGGTACGGGTGCGAGCCGCCGTCTCCGCAACACCGGTCGCACGCCCGGTATCGTTTTTGGTGGTGAAACAGCCGCCGCCACGATCGAACTCGATCACAACGCCCTGTGGCACGCCCTCAAGAAGGAAGCGTTCCACTCCTCCATCCTCGAGATGGACGTGGCCGGCACCGTGCAAAAAGTGCTGCTGCGCGATGTGCAGTACCACCCCTACAAGCCGCTCGTGCTGCATGTGGACTTCCAGCGTGTGAACGACAAGACCCGCCTGCACAAGAAAGTGCCGCTGCACTTCATCAACGAAGAGAACTCGCCTGCGGTCAAGACCGACAAGTGCCTGATCAACCACGTGATGACCGAGATCGAAATCGAGTGCCTGGCCACCCAGTTGCCCGAGCACATCACCGTTGACCTCGGCGAAGTCGTCAAGGGCGGCACCGTTCACACCGGCGACATCAAGTTGCCCAAGGGCATCAAGCTCGTGATGCACGGCCGCAAGAACCTGACCATCGCCACCGTGGTGGAGCCGGTTGAAGACGTGGTGGTGGCTGTTGTGGCCGCACCGGTCGACGACAAAAAGGGCGCCAAAGGCAAAAAGAAGTAATCTGTCTTCGGACCGATGACCGCCTTGAAACGGCCCGCCTTGGCGGGCCGTTTTGCATGGTGCCCAAGTTACCTGCCGATAATCCCACCCCATGATCAAACTCATCGCCGGCCTGGGCAACCCGGGCCCGGACTACGAACACACGCGCCACAACGCCGGCTTCTGGTGGGTGGACGAGGCCGCGCGCCTGCTCAAGACTTCGCTGCAGATGGAGCGGGGGCACTTCGGCCTGGTGGCGCGCGCCAATGTAGCGGGCCAAAGCGTCTGGCTGGTGGAGCCACAGACCTTTATGAATCTCTCGGGCAAGTCGGTGGCATCGGTCGCGCGGTTCTTCAAGATCGCGCCCGAAGAGGTGCTGGTGGTGCACGACGAACTGGACCTGCCACCGGGAGAAGTGAAGCTCAAGAAGGGGGGCGGTCACGCTGGCCACAACGGCCTGCGCGACATCCACGCCCAACTGGGCAGCCCCGACTACTGGCGCCTGCGCGTGGGCATCGGTCATCCGGGCAACAAGAACGAAGTGGCCAACTGGGTGCTGAAAAAGCCTTCACCCGACGACCGCATCGCCATAGCCCAAGCGCTGGACCGCAGCCTCAAGGCCCTGCCCCAGTTGATCGCCGGGGAGATGGAGAAGGCCACCGCGCTCATCCACACCAGCAAGCCACCGCGGCCCAAGCCGCCCCGCCCGGTAAAGGCCGATCAGGCGCCTGCCGAGGGAATGCCGGGAGAAGAAGGCACGTCCCCGGCGGCCGACAAGGGCTAACCCGCTTTCTGCAAACGCTGGTATTTCTGCCAGAGCGTTTCGCGCGATTCGATGTGATCCGGGTGGATGGGAATGCAGCTCACCGGGCAGACCTGCACGCACTGCGGTTCGTCGAAATGCCCCACACATTCGGTGCAACGCGACGGGTCGATCTCGTAGATCTCCTCGCCCATGTAAATGGCCTGGTTCGGGCATTCGGGCTCGCACACATCGCAGTTGATGCATTCGTCGGTAATCAGCAGGGCCATGGCGATCGCTCCCTGTTCAGGCCTGCAGCGGAGCCGGTTTGAGGTTCGCGCCCACGTTGGCGTTCACCATCTGCGACACATCACCGCCCAGTTGCGAAATCTCGCGCACCAAGGTGCTGGAGATACATTGCAGCTCGGCCTGCGGCAACAGGAACACCGTCTCCACCGCCGG
>PNMH01000039.1 GCA_013823505.1 Polaromonas sp. | reverse complement strand
GAAGCGGGAATTGGTTGGCCGTCCCACCCAACGTGGGGCGCGGACGGAGCAGGTAGAAATCGTTCGCACCATCTTACCGTCACGATCACAGATGGATACAGTTCTGGCGACTGGTTGGCAGGGTGTTGCGATGGCGCGTCCAAAGCGCTTGCAAGCCCTTCGACTGAGGTCCACGTTGTACGAACTTGCGGCGTGTCACCCTGTGCTGACTGAGGTAAAAATGCTGCCAGCCAATTACGAGGGAACCTATGACCAAGAAGACCCAAGACGCTGCTAAACGGAAGATGACGAAGGCAGAGAAGCAAGCCGAGGAGGAGTTGCAGAGGAAGGTCATGGCGACCTTGTTTGAACGCAGCAGAATGCAATCGCGCTACGAGGAAACCTTGTGCGCAGACATTTACCTGCGCAGTGGACATCGCGACCATGACCTCTCGCCCGCAAACCCGGAGGGTAAGGATTTGCGGGATGCCATCGAAGCACTGAATGCGACCCCGAAAACCATGTCCCTTCTGCGACAACCCCTGGCAGCTGCCAGCACTGCGCTCGATCGACGGTTGGATCGCGTCCTTCATGGAATCAAGGTAACAAGGGACCCAAAAACCAGGAAGGACATCGGCATCGACCTGGGTCCCTTGGTCTCCTCTGATACGCCCCCTAACCATGCTCTACGGCGGCAGTACCGGAGACTGCGCAAGGGCCACATACCGTTTGTCGCGCATAGCGTGGATGGGACCTTGCTGGTGGGCGGTATGTGCACTGTCTCCACACATCCCGAAGCTCTGGTCTCTTCCGGTAAGCGCTTGGCGCGGTACCTTACGGCGTTGGAGCATGTTGCACGCCCCCAGAACAAGAAGGTGGACTTCACCTTCGTGCTGCCAGGACTTGCGCTTCCCCAGGATAACAACGAGCCCGGCCAACCCAACGAAGCAAGCGATCATGAGCCAACGGCAGATGACTTCTTACCCCTGCTGGGACATGGCCACAAGGGAGATAAGAAACTGGCACAACTGCTGACGCTGCTTGTTCACGAATATTTCGACAGCGAGCTGGTGGATCAGGCCAATGCCTTGAAGATACTGACGGTGCTGTGCGCCTTACCGAATCCCCAGTCCAGAGCCCATGTTCGATTCTTGACGATGGGCGTGAATTTTGAGTGGGACCGGGAAGCGTTTACGCAGGATTTTGCGGGCTCCACCTGGAAAGTCGTCGCGCCTCTGATCCGCCACTTTGCGAGCCAAAAGAAGGAGCTTGCGGAGCTGGATGACCAAGCGGTGCTGATGCCTTCATTGGCGCTGATCGTCAAACGATTGCGGGACATGAAGGCTCTCCAACTCGATACGTTGAATGAGCGGGAAGCAAAGTTCTTGCGAGCACTGGCCAGGTACAAAGCGCCGTGAGAGATCGCTGGCAGCAAGTCTTGCAAACCCCCAGCATTCCTTGGCTCGTACGTCTCCCGCTATTCCAGTGAGACGATCTACCCAAGTACATGCGATCCGCCACACCCCCGGTGATGACCCGACGCCGTTCGAGCGGCGGAGTGGTCTTCACCACTCACCATAGACCTGTCTTAAACAGGTCTTAGATGAGTCTTAGATCAGGGCTTCAAACGCCTCGGAAGCCGCACCAGCATTGGGTTCTGCCTTATGGTCAGGTTCCGTCACAACGCCCATGGTGTCCGTCGCAACGCTGGGGGCCTCCGTCACAACGTCTGCGGTTGGCGTTACAACGTCTTCATCAGGACTGCCCACGAACCGGGGTTTGCGCACACGCACCATCCGATCCGCATCGTTGAACCAGCACACCCACCCCGGCAACGCTCCGATAGCCTGGACAGCCTCCTTCAAGGTCCTAATGCGGCTTTTCTTGGCGGAGGCTGTGCATTCCTCTGTGCCCCAGACGTGCGACAGCAGGGTTTCCAGCTTGATTTTTCGGACTTCGCCAGAGAACGCCCATGCGGAAAACCAAGCATGCAGACGCCGTGCTGGTTTGGACTGCAACATGCGCTGCTCCCGCATGTTGATCCAGTTCACACCGATTCGGGATACGCAGCCTGCCGACAGTTCAGGGTTGAGCGTGACTTGCGCCAGGATCGGACCCTCTTCCAGCCGAATTGCCGTGAGCAGACGGTACGAGAAAGTCCCCAGAGGGCCGCTTACGCCTGGGTGGTACAGCGTTACCTCGCAGGAGGTTTTTGCCAGTCTCCGCAGGCTGTTCGTCACGACTTGGGTATTCGGCCCCGTAGCGGTCATGCCGATACCCCGAGCGAGCGCTGGAATCGTCGCGAATACAGCCACCAGAGTAGAGGGCGTCAAACTATCTTCTAGGCTGTGAGGAATCGAGTTCGAAGCCTTCACGCACTGATTTTTGATGACTGAAAGTGCCACTGCATACTCGTCCGGGTCGCGCTTCTTATCAACGATACGTCTGTGCTCGCCAGGCGTTGCAGCCAACTGGCACAGGTGGTACAGGACCAATTGGTCCGTGATGTCCAAGACCTGCTCGGACTTCCAGGCACAGTCCACACGGATGGCGGAATCCCCGTTCCGGATCGCGAAGTTAGCTGCCTGAATTCCGGCAGCACGGGTGCCATGTTGGATGGGCCGAAACAGGCCGTCTGTCATGACGTACAGGGGATGCACGGGGGCATGGTCCATGTAGTCGATCACGGGTTCAACCTGTCCATTTGCGCCCAACCGTGGCTTGGGCGATGGTTTTAGGGAGGGCTGCTTTGCTCTGGCCCCCGCTGACGTTTTTCTCTTCTGCTGCATGTGATTTTTCCTGATCGAGGCTCGCACCGATGTGCCCAGCCACAACCTGGGCGCACGTCGGCTCGAACTCTGGTAAATCACATGCGCTGGGGTGTTGTCAGTGTCTTCCTTGGACAGTTGTGACGACATCCCGGAATCATTTCCGGGGGCTTGGAAAACCAGATTAGCAAGCGCCCCGTCGATTGCACAAGTGGGGTACGGCATCCTGTGCCACGGCTATTCGGACAGGGTCGTGGTCCGCATTCATGCTGCCTGGCCGCCCTTGACAAACGGTCTGAAATTCGTAGACTGGTAAGCATATGCACAGTGTTACCCACTTTCTCAATCACACCTCCACGGATCGCTCGATCCAGTGCATACGTTCGCGCTAAGCGGACGACTCTTCCCTCTACGTTTCGTCCGCGTCCACAGGCACGCACCAAGGGTTTGGTGCGCGCCGTTTGTTTGTTTTCAAACTGGAACGCGACATGTCACACACTTTTAGCGCCTCTTCTGCGGCCTCCAAGCAGAAACCATCTACGTCGGCAAAAGCCGTCACAACGTACCCCCTCGATCCTTGCGTCGAGCTGTTCCCGGCAATGAACTTCGACGAGTTCAACGCACTGAAACAGAGCATCGAACGCAACGGTCAATCCGAGCCCATCTTGCTTTTCGGGGGAAAAGTGGTCGATGGCCGCCATCGCCTCAAAGCCTGCCAAGAACTGGGCATCGAACCCAAGGTTGAGACGCTGAGCGTCAAGACCTACGAGCAAGCCAAATCCATGGCCTTTGCGCGCAACATCAACCGCAGAAACCTGGCCGCAGGACAACGGGCTTTGATGGCGGCTGCGTTGTGCACTCGCAAACCAGGTCAGGCCAAGTTTTCCGCAGCGACGAAACCGCCACTGTCTCAAACCCAAGCGGCGGACCTGTTTGCCGTGAGCCGTGATTCAGTCCAACGGGCTGTAAAGGTGTACAGCAACGGCAGCAAAGAGCTGAACCGGCAATTGGCTTCGGGCGAGACCACTCTGAACGAGGCGTATATCGAAGTCACCGGGTCCAATCGCATCAAGGACCCTGTACTTCTTCAAGCAGCCAAGCTGGTTGCGAAACACAAGCAACAAGAGAGCGAAAAATCCCGCCTGGCACGCTTGAACCGTCAAGCCCTTCTGAGCCAGAAGAACGCGGCACTGCCCACGGGCAAGGAATATTCCCTATTGCTGGCAGACCCTCCATGGGACTACGGCATGCCCAACGACCGCTCTGCGTCCCGCATGCTGCCGCACAACCATTACCCCACCATGAGTACGGATGACATCTGTGCGATGGACGTGCAGTCCTGTGTAACCACAGACGCCATGCTGTACCTGTGGTGCCCCGCTTCCTTGCTTCCAGAAGGCTTGCGAGTGATGGAGTCCTGGGGTTTTGAGTATCTGACCAACTGGGTATGGCACAAGAACGGCGGCAACCTCACCTGTGCAGGTGGCAGCGCATTGGCACACCATGAATTGCTGCTGGTCGGCAAACGCGGTAAAGGCCTGACGATTGCCAGCAACAAGGCTCGCGAGTCATCCGTATTTGCTGCACCAGTCACGCAGCACAGCGCCAAACCAGCGCTGGTGCATGAACGCCTGGAACGCCTGTATCCCTCCGTTGTAAACCGCATGGAGCTTTTCGCCCGCAATGCGCGCAGCGGCTGGGATGCGTGGGGCAACCAGAGCCAGCAATCGACGGCAGCTGTGCCAGTCGTGCAAACCACATTGCAAACGGGAGCCAACGATGCGGCTTTTGCACACGCTGCCTGAATTCGGCAGGGTCGTGCGGCACTTCATCGTGTACGGCGCCTGCACCAAGCGAATACAGCACGGTCGCTGACAGCGGCCTCACCGGGCTATGACGCGCGTGAAAGCGCAGTCGTGATCCGGCCTTTTCTCGGGTACCCGTTCGGTTCTTTAACCCACGTCCTGCGCTGACCGGACGGGAACACCCTCGTGCTTAACCAATAGCCAGGACAAAACTTTATGTACCCATATGAAAAACTCGATTCACAACATCACCAACGAAGAACGCGCCGTGGCGCGCATCTATCGTGCCAACGTCAACAAGAGCGCCAGCACTGAAACAGCGGTTGAACGCTTCCTAGGTGTGGCCGACACACAAGCAGACTGGATGTATCAATGGCTGGAAGCTACCGGCCAGTTGGAGGAAATCCCTGAACGTTTCAGGAGCTACGTGGACTATGCGCAGCTCGCCACCGATTGCAGACTCAATGGCGACTTTGATTTCGTTGAGCATGGTCGCAGAGTGTGGGTGTTCTCAACGCACTGAGACACGCCAACAGCGGAAGCCCTGAGCACTGCCCATGAGTCAGGGCACAGGCCGTGAAGCCTCCCTGCTTCCAGCACAACCGCTCACCGCTCGTCAGCGGTTGACGCCTCATAAATGGTTGCGTGACCCCAAGCTCGTTTGGTAGCTTGGGCTATGACACCATTCACATACATGATCCCAAGGCACGGATTTGAGCCGTGCCCAAATGAGCAATCCCAGCATCACCCCTCCTTTTTCGAGGGGGTCGCATGCTAGGACTTCTGCTTCACCTTCTCGCCGAATCAGACGCGCCCCCTGTTGAGAGGCGCTACCAATACGTTTGGGCCATTCACCGCCAGACATTGACGTCATTGGCGCGTGCACGACAAGACCCCAGAACCCATCCCCGGATGCTGATAGCGCTGGAACGCGCTGCTGACGATTTCGAGGATGAGTTGCGTCGCCTCGAACCTTTGCGGCTTCACCATAGGCCTAGTTCCCTTGACACAGCGCACCCTGAATCGGAGTGCAAAGGGGGGCGTCTATGAGTGCTCTGAGTTACCACGTTCAGCACATGCCGGACCCTGCGTTTTGGCAGGCTCTGGCTGATCACCCCAAGCCACATGGTCATTACCCCTGCCCGCTGACGCTGGGGTCACGCATCGCTTTTGTCTTCGCACCCTTCAACACCCTGGAAGGCTATGCGGATTTCGGGAATCCGAAGAAGTGCATGCACTTGGTGGTGCCATCCACCCCTGCCCCCATCACGTCCATTGGGTATTTGTTCGGGCCACCCACGGGCATGAGTCGCCGGATGTTCGTGGCCTTCTTTTATCGCTCCAACGAGGCGGTGCTGGCCGAGTGCAGTCCGATAGTGATGCTGCACAAGCCACTGGGACTGCGGTTGCCAAGCGGTGCGGTGTACACGGATTTCAGTGTGTCATCAGCGGTTCTCAAAGGGGATGACGCGCCCATCAATCTTCTCTATGCCAGCCCATCAAACCCGGATTTGAGCCTGGTGATCAGGGAAGAAGCGGACCTCGCGGGCAAGTCGAATCTGAACATTCAGTTGAAGGTGCCGATGTTGGCGTCAATGACGGTCAACCCAACAACGCAAGCGCCATTGCCGATTTGAGGGGGCAGGATGACTTCGACAGCCGATCCCCAATTTTTCGACCCCATGCCAGCCCTGGTCTGGAACCTCGTTTGCCGCATGTTGGGTCCTATCTACACCGAAGCCCAACCCCATTCCGTCTCTGTCTTCGACTGGTCACAAGCGGTGTGGGACCAAGCGCTGGACATTGCGCGTGAGCACAAGCCACTGCCCCAGGTGCGCCCCCCTCGCAATCGCGGACTGATCGACAAATCGCAGCCATCACCGCAATTCCCTGATGTTGGAGCGTTCGAGCTATGAGCACGTTCACTCCGTTTTTCTTCCCCCTCCCACGACATGAAGCCCATGACTTACCTCGTGCACTGGTCCTGTTTCCTCCTGCTGCCGCGCAGCAGGGCTCCACCCACCCATTCAAAGAAAGGCAATCCCATGAAACGCACTACCGCCAAGTCCCCAAAAGAACGGACTACACCCCCATCATCCGATCCCGACAACGCCACTCCACCCAAGCGCTCCGTGGAAGACGTCAACAACCAGCTTTACCAAGAAGCTGCACAGCGCATACTCCAAGCCATTGAGGCTGGCACCTCGATTTGGCAAAAGCCCTGGATTGCTCCATCCAGTCATCGCCGCCCGTTCAACGCGCACACAGGCTTGAACTATCTGGGCATGAACCGCGTGTTGCTGATGACCGAAATGATGGCGAACGGTTGGACCGACACGCGGTTTATGACGTACAAGCAGGTTCAGGCATTGGCCCAAGACATGAAGCGCTCGGGCACACCTGACGATGAGTTGCCCTATGTAAAAAAGGGGGCGCAGTCGATCACCATCTACAAGGTGGGCAGACAAGAAATCAAGCGGCCTCGGATTGATAGCTCTGGCAAGCCCGTGCTGGATCAAGCAGGCCAACCCATTGTGGACAAGGCACTGGGGCGCATGTTTTTGCAGACGTACCGGGTTTTCAACGCCAACAACATCGCCAATCTGCCACCGTTACCGGAAGTCGAGCGCAAACCCACTTGGGAAGTACATGCAGAGATCGAGGCACTCGTCAAAAAGCTGGGGGTGCCGGTCACCTATGAGCCCATCGGACAGGCGTTCTATCAACCAGGTCTGGACCGCATCACGGTTCCTGAACGCTCGCAGTACAAAGACACTGTCAAAGATGGAGTGGTGGTGTATTCAGCGGCTGCCAAGCACTACTCCGTGCTGTTGCATGAGTGCTGTCATGCAACGGGGCATGAGTCGCGCCTTAACCGCGTGATGTTGGGAGCTATGGGCTCACCTGAAAGAGCGCGAGAAGAGCTCACTGCGGAAACGGCTTCCGCCTTCTTGATGGCTACCTACAACATGGAGTCTGATGAGGTCATCAACCAGCACGCCAGCTATCTGGAAAGCTGGGCCAAGCTGATCAAGGATGACCCAAGGGCACTGTTTCAGGCGTTCTCTGCTGCTGAGAAAGCTGCGGACTGGTTCATGCAACGGCACGAGAAACAGTTAGTCGAGGAACCACAAGTCACCCATCAGCCTGCGCCCACCTTGGTTCAAGGCTTGGGAATGCCACAGCAGCAAGTTGACGGGATCGGCCAAGGATTGGTGGCGGTAGCCCAGATGCCTTCGTCGGCTGTCCGGATCAACGGGCTTCGACCGGCTGGGGAGTTGCTGGATGCGGCGGTCGCTGGCCTGAATTCCGGCAGCATGGGGCCTGCCTGAACACTCTTGTAAATTTCCGACAGAAGCCCCAAGGTTTCACCCAGGTCATAAAGCCGATATGGCAAAGCTATCATCATTGACAAATGGGTAGGGATAGCACGTAGATGGCTGCGGACTAAGAGGGCTACGTCCTCTGTAAGTGCAGCGAATTGCCGAACAAACCAAAACAGAAACGCCGTATGTCGTATCACCTAGCGCTCAGGAGCTTGCTCACCGCACGCAGGGCTATTGGCGGGGATCGTTTTGCTGACTGCGTGCGTCACAGTTTGATGGGGGATGTTTCCGCTGCTCATCTGCGTAAGGAGCTTCATCAATCGACCCATCAAGAATTGACAGTCACATCCATCAGTGACCGTCTTGGTGAATTACTCGCAGTCGATCTGAATCCGGTAGGCCATGTTTTGCGACTGAGTCGCACGGAAAGGGCGTACCACGGCCTGTGGGACGCATACAACCAAAGAGGAAACGTCGTCGCTCGCGTAGCCTATGGATCAGGGCGGCGATCCCCGGCGTTGCACGCGTCCTCCTCATGCCACGTTCATCATGATCAGGGTGCTAGGCGAATCGAAGAGCGTATGCATGAGCGATTGCTTGAAAGCTACCAAAGCGTTACGTCCGCGAGGTTGTTGGGCAACATTCGAAATTCTCGCAGTTGGTCAGACCATGTTGCGGACGCTCGGGTCAGCGCTGTGGCGCGCATTTTGGGGGCTGGGCAGTTGGTCGTTGAGCTGTGCCAATTCTTCGAGATGTTCCCCCACGCCAAGGTGCAGGACGCTTGCCTGCGACTCGGTGCTCATCCTCGAACGGTGGAGAGGCGTATGCGTGAACTGGGCATCACAGCGGTCATGCTCAAAAGGGTTTGCATGCTGACCTCTGCCACCCACGACATCCTATGGACCCAGCGAGATTTTGATGACATCGCCAAAAGGCACGGCTACACCGATGGCGCGCATCTGTGCAAGACGGTGTCCATGGCTACCGGCGGAATTACGCCATCAATGTGCCGTTCGTTTGTGATGACTTGAAATTCGTATGTCTTACAGCCTACCCATGCGGGTGCTCGAAGCGCTGAACCGCAAAGCATCGGTCAACCTGTTTCAGGAGAACGTCGCCAACGTTCTAGCATCGAACGTAGCTCTGGACCGAAAGCAGCGCATCATGAACGCAATGGAGGGTGCACCTCCCTCTCTGCAATCTATGGAGGGTCCGTGGCGCGAGTTGGCATGTCTGGATCTCAGTCCGACGGGTCTATTCTTTTCGCAGACTCGCAAGTACGCAGGGATTACGGAGATCTGGAATGCGTACAGCACCTACACCGATGTCCTTGACCCCAGCGTATGTCAAGAACAAGGCATCCATCCGACCAAGTCCATCTCGAAAGTTCACTTTCGTCTCTTGGAGGGATATGGCACGTTCTTTGAACATTGCTTGCATAGGGGTCACCGTAACCCGTATCCACCAAATGTCCGCCACGGTTTCAACCTCAAAGATGTGGCGCGGATTTTCAACGCCCCGATGCTGCTGCAAGACGCCTGCGATTTTTTCTTGACCTTCCCTCGGTCGAAGGTCTCTGATCTGTACACCGCATTGGGTCTGCATCCTCGAACGGGTGAGAGACGCTTTGCATCCGAAGGAATCTCTGCACTGGCGATCAAGCGTGCCTGCGCTATTTCGTCGGCTTCCCGCTACATCCTGTGGTCAGACCTGACCTTGGCAGATATTGCCGCTAAGTGTGGATACACAGACGGGGCGCACCTACACCACGAGTTCAGGCGGTCAACTGGGGGAATACCGCCAGCTGCATATCGCCGAGCGGTACGTGTTCAACATTAGCGGCGACACTGCCCCCAGGTGTTCTGTTTTACACCTGGAATGAACGTCATCCACCACACAGATGGACAGTGTGCAAGCATTGCGCGTGATGCCCACGGAGGCATCACTCGCACAATGAGCTTGTCAAGGAACGCAGAGGTAAGTCTGGCCAACGGTCCCGCAGGATTTTTTCGCCTCTTCGCTTTGCCCAGTTGGAGTTTGTGTTGTGGTTGTTGCTTCCGGCTGAGGTCGTGGCACCTTGCCCGAGGTCTGCGCATGAATCGGCGTCAAGGTAGCGCAGCAAAGGATAAACACGAGGGCGATGTTTTGAAGTGGCGTGATCACAGTCTGCCCCTCTTTCATTCGTCTCGACCGCTACTGCATGTCAGCTCGACAGACCCAACCTTCAAAAGCCCAGTCTGTACGGGCCCATACTCTTTGATGGTCACTTCATAGCCAGGGGTCGCTGGCTGAATCAGCCGCCGATCTGCACTTGCTTGTCGAAGCATCGGGGTTGCGTAGTCGGGAAGGGCCACACCTTCGCGAAGTGCACTGACGGCCACAACCGTCTTCTTCTCGCTGACCCACGCCACCATAGGCTCACCATTGGGCGAACTGCACATGAACCAGGAATGTGCAGCTGGCAAGTCCTGAGGCCAGGCATTACGCTGAGCATGTGCTTGCAATCCGCAACCCAATCCCACCGCCGCGAGCGCGGCTATCCGAATCAAACGCATGAAAAACTCCCTGTTGAAAAACGTGGGTGCTGAGCACTTCTGGGTGACGTGCGAGCACTGACAACGAGGGAATTGTTGTTTGCGCGATTTGTAAATCTGCGACCCGGAAATCAGTGTCTTCCCGGTCTGGTGAGCTTTTTGCGTGATGGGCATGTCCGCCACACGGACTCTGCTGATCCTCGTGGCATAGAACTCCTCAGAGCCATGACCGTGGGAATGTGGCTGGCCAAGGGCCTGGACAGTAAGCACGCCTGTCCGCAACGAATCAGCAATGGGTTGGTGTCCATGTCCCAAGTGCTGAATGGGCAGGGCGCGGTGTATCAAGCATGAGAGCTTGATTGTTGGGCGCGTTAGAACGTTGCGGGGCGTTTGCTTCGGCACCCCCACTTGTGTTGTCTCAGGTGCATTTGTTATGTTGGTCTTCAAACCAAATGAACTAAGGAACACTACATGACAACAACATCACAGCACTCTGTATCGGTATCTGTCGAGCCCAACGATAGCCGCTGCCGCTACTGGGCCAAGCGTATCGATTCCAACACGGTATTGGGCTTACCTAGTACCTTCAACGGAGCCAAAGACATCCCTGGGGCGTTTTTGCCGCATGGCGAAGATGAGTTAGCCGTGGGCGACTTTCTCATTGAGGGTGAGCAGGTACATCACCGTCATATCGAACGGGGGTGGACATATCGCATCGCGTATATGGGGATCGACGGCACATTGCAGCGCGTAACGCCAGCCAAGGAACACAAGCAGGCGATGAAGTCAGCAGGTATGCCCACTGATTGGCTCAAAGGTGCGGGCCAACTCGCAGCCTGCGTGCGTCTGATCCATGGCTTACGCATGGGCTTGAATGCAGGGGCGGTGCCTATCGAGACATCGGCGGTGCCGGTATCAATGGATGACTATGCCCGCGTCGCGCAGTTGTGTGAAGTGTGGTTTCAGCCGAACGGAGATGAGGCACAGCCTACGCCTTGGTCCATCTACCAACAGGCGGTAGCGGTAGCGCGAATGACCAGTCTGCCGGACGGGTATGAAGAGCTACCCAGTCTGACGGAGTTGCTGTCCGATTGATGAGCGGCACAACCTGAACGCCAAGAAGCGTCAAGACACACTAATGCTGTGTAGCCAGGATGTAGCAAAAAAACTGCCGAAGATTCCAGTTCACCTATGAAAATTGGCTTTTTTTGGGTACTGCTGCATCATGGGGGTGTGGGAAGTCAGGTCTGCGATCCCCTGCGCCTCGGCGGCGAATTCCTTGTGCATCAATGGCTTACAGGTGGGTTGTCCGGGGCTGAAGGTGGGCTGGGCGGTGCGTGCGAGCGGCTCCAGTGAGGGGCTACATCTTATGGGATCGCCCCCGCGAGGCCTTGTGCCGCCAACGCGTCAGGGACGGTGAGGCGTGGTGAGCTGCGCATAGAGCAGGCCGGCCATCACGGCGCCGGCTGCCATCACCAACAAGCCCGGCAGATGCCGCGTGGCGTCGATGAACACCGGCATGGGTGCTGCCACGTCCACCGCGCGCACCGCCGCCACCATGCCGGCCCCGGCGGCGCACGCCAGCAGCGGGCTGCGCGAGGCAGGCCATCGGCGCGCCAGCCAACCTGCTGCTGCCAGCGCCGGCAGCCAGCCCGCAGCCAGGATGCCGGCGTAGACCGGGGCGAAGCCGATCAAGTCCTGCCAGGTCGCTCGCGCTCGCTCGACTATGGGGATGGCCACGCCCAGATCCACCAGGGCTTGCAGGTTCCATTGCGTTTGCACCACCGAGCCCCAGACGGTGGCCAGCATCCAGGCCAGCAGCAGCGGCACGAGATGCCGCGTCCAGCGTGGGGTCGGGAAATCGTTCGCGGTGAGGACTCTCATAATCATTCGAATTATGAAATACGTGCTTGCTTTCTTCGTGGGTGCATGGGTTCTGGCGACGTCGGTGCACGCCGCTGGTTACCGCGTGGAGACCGTGGCCAGCGGCCTGGAGCACCCCTGGTCGCTGGCCTTTTTGCCCGGCGGCCGCATGCTGGTCACCGAGCGAGCGGGTCGGCTGCGTCTGATCGAGCCCGGGCCCGATGGCCGTGCGCTGTTGCGGCCTGAGCCGGTGGCCAATGTGCCGGCGGTGCTGGCGCGTGGGCAGGCCGGTCTGTTCGATGTGGTGGTGGACCCTGCGTTTGCGGTCAATGGCCGGGTGATGCTGTCCTTCGCCCACGGCAAGCCCGAGGCCAACCACTTGCGCGTGGTGCGAGCCCGCTTCGATGGCCGCCAGTTGCTGGACGTGCAGCCCGTCTTCACATCGCAGCCGGCCAAAACCGAGACGCAACATTTCGGTGGCCGCATGGCCTGGCTGCCCGATGGCAGTCTGCTGCTCGGCATGGGCGACGGCAATCTGGAGCGCACCGATGCGCAGCGGCTGCACACCCACCTGGGCAAGGTGCTGCGCATCCAGCCCGACGGCAGCGTGCCCACCAACAACCCGTTTCTCGGGCGAGCGGATGCCCGGCCCGAGATCTACAGCATTGGCCACCGCAACCCGCAAGGCATGGTGGTGGTGAACGGTGTGCCTTACGCCCACGAACATGGCGCGCGCGGTGGCGACGAACTGAACCGCATCGAGCCCGGCGCCAACTACGGCTGGCCCGTGACCACAGGCGGCATCGACTACACCTACGCCCGCATCACGCCTTACCGCAGCCTGCGGGGCATTCAGCCGGCGCTGGTCGAGTGGACCCCGTCAATCGCACCGGCCGGCCTGGCCTGGTACGACGGCGCGCTGTTTCCCGCGTGGAGAGGCAGCTTGTTCGTGGCGGCGCTGAAGGAGCGCAGCGTGCGCCGCGTGCCCATGGCTGACGGCGTGCCCGGCACGCAGGAGGTCTTGTTTCAGGAGCTGGGTGAACGCATCCGCGACGTGCGCGCCGGGCCCGACGGTGCGGTCTACCTGCTGACCGACAGCGCCAACGGCCGGGTGCTGCGCGTGGTGCCCACGCCGTCGTGAAACCGGCTCAGGCCGATGGCGGTGGATACACCGTTTTCTTCACCAGAAACAGCGCGACCGGCCGGAAGATCACCACACAGATGAAGGCGACCGGGAAGGCCACTGCGTAGCCGTGCAGAACACGTGCCAGGTAGCCCGCACCCAAGCCGGAGTTGATGGCGACCAGCGCGGCGCTCACCACGAAGGCGATGATGCCGGCCATGTAGGCGGCAAACGCAATGCCGGTGAGCTTGTGGGGCAGTTTCATGGGGGGTGACGGAGGCGTGCGGCGCGAAGGGTGGTCGATGATTCTGTCACGGGGCGTGCTCGCCCCTGGCTCAGGCGGACTGCGTTTCCAGCTGCGAACGCAGCGCCGCCACCTCGTCGCGCAGCGCGGCGTTGTCGGCTTGCAGTTCGGCCACTTTCAGGCGCAGGGTCGCCAGCTCATCAGATGGCGCGGGAGCCGGTGCTTCATCGCCCGCCTCGGGCGGCTTGCGGCGTGCGTCGCGCGCGCGTTTGGCGGCCAGTTTGAGTTCGTCCTTGCCGGCCAGGGCGGCAGCCACTTGTTCGTCGGCTGGCAGGCTGGCCACTGCGGCCGCGGCGTTGAGCGAGATGGCACCGGCTTTCAGCGCTTCCACCAGTTCGGGCGCCGCCTGCTTCTGGATCTTTTCGATCTGCACCACCTGGCTGCTGCTCAGCCGCGCCGCCTTGGCGATATCTTCCCGGCTGTGCAGCGGGCGGGGCGCGGGCACGGATGGCGCGTCGGGTGCCGGGCTGGGCAGGACTTCGTCGGGTGGCAGGTCGTCGGGCGATGGGGCTGCCGCCAGAAAGCGCGAACGCCGCTCGGCCAGGATCTCGCGCTTGCGCAAGGCCAGCACGCCGCGCTGGAAGTCGGACACGCTGCGTCGACCCAGGTGCTGGTCAATCATCCACAGGTGCACGTCCTCCAGGGTCTTGAAGTGCGTGTTCTGCACGGTCTGGAACGGCAGGCTGTGTTTCTGGCAGATGCCGTACCGGTTGTGCCCGTCGACCAGCACGTCGCCCCACAGCACCAGCGCGTCGCGGCAGCCTTCGCTGAGGATGCTGCGCTCCAGCGCGTCGAATTCGTCCGGGGTCAGGGGGTCGATGTAGGCTTTGAGGTCCGGATTGACGGTGATGTGCATGGGGTCGGGCGCGGGGAGAGGTTGCAGGGCCAAAGGGGCGCGAATTGTAGTTGGCCCAAGGTTTGCATGCCCATGGGGTCTGGCGGGCGCGTGAGCGTACATTAGGACGGGCGTCAGAATTCACCCTGCCATTGCGCGTACGCCGGTCCCCGTTGACTCCAACTCCAAGCACGCATGTCCGAAGCTGCACCCGAACCCGCTCCCGGCGAGCCGGTCCTTCCACCGCCTGACTCGGCCTCGGCAGGGGCTTCCATCCTTCCTTTCGATGCCATCTTCATGGCCGCGCCGCTGCCGGCTTCGGTGTCCCGCTGGCACGACGGCCGTCTGCTTGCTGTCAACGACGCCTGGGTGGCGATCACGGGGATGTCGCGCGAAGAGGCCATTGGCCGCACCACCGTGGAGCTGGGGCACTGGCGGGGAACGGGGGAGCGCGACCGGTTTTTGCACGACCTGCCGGGTCCCGACGATGTGCAGGTGCTGCACTTCAAGGGGGGTCACGCGCACCGGGTCCGCATGCACGCCACCGCGCTGGACGCCTCGCCCGAAAAGCTGCTGCTGGTCTACTTCACCGAAACCACGCGCGAGCAAGAGGCCGAGGCTGCCCTCGCCGAGTCGAACGAAGCGCTGAAACGGGCCAACGTGGAGTTGCAGCAGCGGGTGGAACTGCACATCGCGATCGAGAAGCTGGCCCGGGTGGGGCACTGGATGAATCGCGAGATCGATGACCATGTGCAATGGTCGCCAGGCCTGTACGACATCACGGGGGTGGTCTACCAGCACCCGGTGTCGCGGCAAGTCGGGCGCGGAGGCATTCACCCCGACGACATGCCCGCCTGGCTCGAAGCCCGCGCGGCACTGGACAGCCGTGAAGTCGAATTCCGCTGGCAGCGTCCCGACGGTCAGCAGCGGTGGTTTCGCACCCGCCTGAGCCAGACCTCGGTGGCGGGCAATCCGCAAACCGCCTTTGGCGTGGTGCAGGACATCACCGCCGAGCGCCAGGCCACCGAGCAACTCGCCCGGCAACTCGATCTGCTGCAGAACATCGCACAGCGGGTGCCCGGCATGATGTTCAAGTCGAAGCTCACGGTGGATGGCAAGAGCGTCATCCTGTACGTGAACGACGCGGCGCGCGAGATGCTGGGGGTGGAGCCAAAGGAGTTGCAGCGCGACGCGCGCATCCTCTTCCAGCGCGTGCATGTTGAAGACCGGGCTGCCGTGATCGCATCGCTGGACATCTCCGCGCGTGAACTCACTTTCTGGCGCCAGACCTACCGCGTGGACCTGCCCGAGCGCGGCCTTCGTTGGTACCTGGTGGAGGCCGTGCCCCAGCGCGAGCCCGATGGTTCGGTGATCTGGCACGGGTTCACGTCCGACGTCACCGAAGCCAGGCTGGCCGCTCAGCGCGTCGAGCAACAGCAGCGGATGCTGGAAGCGGTGCGCCGTGCGCAGGCGGTGTTCATCGAAACCGAGGACAAGCGGGGCGCCTTCGAAGGCTTGCTGGACGCGTTCATCCAGCTCACGGGCAGTGGCTACGGCTTCGTGGGCGAGGTGTTGTACGACGTGAACGACAAGCCCTACCTGCGCACGCATGCGATCACCAACATCGCCTGGGACGAAACATCGAGGCGCCTGTACGAGGACCAGCTCGATGCCGGCATGACGTTCAGCAACCTCAAGACCTTGTTCGGCCGTGCGCTCTCCAGCGGTCTGCCGGTGATCGCCAACGACCCACGCACCGATCCGCGCGCTGGGGGCATGCCCAAGGGCCATCCGCCCATGGACGCGTTCCTCGGCATCCCGCTGGCGGTGGGGGACCGGCTGGTGGCCATGGTCGGGCTGGCGAACCAGACCGAGGGTTACAGCGAGGCCGACATCGAATTTCTGCAACCGCTGCTGGGTGCCGTGCGCCAGCTGGTGCTGGCCTGGCGAGGCATGCAGGAGCGCAAGCGCACCCGCAACCAGCTGGAGGCCACCAGTGCCTTGCTGGCGGAGAAGAGTGCCGCCTTGCAGGCCACGCTGGACAGCATCAGCCAGGGTCTGACCAAGGTGTCGGCCGATGGGCAGATCCTGTTCTACAACCGCCGCACGCTGGAGCTGCTGGACCTGCCGGACGAGCTGATGGCCAAACGCCCCACCCATGAGGAAATGGTGAACTTCCAGCGCGACCGGGGAGACTTCGGCGAGCAATTGCAATGGATCGATCCCGCCGCCAGGCGCTACCTGGATGGGCAATCGGCCCCGGTCGCCTTGCCCGACCACTATTGGCGAAAGACCCGGGATGGGCGCACGCTGGAGATCCGTTCCCGCTGGCTGCCCGATGGTGGTGTGGTGCGCACCTTCACCGACGTGACCTCCTACATCTCGACGCAGGAAGCCCTGCGCGAAGAGCGCCAGCGCCTGGCCTGGGTGCTGGACGCCACGCGCCCCGGCATCTGGGAGACGAATCTCACTGAGCTGACATTGCGCATCAACGAACGCTGGGCCGAGATGCTGGGCTACACGCTGGCCGAGCTGGAGCCGGTCACGTACGACACATGGCGTTCACGCGTGCACCCGGACGATCTGGTGAAGGCCGACGTTGTGCGCGATCGCCACCTGAGCGGCGAGCTGCCGTTCTACGACTGCGATCTGCGCCTGAAGCACAAGAACGGTCACTGGGTCTGGATCAACACCCGAGGGCGTGTACACCAGCGCGACAGCGACGACCGCGCGCTTTACATGTCGGGCACGCACCTGGACATCAGCGAACGGGTGGCCGCGCAGGAGCAGATCCAGGCACTGAACGCCAGCCTGGAGCAGCGCGTGCGCGAACGCACGGCCGAGCTGGAACGGACGATGCGGGACATGGAAGCGATCTCGTACTCGATCGCACACGACCTGCGCGCGCCGTTGCGTTCGGTGAATGGTTTTGCGCAGGTGATCGTGGAAGAAGAGGGCGACCGGCTCAGCGAGAACGGGCGCCAGCTGTTCGAACGCATCGCGCGCTCGTCGCGCAACATGGGCCAGATGATCACCGACATGCTGGAGCTGCTTCGAGTGGTGCAGGTCGAGCTCGACGCGCGGCCGGTGCGCATGGCCGAACTGGCCGGCGCGGTGGCGGACGCCCTGGCGCCGCAGGTGCCCAAGGCCCGGATCGAGGTGGGCGACCTGCCCGACGCGCTGGGCGACGCCACGCTCCTGCGGCAGGTGCTCAGCAATTTGCTGGACAACGCCCTGAAGTACTCGCGCCACCAGAGCGAGCCGATGGTGATCGTGGGTTTTGACGCCGAAGCTGGCGCCTATTTCGTGCGCGACAACGGTATGGGTTTCGACATGACGCGCGCCAACAAGCTGTTCGGCCTGTTCCAGCGCCTGCACGCTGGAACCGATGTGCCCGGCATGGGGGTGGGTCTGGCCATCGTGGCGCGCATCATCGAGCGCCACGGTGGCAGCATCTGGGCCGAATCGGCGCCGGGGCAGGGCGCCTGCTTCTGGTTCCGGGTGCCGCGGGCCTGAACCTCAGAAGGGCGCGTCGCCCTGGCTGGTCGTGTCGGTCTGTGGCGCTGGCGTTTCGGTCGCGGGTACATCGGCAGCGGGTGTGCCGACGGTGCGGGCTTGTCGCACCGAGGCCTTGTCGCCCGCGCTGGCGAACTTGCTGTATTTGCTGGTCACACCGACCAGTTGGCCATAGATCTTGGGGTTGGCGGCCATGCATTCCTTCTGTTCCAGGAAGTCGGCTTCGCCGGTGAAGTTGCCGATCAGACCACCGGCTTCGGTGACCAGCAGCGCACCCGCGGCCACGTCCCACGGTGACAGACCCATTTCAAAGAAACCGTCGGTGAAGCCTGCGGCCACGTAGGCCAGGTCGAGTGCGGCCGAACCGGGGCGGCGCACGCCGGCCACGCGCGGCATCACGTCGCCGAGCATCTGGAGGTAGGTTTGAAACGCGTCGCCCGGACGGAACGGAAAGCCGGTGGACATCAGGCAGTCGCGCAGCGTGGTGCGCTTGGCCACGCGGATGCGGCGGTCGTTCATGTAGGCGCCGCGCCCGCGCGTGGCGCAGAAGAGGTCGTTGCGGGTGGGGTCGTAAATCACGGCTTGTTCGAGCTTGTTGCCCACCATGAGCGCGATGCTCACGCAGTAAACCGGAAAGCCGTGAATGAAGTTGGTGGTGCCGTCCAGCGGGTCGATGATCCAGACGTGGTCTGCGCCGCCGTGCCGTCCTTCGCGCTTGCCCGACTCCTCGGCCCAGATCGCGTGATCGGGGTAGGCGGTGAGCAAGGTGTCGATGATCGCGGCCTCGGCAGCCTGATCAACTTCGGTCACGAAATCGTTGGTCTGCTTGACCGAAACGCGGACCGATTCCACATCCAGTGCGGCGCGGTTGATGATGGTGCCGGCAAGGCGAGCGGCCTTGATGGCCACGTTGAGCATGGGGTGGAGCGTGGACGACATGAATTGTGAACCTCGGCGCGACACGGGACGTGGCACGCAGCAGTGGAAGAGCAGACAGAAACGCCCCGGTGATGCGGGGCGGCGACAATGTGCAAGATTTTACCGCCACCTCCACACCCCAGCATGCGCACCCGTTTTGTATTGATCCAAACCAGCCACGCCGGCAATGTGGGCGGCGTGGCCCGCGCCCTGAAAGTGATGGGTTTTGACGACCTGGTGCTGGTGCAGCCGCGCTGGGCCAATGTGCTGCGCCGCGAGGAAACCATCCAGCGTGCGAGCGGCGCCAACGACGTGCTGGCCAAGACGCGCGTCGTCGACACGCTGGACGAAGCGCTCGACGGCATGACCCACCTGTGCGCCACCGCCATGACACCGCGCGACTTCGGCCCGCCCACCCTGGCCCCGCGTGAACACTTCCAGACGCTGCTGGCCACACCCGAGCCGCCCGAGGGGGTAGCCTTCCTGTTCGGCTCCGAGCGCTTCGGCATGCGCAACGAAGACGTGTACCGCTGCCACGCGGCACTCAGCATTCCCACCGCGCCCGATTTCGGCTCGCTCAACCTCGCCGCAGCGGTGCAGCTGATCGCCTACGACTGGCGCCAGGCGCTCGGCGGTTTTGCGCCACCACCCGCTGCGCCACCGCGCCAGCAAGCCGACGCGCAGGCCATTGGTGGCATGTTGACGCACCTGGAGCAGGCGCTGGTGGCGGTGGACTTCCTCGACCCGGCCGCGCCGAAGAAGCTGATGCCCCGGTTGAACCAGCTTTTCAACCGCGCTGCGCCGAGCGAAGAAGAAATCCACATCTTGCGAGGTGTTGCCAAGGCGATGCTGCAGGTGGCCGAGAAGTCCAGGCGCTAGACTGCCGCCATGTTTACCCGCCTGCGCTCCGACATCCAGTGTGTTCTTGACCGCGACCCCGCTGCGCGCAGCGTCTTCGAAGTCGTCACCTGCTACCCCGGCCTGCATGCCGTCTGGCTGCACCGCCCGGCTCACTGGTGCTGGACCCACGGTTTCAAATGGCTGGGCCGATTCATCTCGCACATCGCGCGTTTTCTCACCGGCATCGAGATCCACCCTGGCGCCAAAGTGGGCGAGCGCGTGTTCTTCGACCACGCCATGGGCGTGGTGGTGGGCGAAACCGCCGAGATCGGCGACGGCTGCACGATTTACCAGGGCGTTACGCTCGGCGGCACTTCGCTCTACAAGGGCACGAAACGCCATCCCACGCTGGGCAAAGACGTGGTTGTCAGCGCAGGCGCCAAGGTGCTGGGCGGCTTTCTGGTGGGCGACGGCGCCAAGATCGGCAGCAACGCGGTGGTGATCAAGCCGGTGCCGGCCGGCGCCACGGCGGTGGGCATCCCGGCGCGCATCATCCCGAGCAAGAGCGGCGAGAGCGCCGACGTGACCGACCCGAAGTTTCAAGCCTACGGCATCACGCAGGAAGACGATCCGCTGTCACAGGCCATGCGCGGCCTGATCGACACCACCGCCAGCCAGGACCACCAGATCGCGCTGCTGTGGTGCGCGATCGAGAAGCTCTCTCAGTCGTCGCGAGATGGGGACTGTGTGCCCAAAGACGCGGCGCGTGAAGAGTGCTTTGAAGCCGAGAAGCTCAACCAGCTGATCGGCAAGTGACCGCAGCGCCTGGGCGCTGCGCATCAATCATCAATGGTGATGGCCGTGCGCGCCGTGCGCGTGGCCATGTGAAATCTCCTCGGCGCTCGCCGCTTTCACATCCACCACCTTCACAGCAAATTTCAGCGTCTGCCCGGCCATCGGGTGGTTGCCGTCGAGGTGCACCGTGTCGCCCTTGATCTTCATCACGGTGAACACGTGTTGCTGGCCTTTGTCGTCGCTGCCTTCGAGCTGACCGCCGACCTTCACGCCCGGCGGAAAGTCGCGCTTGGGCATGGTAGTCACCAGGCTCTCGTCGCGCACACCGAACGCGTCTTCGGGCGGCAGCACCAGCGTGGCAGCGAAGCCGGGTTCCTGGCCTTCCAGCGCCTTCTCGATGCCCGGCAGTGTGTTGCCGTAGCCGCCGTGCAAATACGCGCGCGGTTCCTTGCCGTCTTCAAGCACCTTGCCCTGGGCATCGGTGGCGCGGAAGGTGAGGGTGACGATGGTGTCTTTGGTGATCTTCATGGTGCGTCTCTTGAGGATGTCAGCGCGCGGGGCGCACGGCGGATTTGGGGCGGAAGGCCTTGCAGACCTCGTCGTTCGTTTCAAGGTAAGGCCCGCCGATGAGGTCGATGCAGTAGGGCACGGCGGCAAAGATGCCGTTGACCTTCTGCGTGCCGTCGGCGTTCTTCAAACCTTCCAGCGTTTCGGCGATCGCCTTGGGCTGGCCTGGCAGGTTCAGGATCAGGCTCTGGTCGCGGATCACGGCGACCTGGCGCGAGAGGATGGCGGTGGGCACAAAGGTCAGGCTGATCTGGCGCATCTGCTCGCCAAAGCCCGGCATCTCCTTGTGCGCCACGGCCAGCGTGGCCTCGGGCGTCACATCGCGCAGCGCCGGACCCGTGCCGCCGGTGGTGAGCACCAGCGAGCAGCCGGCTTCAACCAGTTCGATCAGTGTGGCGCTGATGCGCTCGACTTCGTCGGGGATCAGGCGCGGCTCGAAGGTGATGGGGTTCTTGAGTGCGCGCGTGAGCCACTCCTGCAGCGCGGGCAGCCCCTTGTCTTCGTACACACCGGTGCTGGCGCGGTCGCTGATGGACACGATGCCGATGCGCACCCGGTCTTCTTGTGGACGGGTGGTTTCGTTCATGCGGGGTCTTCTTCCACCGGCGCATCGGGTTCATCCGAGCCCTGGTTCAACGCGGCCTTGACCAGCTGGAAAATCTCGCGGTAGGCCTTGCCGTGGCGCACCGCTTCACCGGCGCGCTCCAGCGCCTCGTTGGCCTGCGCGTCCTTGCGGGCCTGGCGGATCAGCGCGCGCAGTTGTTGCACGTCGGTGTCCGGCGCTTGTTCCAGCCAGCGCGTGAGCGCGTCGTCGTTGGCAATGAGCTGGTCGCGCCACTGCTCGGCCAGGTGCAAGGACAAGGTGCCTTTGGCAGAACCTTTGTTCTGCTCGTCGAGCACGGCTTCCACCTCGGCCAACGTGGCTTCGCTCACGCCGCGCATGAGCTTGCCGATGTACTGCATTTGGCGGCGGCGGCCTTCAAAGTTGGTGATCTTCTTGCAGTCGTTGACCGCGTCCACCAGTTTTTCCGACAGGTCGAGCCGCTTCATCAGGTCGGCGCGCAGCGTCAGCAGGCTCTCGCCGAGCTGTTGAAGCCGGTCGCTGTACTTCTTCAGGTCGGTCTTGCTCATGTCGTCCGAACCCTTGAGCTCGCGCTTGAGTTCCAGGTCCAGCTCGCTGCCCAGGGCGACGAACTGGCCGCGGACGAAATAGCCTTTGGTGGGTTTGCGGGACATGTGGGGTCTCAAAAGGGGAGGGCTGCACGCTGGGCAGCATGGGCATCTGCGCGCGATGCAGCGCCCGGGTAGGGCGGCCAGTATCATAGCCGTCGATATGAAAAATGCCCCCCACACCCCGGCCCAGCCCACCGCCTCAAGCTCGGCCAACGCCCCGCTCCCCGGTTTCCAGTACGCCCGCAGCCAGTTTGAAGAGCTGGTCGACCTCGCCCTTTCGCACGCCAAACAGCTCGGCGCAGCCGATGCCGCGGCCGAGGTGTCTGAAGGCGCCGGCCTGAGCGTGTCGGTGCGCAAGGGTGAGCTGGAGAACGTGGAGCGCAACCGCGACAAGTCGCTGGGCGTCACGGTGTACCTCGGCCAGAAGCGTGGCAATGCCTCCACCTCCGACTTCTCCGCCGCCGCCGTGCGCCAGACGGTGCAAGCCGCCTACGACATTGCCCGCTTCACCGCCGAAGACCCCATGGCCGGTCTGCCCGACGTGGCCGACGTGGCCGACAGCTACCTCGACCTTGACCTGTTCCATCCCTGGGTGCTGAACTCCGAAGAGGCCATGCGCATCGCGCTGGAATGCGAAGCCGCGGCCTTTGCCACCAGTAAGAAGATCAACAACAGCGAAGGCGCTGGCGTGTCGGCTCAGCAGTCGCACTTTTTCACCGCCCACATGCGCGACGGTGCGCGCTCCGGCACCGGCATCTTCAGCGGCGGTTACGCGAGTTCGCGCCACAGCCTGTCGGTCGCGCCCATCGCGGGCAAGGGTGCCAACATGCAGCGCGACTACTGGTACAGCTCGCAGCGCTCGCCGCAAGACCTGGCTTCGCCGCAGGCCGTGGGACGTTATGCCGCCGAACGCACGCTCGCGCGCCTGAACGGCCGCAAGATTGCCACCACCGAATGCCCGGTGCTGTTCGAGTCGCCCATGGCCGCCGGCCTGCTGGGTGCCTACGTGCAGGCCACCAGCGGCGGTGCGCTCTACCGCAACACCACCTTTTTGCCCAACAGCCTGGGCAAGCGCGTGCTGGCCAAACACATCGACATCCTCGAAGACCCGCACGTGCGCAACGGCAAGGGCAGCTCGCCGTTTGACGACGAAGGTGTGCGCACAGCGAAGCGCAAGGTTGTCTCGGCCGGCAAGGTGCAGGGCTATTTCCTCTCCACGTACTCGGCCCGCAAGCTGGGCATGCGCACCACCGGCAACGCTGGCGGCTCGCACAACCTCACGCTCACCAGCCGCCTCACCCAGCCCGGCGACGACCTGCGCGCCATGCTCAAGAAACTCGGCCGCGGCCTGATGGTCACCGAGCTGATGGGCCAGGGCGTGAACTACGTGACCGGCGACTACTCGCGCGGCGCCTCGGGCTACTGGGTGGAAAACGGCGAGATCGCCTACCCGGTGCACGAGATCACCATTGCCGGCAACCTCAAGGACATGTTCCAGGGCATCGAGGCGGTGGGCGCAGATGCGTACAACTTCGGCGCGAAAACCGTCGGGTCCATCTTGGTCAACAAGATGAAGATCGCCGGAAGCTGATGGCCCTCACGCAACGCTTTTGATGACCTTGCGCCCGGAAGCGCTGGCGCTGCTCGCTGCGGCCTGCTGGGCGGTCTCCAGCCTGTTTTCTGCCGGCCCTGCCCAGCGCCTGGGGGCATTCGCCTTCAGCCGCTGGCGCATGCTGTTTGCGAGTGCCTTGCTGTGGGCGCTGGCCCTGATGGGCGGGGGCTGGCGCAGTCTGGACGCCTCGGCCATCGGTTTGCTGGCGCTCTCGGGCGTGATCGGGATCTTCATCGGCGACACCGTGCTGTTCGCCTGCATGAACCGGCTGGGGCCGCGCCGCTCGGGCGTTTTGTTTGCCACCCATGCGCTGTTCTCGGCTGTGATCGCCTGGTTCTTCCTGGGTGAGGTGATCTGGGGCCGGGCGTTGATTGGCAGTGGCTTGTTGGTGGGCGGCGTGATGCTGGCCATTGTCTGGGGACGGCGCAGCGATGAAAAGCACGGCTGGGAGCAGACGCGTGGTCCGCTCATCATCGGTGTGGGTCTGGGGCTGGCCGCAGCGCTGTGCCAGTCGGTGGCCACCCTCATGCTCAAACCGCTCATGACGACTGGCGTGGACGCGGTGGCGGCCAGCGCGGCACGCATGAGCATGGCCCTGTTGGCGCACACGCTGTTGCTCGCCAGCGGCTGGCAAGGCGCTCGTGCCAAGGTGCCCTTGCAATGGAAAGACGCTGCACTGACTTTCCTCAGCGCCGCTGTGGCCATGGCCCTGGGCATGACGCTGATCCTGGCGGCCATGCGGCTCGGACAGGCCGGCCTGGTCGCCGTGCTGTCCTCGGTCTCGCCCATCCTGATCCTGCCGCTGCTGTGGTTGGTCTACCGCCGCCGTCCAGCGGCCGGCGCCTGGCTGGGCGCGGTCTTGGCGGTCCTGGGGACGGCCTTGATTCTGTGATTCAGCGCGCAGCGGTCTGCACGCAGCGCTGCTGATAGCGGTCCTGGAACAGCGTCAGATCCCGGACTTCGCCTTCGCTCAACGAGGGGCGTTGTTGGCGTTGCTGAAGTGAGCGGCGCATTTCCGCGCATTGCTCCATGAGCTTCTGGTTGGACTGACGCATCTCGACTTGTTGCTGCTCTTCGGCCTTGAGCCTCTCGTCGGTTTGCTGACGTCTCTCACGCTTGTCGCTGGACAGCTTTTGCAAGGCACGCTGCCGCTCGTCCTGGCATTCCAGGTCGAAGTTTCGTCGCAGGTCACGAACGGTCAGGGAATCGATGCTCCTGGCGGGTGCGGTGCGTATCGCCTCCTGCATGGAGGCGCAACGGGGGCTCATGTAGGCCAGCTCGTCGCCTGCGCGCTGCAACGAAGCGGGGGCGGGGCTTCTGGAATTGGGGCGGACCGGCTTGGGGCCGTGGTAGGTGAAAGGCGGTGGCTTGGCGCCCGCCGGACATGGCAGTTTCGACAGGTAACGGGAGCCGCTCGACGTGGTGCAGGTGTAAGCCTGTGCCCAAGCGGCGGACGAGCACGCGCTCATCATGCCCAGCATGAACAACACCCGTACTTGTTTGCGCACGGTCGAGATCGGCATGTTTTCCCCCTGATGCATGTCAACTGCGATTGGTCACTGCAGAGCATACATCTTGCAACATGTTGGTCAGCTGGTCAGCGCCGCCTTCACGGCCGCCGACACCATGCCCATGTCGGCCTTGCCCGCCAGGCGGGTTTTCACCGCACCCATGACTTTGCCCATGTCGCCCGGGCCCTTGGCACCGAGTTCGGCCACGATGGCCTGGACTTCAGCGGTCACTTCCTCGGCCGAGAGGCGGGCGGGCAGGTAGGCCTGCAACACCTTCAGCTCGGCGCTTTCCTTGTCGGCCAGGTCCATGCGGTCGGCCTTGGTGAACGCCTCGATGCTGTCCTTGCGCTGCTTGATCAGCTTGTCGACGATCGCCACCACCATGGCGTCATCGAGTTCCACGCGGTCGTCCACTTCCTTCTGTTTCATGGCCGCGGTGAGCAGGCGGATGGTGCCCAGGCGCTCGCTGTCCTTGGCGCGCATGGCATTTTTCATGTCTTCGGTGATCTGTTCCTTGAGGCTCATGGTGGGCTCCTGTGGGGCGGTGAAGGGAATGTTCAGACAACAAAAAAGCCCGCTTGAACGTCTTCCAGCGGGCTTTTTCGCGACCGGGCGAACCCGGCGGCAGTGCTTAGTACAGCTTCTTGGGCAGCTGCATCGAGCGCACACGCTTGTAGTGGCGCTTGACGGCAGCGGCCTTCTTGCGCTTGCGCTCGGCGGTGGGCTTTTCGTAAAACTCACGGGCGCGCAGGTCGGTCAGCAAACCGAGCTTTTCGATGGTGCGCTTGAAACGGCGCAGAGCGACGTCAAAGGGTTCGTTGTCTTTTACACGGATGGTCGTCATGGGCGAGAAATGTCCAGAATGCGCGGAAAGAGGATGTTCGGGAAGATCGGGCCCAAGCGTCGTTTCCGCAAAATGTCCCGTCGTTAACTAGTATTGGCAGACGGGTATTTGCCAGCAAAGCCTTGGATTATAGCCACTTCAATGCGATTGGCTACCCAGCGCCACAGCACATGCGTGGGCGCTGGCCCAGGCCCACTGGAAGTTGTAGCCGCCCAGCCATCCGGTCACGTCCACCACCTCGCCGATGAAATACAGGCCCGGCTGCTTCGATTCCAGGGTTTGGGACGACAGGTCGCGTGTGTCCACGCCGCCCAGCGTGACCTCGGCCTTTTTGTAGCCCTCGGTGCCGGTGGGGGTGATCTCCCAGCGCGACAGGCGCTCGGCCAGCCGGGTCAAGGCCTTGTCGGACGCCTCGGCCACGGGGCGCTGCCAGTCGGGGTCCTGCTGCGCCCAGGCGTCGGCCAGGCGGCTGGGCACGAGGCCCGCGAGCTCATTGGCGATCAGTTTTCGTGAGGTGGCCTTGGCGCGGGCGAGTGCGGCGGGCAGGTCGGCGTCTGGCGCCAGGTTCAGGCGGATCGGGGTGTTGTCGCTCCAGTAGCTGGAGATCTGCAGCACCGCCGGACCCGAGAGCCCGCGGTGGGTGAAGAGCAGGTCTTCGTTGAACGCCATGCGGGTCTTCTTGTCGCCGGTCTCGATGCGCACCGGCAATGCGAGACCGGAGAGTCCGGCGTACGGCAACCAATGGTCACCGTCGAAGGTCATCGGCACCAGGCCCGGACGCGGCTCGACCAGGCGCAGGCCAAACTGTTTGGCGATGCGGTAACCGAAGTCGGTGGCACCGATCTTGGGGATGGACAGGCCACCGGTGGCCACGACCACGGAGCGGCTGCGCACCGGGCCGCGGTCGGTGTCGATCTCATACGCGCCGTCGCCGTCCACCCGGATGGCCTTGACGCCGCACGGCTGCCAGCGCTGCACACCGCCCGCATCGCACTCGCGCAGCAGCATCTGGATCAGGTCTTCGGCTGAGCGGTCGCAAAACAACTGGCCTTTGTGCTTTTCATGAAAGGCGATGCCATGCTTCTGAAGCAGTGCGATGAAATCGGCCGGCGTGTAACGCGAGAGTGCGGAGCGGCAGAAGTTGGGGTTGGCGCTGATGAAGTGCTTGTGCGGCGCGTGCGGATCGAGATCGCGGTTGGTGAAGTTGGCGCGGCCGCCACCCGAGATGCGGATCTTCTCGGCCACCTTCTCGCTGTGATCGAGCACGAGCACGCTCAGGCCGCGTTGACCGGCGATGCCGGCACAGAAGAGGCCGGCGGCGCCAGCGCCGATGACGATGGCGTCGAAGTTTTGCATGGCGCGCAGTGTAGGCCGCCCGCTCAGCCTTTCCAGGTGAAGGGGAACGCCAGCTGCTTCAGAAAGCCCTTGGGCACGTAGTCGCCCAGCACGCCGTAGCGCTCGGGCCAGACCTTGTTGCTGTTGACCGCGGTGCCGAAGAGGTGGTCCAGGAACGCATAGTGCGCGGCGTAGTTCTTGTCCAGCGCGTCCGCGTCCTGACTGTGGTGCCAGTGGTGGAAGTTGGGCGTGACGATGAGGTAGCGCAGTGGGCCGAGCCGCACGCTCACGTTGGCGTGGTTGAACACGGCCTGGAAGCCCACCACGATGATGTACGCGTCGATCACTTCCTTGGAAAAACCCAGCAGGTAGATGGGCCCGAGCACCAGGGTGCGCGTGATGATGGTTTCCAGAATGTGCTGGCGCGAGCCGGCCATCCAGTCCATGTGTTTGGTGCTGTGGTGCACCGCGTGCAGGCGCCAGAGCAGCGGCACCTCGTGGTACGCGCGGTGCGTCCAGTACTGCGCGAGATCGGCTACCAGAATGATGAGCGGCAGCGCAGCCCAGAACGGCAGCGCTGCGATCCAGCCCCGCAGCCCCTCCACCGGCACCCAGCCAAAGAGGTTGTGCACCAGCAGGTTGGTGGCCAGCAGCATGAAGCCGATCACCATGTGGTTGACGATGAAGTGGTGAAAGTCGGTCTGCCACTCCGGGCGGAACACGGGCTGGTCTTTGCGCAGGGCGAACAGCTTTTCGATGAAGATGAAGATCAGCGCCGAACCCAGCAGGTCGAGGATGAACCAGTCCATGCCGATGTAGGGCGTGTGGTCGGGGAAGTTCGGGTCCACCTCCACCTGGTGTCCGCCCAGCAGCGCGCTGAGGGTGACCAACGCAAACGCAAAGGCCGAGAGCCAGCGCGCGCGGTTGAACAACACGTTCACCAGGCTCAGGCCGCCGGCGATCACCATGCCCCCGAAGAGCAACTGCCGCATGAGGCCCACGTCGTACTGCTGGCGCAGCTGGGGGGTGGTGAGGTACTGCGGAAAGTGAAACGCCATCACACCGAGGAAACACAGGATGGCCAGCGACAGCGCGATGGCCCCGGTGACCAAGCCGCGGCCCGGGCGCAGGGCACCGTGGCCTTCGGTGAATTCGTTGAGTTTCTTGAGCATGCGGCGGGCTCCGATGCGCCTCGACGGGGCGCGGGTGCCGCAGTGTAGCGGGGCGCTGGCGCGTCGGATCAGGCCGTGCGAACGAGCGGCAAGGGTGCCTGAAGAGCGGCGATGCCGCTCACCACATCGCCCACCACGATCACGGCCGGGCTGCCCAGGCCTTCGCGCTCGATCGTGGCGCGCAGCTGCCCCAGGCTGGTGACGGCGTGCCGTTGCTGCGGCAGCGTGGCGTGCTGGATCACGGCCACCGGCGTGTGGGCCGGCAGGCCGGTGAGCAGTTCGGTCTGGATCTGCTGCGAGCCACTCACGCCCATGTAGATCACCAGCGTGAGCTTGGCGTCGCGCGCAGTGGCGGCCAGGGTCGGCCAGTCGGTGCCGCTGTCGCCGGGCTTGGCGTGACCGGTGACGAACACCACGCCGTGCGCGTGTTCGCGGTGGGTGAGCGGCACGCCCAGCGAGGTTAGACCGGCCAGGCCGGCGGTGATGCCGTTGACCACCTGCACCTCGATGCCGGCGGCGCGCAAGGCCTCGACCTCTTCGCCGCCGCGCCCGAAGATGAAGGGGTCGCCGCCCTTGAGGCGCACGACCACTTCGCCCTCGCTCGCAGCCATGACCATGAGCTTCTCGATGAAGGCCTGCGGCGTGCTCTTGCAGCCGCCGCGCTTGCCCACATGCACGATGCGCGCACGCGGTGAAGCGTGGGCCAACACCGCGTCGCTCACCAGATCGTCGACCAGCAACACGGTGGCCGCGCTGATGGCCTTGACCGCCTTGAGCGTGAGCAACTCCGGGTCGCCCGGGCCAGCGCCCACGAGCGAAACGGTACCGGGCAGGAACTCAGAGGGCGTGTGCATGGGCTGGGGAATCATGGTGCTCGAGCGCTCGCAAGATGTGTTCCACCTGCAGTGCGATCGGCGTGGGAATGGGTAACGAATCGTTGAGCACGGCGCGGATGTAGGCCGCGGTGCCCGATGCGTCCACGGCAGGCAGCGAAGGCAGTTGCGCGAGCGGGCCGTCTTGCTGTGGCTGCACCTCGGTGCGCTCGCCATTCTGAAAAATTTCCATGCGCGGTGTGCGACGCGCATCGGCCACCGGTTCACCTTCGGTGCCGCGCAACAGCATGGCGTGCGCGCCGGTGAGGGCCCAGGTGGCGGCCATGGAGCTGGCGTACTCGGGGTGGGTGTAGCTGCCCACAATGAAGGCCTTGCCCGCGCACGGGTTCATGAGTTTGACCAGGCTGTGCGCAGGGTTGCGCAGGCCAACCACACGGCGCACGTCGAGCAGGCGCTTGAGGCCGGGGCACAGCACCTCGGTGGGCACAAAGGCCACGTCGCCCGCGGCGAGCGGAGACACCTGGGTGGAGGGCAACACACCGATTTCAGCGAACACGGCCGAGGCGAAAACGCGCTTGTCTTCGGTGGCCGTGCCGTGCACCAGCACCGGCACACCACGGCGCGCCAGCAGCAGGGCCAGCAGGGGGGTGAGCACCGGCAGCTTGCGCGCACCGTTGTAGCTGGGCAGCACCACGGTGGTGAGGCCGTTGTCGGGCAACCGGTGCAGGCGGGCGTGTGCTGCGTCCAGAAAGCCGGCCATCTCGTCGGGCGTTTCGCCCTTGATGCGCATGGCCAGGCAGAAGCCGCCCACCTCCAGGTCGGTCACCGTGCCGTCGAGCACCTGGCCCAGCAGGTCGGTGGCCTGCTCGCGCGTGAGCGAGCGGGCGCCGTCCTTGCCGCGACCGATTTCCTTGATGTATTGGCTGATCCCCATGGCGCGCGATTGTCGGGGAAGTTTGATGACTTGGCGTTATATGTGCAAAGCCGGGGCTCAGGCGGGCAGCAGCGCCGGGGTGGCGCGCACCAGGCGCTTGAGTTCGGGCACGCATGAGCCGCAGTTGGTGCCGCACCGCAGGCTGGCCTGCAGTGCAGCCAAGCGCTCGTCTTCGCCGCCTTCACAAGTGGCCAGCCGCTCAGTGATGGCCAGGTCGGTCACGTTGAAGCAGGTGCACACTTGCCGACCCTTGGCATTGATGGCCACCGGCGGTTGGGCGCCGGGCATGAGCAGGCGGCGGCCGTAGGCGTCGGCGGGCAGCTCGTCCTGCAGCAGTGGCTTGAGCCAGGCCTCGGCGCGCGTGTCGCCGGCAAGCATGAAGCCGTCGAGCTGCGTGGTTTTGTCCACACGCACCAGGCGCGCGGCGCGGTGCTGGCCCAGGCGTTTGTCGGCGTAGCGCAGGGCGTCGGCGGTGTTCAGGCCGAGAAGCGCTTCAACGCGCGCGATCAGTTCGAGGTCGGGCGCGTCGTGGGCGGCCGCGCGGAACAAGACACCGGTGCGCTCCCGGCCGAACGGCACACAAGACGCAAACGGAAACTTCGCCATGAGTTCGCGCAAACCTCGCTGCGCGCTCAGTGCGTCAGCCTCTGGCAACCAGGCCATGGCCAACAGCGTCCAGGGCAGCTCGGCCTTGAGCACCTTCACCGCCGCGTGTTTGAGTTCGGGCTGTTTGGAGCTCGGGCAGTAAGCCGAGGTGGTGAGTGCGTTCACACCCGCGAGCAACTCGCCCGTGCTGCTCACGCCGCTCAGGTACTCGGCGCCCCAGTGCATGGCGATGAAGGCCTGCGACACGCCGATGTCGGTCGAGCCCTGCAGCGGCACCACGATGGAGCCGCGCTTGCTGGTCACGTGCACCAGATCGCCTTCTTTGAGGCCACGGCGCTCCATGTCTTGCGGGTTGAGTTGCACAGACGGCTCGGCCACATGGCCGAACAGCCGGCCCAGCGTGCCGGTGCGTGTCATGCCGTGCCACTGGTCGCGCAGGCGGCCGGTGGTGAGCGAGAAGGGGTAACGCGATTCGCGTGGCTCGGCCAGCGGCACGAAGGGCAGAGCGGCGAAACGGGCTTTGCCGTCGGGCGTGGGAAAGATGCCGTCTTCGTAGAGGCGCTGCTTACCCTGGGTCTCTCCGGCCTTGATGGGCCATTGTTGTGGGCCTTCGTTCTCCAGTTTCTGGTAAGAGAGGCCGGTGATGTCCAGGTCGCGTCCTCTTGTGGATTCGCGGTGTTCGTTCCAGATGTCTTCGGGGGTTTGGTAGGGGAAGAGGGTCTTCTCCGGCTGCACCGCAAATGGGGTCAGAGCCGAATTTCGTTGGAGGTTGTTGGCGGCCTCGGGCGCTGCTGTCCTGAATTCGGATCTGACCCCATTTGCTCCGATCCCATTTGCTCTCTCCAGCCGCCTCGCAAAGTCCACGACGATGCGCCAGTCGTGCCGGGCTTCGCCGGGCGCTGGCACGGCCGGGCGCACGCGGCTGATGCGGCGTTCGCTGTTGGTCACGGTGCCGTCCTTTTCGCCCCAGGTGGTGGCCGGCAGCAGCAGGTCGGCGAAGTCGCAGGTGGCGGCGGTGGCGTAAGCCTCTTGCACCACCACGAACTCGGCGCGTTGCAAGGCGCGGCGCACGGTGGCCTGGTCGGGCATGGACTGGGCGGGGTTGGTGCAGGCGATCCACAGCGCCTTGATCTCGCCGTCGGCCGCGGCTTCGAACATCTCCACCGCGCTCTTGCCCGGCTTCTCGGGCACGCTGGCCACGCCCCACAGCGCGGCCACCTCGGCGCGGTGCTGCGGGTTCGCGAGGTCGCGGTGGGCGCTCAGCAGGTTGGCCAGGCCGCCAACCTCGCGCCCACCCATGGCATTGGGCTGACCGGTGAGGCTGAAGGGGCCGGCGCCGGGTTTGCCGATCTGGCCGGTGGCCAGGTGCAGGTTGATCAGCGTCGCGTTTTTGGCGGTGCCGCTGCTGCTCTGGTTCAGGCCCTGGCAGTACAGGCTGAGTGTGGCGGGCGACTGTGAAAACCATTGGGCAGCGGTGTAGAGGTCTTCTTTCTTCAGACCACAAGCCTGGGCGACGCGATCGGGTGTGTGCTCGCGCACCAGCGCCTTGAGCGCGTCAAACCCGGTGGTGTGTGCGGCAATGAACGCGGAATCCAGCCAGCCTTCCCACAACATGATGTGCAGCAGGCCGTGGAACAGCATCACGTCGCTGCCGGGTTGCAAGGGCAAGTACAGGTCGGCGAAGCCAGCGGTGTCGGTGCGGCGCGGGTCGGCCACGATCACCTTCATGGCCGGGTTGGCCTGCTTCGCCGCTTCGATGCGGCGGAACAGCACCGGGTGCGCAAAGGCCGCGTTGCTGCCGACGATGAACAGGCAGCTGGCGTGGTTCACGTCGTCGTAGCAGGCGGGCGGCGCATCGGCCCCCAGCGTGAGCTTGTAGCCGGCCACCGCGCTGCTCATGCACAGGCGCGAGTTGGTGTCGACGTTGTTGGTGCCGATCAGGCCCTTGGCCAGCTTGTTGAAGACGTAGTAGTCCTCGGTGAGCAGCTGGCCGCTGATGTAGAAGCCGACCGCGTCGGGGCCGTGTTGTGTGATGGCGGAGGCGAAGCGGTCGGTGGCGAGGTCGAGGGCCGAGTCCCAACCCACGGCCTGCGCGGGGCCGCCGCGCTCCAGGCGCCTCAGGGGTTGCAGCAAACGGGTTTGCTGCGCGATCGCAGGCGAGGCAGTGAGGTGCAGCGTCTGGCCTTTGGTGCACAGCTTGCCGAAGTTCGCCGCGTGGTCCGGGTCGCCGCGCACGCCGGTGATCTGGCTGCCCACACTGTCGATCAACACCCCGCAGCCCACGCCGCAGTAGGGGCAGGTCGAGCGGGTGGTGGTCGGGTTCATGCGTGAGCGGTCTTGCGCTGGGGGCCGGCGAGCGGGCGGGTGAGGTCGGTGGCGTGGGTTGAGAGTTCCTGTGCATCCAGGTGCACCACGCCGTCTTCCACCTTCACCGCAAACCGCGGCGTGCACCCCTCGTCGGGCGCCTTGGCGCAGCCGCTGTCCAGGCCGATGGTCCAGTTGTGCAGCGGGCAGGCCACGCTGGTGCCGAAGACGATGCCCTGGCTGAGCGGGCCGCCTTTGTGCGGGCAGCGGTCGAGCAGGGCGAACACCTCGTCCTGCGCGTTGCGGAACACCGCCACGTCCAGGCCGTGTTCGCGTTGCACGCAGCGCGAGCCGAGCACGGGGATGTCGTCCACGCGGGCGATGGGAATCCACGCGTTCATACGATGACGCCTTCCATGGCCACGGGCTTGATCGGAATGAACTGTCGCGTGTCCACCGCCGCCTTCTGGTGTTCAAACCACGGATCGGGTTCACCGTCGAGCGCGAACTGCAGCTCTGCCCACAGCGCCTGGCGGCCCTGGTGGTCGTCCAGGATCTTTTTCTTCACGTAGTCCAGGCCGACGCGGTTCACGTAGTGCACCGTCCGCTCCAGGTACCAGCCTTCCAGGCGGTAGAGCTGCATGAAGGCACCGGTGTACTCCAGCACCTCTTCGGAGGTCTTGAGCTTGGTGAAGAAGTGCGCCACCTCGGTCTTGATGCCGCCGTTGCCGGCCACGTACATCTCCCAGCCCGAGTCCACGCCGATGATGCCCACGTCCTTGATGCCGGCCTCGGCGCAGTTGCGTGGGCATCCGCTCACCGCGAACTTCACCTTGTGCGGTGCGTACATGCGCCACATGGCGCGCTCCAGGTCCTTGCCCATCTGCGTGCTGTCCTGCGTGCCCATGCGGCACCACTCGCTGCCCACGCAGGTCTTCACCGTGCGCAGGGCCTTGGCGTAGGCGTGGCCGCTGGGCATGCCGATGTCGTTCCACACCGCCTGCAGGTCTTCCTTCTTCACGCCCAGCAAATCAATGCGCTGGCCGCCGGTGACCTTCACCGTGGGGATCTTGTACTTGTCCACCGCATCGGCGATGCGGCGCAGCTCGTCGGCCGTGGTCTCGCCGCCCCACATGCGCGGGATCACGCTGTAGGTGCCGTCTTTCTGGATGTTGGCGTGCATGCGCTCGTTGATGAAGCGGCTTTGTGGGTCGTCCTTCGCCTCTTTCGGCCAGGTGCTGATGAGGTAGTAGTTGACGGCCGGGCGGCAGGTGGCGCAGCCGTTGGGCGTGCGCCAGCCCATGCCGGCGAACACCGCGCCGGTGTTGGTGTATTTGCTCTGCCGGATCGCGTCGCGCACCGCCTGGTGGCCGTGGTCGGTGCAGGCGCACATGGCCTTGAGCTTGGGTGTGGCCGAGTAGTCGCCGCCGGCGGTGAACATCAGGATCTGCTCCACCAGGCCGGTGCACGAGCCGCAGCTCGCGCTGGCCTTGGTCTGCTTGCGCACCTCTTCCAGCGTGAACAGGCCCTTGTCCTTGATGGCCTTGCAGATGGT
>PNMH01000038.1 GCA_013823505.1 Polaromonas sp. | reverse complement strand
CGCCGGTGTTGGCGGCGAGCTGGGTCTAGGCTCAGGTCAGGGCGCCAACAGGCGTTGCACCTCGGCCCGCAAGTCCACCGCCCAGGTGCGGCGGTCGCGCCCGCGCGGGGGTTGAGGTTCACCGTAGCGCACCTGGGCCTGCACGCCGTCGGCGCACAGCGTGCTCCAGATCGAGGCCACCAGCGTGGTGTCGCCGATGAACAGCGGCCCATCGTGGCGCCCGCCGCGCAGGCTGTCGACAAAGCTCAGAGCCAGTGGCAACACCGGTGCGTTGGCCGTGATCGCCGCCTGCAGCAGGTTGGCGTGAAACGGCAGGAGGACCTTGCCGTCGCCCGTGGTGCCTTCGGGGAACACGGTGAGGGTGTCGCCCTCGCGCAAGCGTTCGGCCATGTGGTGCACCACGCGCATGGCGTCGCGACGGCTTTCGCGCTCGATGTAGAGCGTGCCCGCGCCGGTGATGAGCGAGCCCAGCAGCGGCCAACCCTTCACGTCGGCCTTGGAGACAAAGCGGCTCGGGTGCGCCGCGTTGAGCACCAGGATGTCGAGCCACGAGATGTGGTTGGACACCATGAGCAAGGGGCCGTGTGCGGGCGGCGTACCGTGCACGACCAGCTCCACACCCAGGATGGTCAGCATCTGGCGCGACCACTCGCGCACCACCAGCTGGGTCTGCGACGGGGTGAGCCGGCCGAATTCGCTGCGGATGATCCACAGGCCGCGCAGCACGTGGCCAACGGCACGCAGGGCGCGCCAGGCAGCGCGCAAACGGTTCACGCGGTGGCGTCCACGGCCTGGTGCGCCACCTGCCCGCCCACCAGCGTGGCGCGCACGCGCGCGGGCAGCTCGTGGCCACCAAACGGCGTGTGTTTGCCCTGGCTGCGCAGCGCATCGGCTTGCACCGTCCAGCTCGCGTCGGGATCGAAGATGCAGAGGTCAGCCACGCCACCCACCGCGATGCGGCCCACGCTGGCCTGCAGCGTGCCCAGGCTCGCGCCCAGCACCGACTGCGGGCCGTTGGTGAGCACGGTGAGCGCCTGCATCAGGCCCAGGCCGTCCTGCTGTGCCCAGGTGCAGGCCAGGCCGAGCAGCAGCTCGACCGCGGTGGCGCCGGGCTCGGCTTCGGCAAACGGCAGTGTCTTGGCGTCGCTGTCCACCGGGTTGTGGTCGGACACCAGCGCGTCGATGGTGCCGTCAGCCAGACCGGCGCGCAGCGCGTCGCGGTCGCGCTGCTGGCGCACGGGGGGCTGCAGGCGCAGGCGGCTGTCGTAGTAACCGATGTCGATGTCGGTCAGGTGCAGGTTGTGCACGCTCACGTCACACGTGACGGGCAGGCCCTCGGCCTTGGCCTGGCGCACCAGCGCGAGGCCGGCGGCGCTGCTGATGCGGCACAGGTGCACGCGCGCGTTGGCGCTGCCGGGCGTCTTGCCCTGCGTGGCGCGCATGAGTTCAAACAGCGTGTGCAGCGCAATGGTTTCGGCCGCCGCCGGAATGCCGGCCAGACCCAGGCGCGTGGCCAGCGGGCCGCTGGCCGCCACACCCTTGCCCAGCCAGAAGTCTTGCGGACGCAGCCACACGGTGTAGCCGAAGGTGGCGGCGTACTGCAGCGCACGCTGCAACACTTGCACGTTGACGATGGGCACCTCGGCCTGGCCGAAGCCGATGCAGCCGGACTCGGTGAGCTCGGCCATTTCGGTGAGCACCTCGCCCTGCAGTCCGCGCGTGAGCGCACCCAGCGGGAACACGCGCGCGAGATGCAGCTTTTCGGCGCGGAACTTGAGCATGTCCACCAGGCCGGGTTCGTCGAGCACCGGGTCGGTGTCGGGCGGGCAGACCAGCGAGGTCACACCACCCGCCACGGCCGCAGCCATTTCACTCTCGAGCATGCCGGCGTGCTCCTGGCCGGGTTCGCGCAGGCGCACGGCCAGGTCCACCAAGCCGGGCGCCACCACACAGCGGCTGGCGTCGATGGTGCGGTTGGGGTGAAAGTCGGGCGCCACCTGGCCGATGGCGATGATGCGGCCCGCGGCGATCGCCACATCGGCGATCTCGTCGCGGCCGGTGGCCGGGTCCATGACGCGGCCGTTCTGGATCAGGATCTTCATGTTGTTATGCCTCGTTGCCAGCGACGATTCCCATCACCGCCATGCGCACCGCGATGCCGTAAGTGACCTGCGGCAGGATCACGCTCTGCGGCCCGTCCACCACCGCCGAGTCGATCTCCACGCCCCGGTTGATCGGGCCCGGGTGCATCACGATCGCGTCGGGTTTGGCCCAGCGCAGGCGCTCGGGCGTGAGGCCGAAGCTCTTGAAATACTCCTGGCTCGACGGCAGCAGCGCGCCGCTCATGCGTTCGTTCTGCAGGCGCAGCGTGATCACCACGTCGCAATCCTTGATGCCTTCTTCCAGCGTGTGGCAAACGCGCACACCCATCTGCGAGAGGTCGCTCGGCACGAGGGTACGCGGGCCAACCACACGCACGTCGGGGCAGCCCAGCGTGGTCAGCGCGTGGATGTCCGAGCGCGCCACGCGCGAGTGCAGCACATCGCCCACGATGGCCACCGACAGCTTGGTGAAGTCCTGCTTGTAGTGGCGGATGGTGTACATGTCGAGCAACCCCTGCGTGGGGTGCGCGTGTCGCCCGTCGCCAGCGTTGATCACGTGCACATGCGGGGCCACGTGCTGCGCGATCAGGTACGGCGCACCCGACTCGCTGTGGCGCACGACAAAGATGTCGGCTGCCATGGCGCTGAGGTTGGCGATGGTGTCGAGCAGCGACTCGCCCTTGGCGGTGGAGCTGCGCGCAATGTCCAGGTTGATCACGTCGGCGGAGAGGCGCGTGGCCGCGATCTCGAAGGTGGTGCGGGTGCGCGTGCTGTTCTCGAAGAACAGGTTGAACACGCTCTTGCCCCGCAGCAGCGGCACCTTCTTCACCTCGCGGTTGCTCACGCTCACGAAGTTGGCCGCGGTGTCCAGGATCTGCGTGAGGATGTCGCGCGAGAGGCCCTCGGTGGAGAGCAGGTGGATCAGCTCGCCGTTCTTGTTGAGTTGGGGGTTGCGTCGCACGGTCAGGCTTTCTTGGGTTCGATCACGAAGCTCAGGCGTCCATCGCCGTCGCGCGCGAGTTCAAGCGAACGGTCCGCAGGCACATCGGCGCGGGCGGCGCGCAAGTTGGGCTCGATCGGCAGTTCACGCCCGCCCCGGTCCACCAGCACCGCCAGCCGCACACTGGCCGGGCGGCCGTAGTCAAAAAGCTCGTTGATCACGGCGCGCAGCGTGCGCCCGGTGTAGAGCACGTCGTCGATCAGCAGCACGTGCGCGCCGTTCACGTCGAAAGGCAGCACGGTTTGTGCGCTGGAGGCGAGGCCGCGCTGCGCGAAGTCGTCGCGGTGCATGCTCGACGAGATCACACCGGCGTTGCCCGGCAGGCCCAGATCGCGCTGCAGTCGCTCGGCCACCCAGGCACCGCCGGAGGTGATACCGGCGAGCACCACCGGCGCAGGGGAGGCCTCGATGAGTGCCTTCACGGCGGGCAGGAGTTGCGCGTACAGCGCCTCCGCGTTCAACTGGGTCAAGGCAAACTCCTCAAAAATTGTTCCAGGATGATGCAGGCCGAAGCGGCGTCGGCATCTTTCGCGCCCAGGCTGTGGGCTTCGGTGGTGCTGTAACGCTCGTCCACTTCATACACCGGCAGGCCGTGGCGGCCGCGCAGCTGCCGGGCGAACTTGAGGGCGCGCGCGGTGTTCTCGTGGGCTGCGCCATCGGGGTGGTAGGGCACACCGACCACCAGCGCATCGGGCTGCCACTCTTTCAGGCGCTGGGCAATCAAGGGGAAGCGTGCATCGCCCTCGGCAGCGATGGTGGCCTGTGGCGTGGCGCTGCGGGTGATGCGGTTGCCGGTGGCCACGCCGGTGCGTTTGAGTCCGAAGTCGAAAGCAAGAAACATCTGGCATTCAGCCGGCACGGCTGTGGCCAGCTCGCTCATGCGTGCCCCGCATCGGGTGAGAGCATCCACGGCTGCAAGCCCAGCAGCGCCATGGCGCGCTCATACCGTTCGGCCACCGGCGCGTCAAAGATCAGCGAAGGATCGGCCTCCACCGTCAGCCAGCTGTTCTCGGTGATTTCCGATTCCAGTTGACCCTGGCCCCAGGATGCGTAGCCAAGCGACACGAACACCCGGCGCGGACCGGCGCCCGAGGCCATGGCTTCGAGCACGTCCTTGGAAGTGGTCATCTCCAGCCCACCAGGAATCGACAGCGTGGACGCGTAGACCGATTCGCCTTCGCCCGACACCGCTTCGTGCAGCACAAAACCGCGCTCGGTCTGTACCGGGCCGCCCTGAAAGACCGGGTGCTCCAGCAGGTCGTCGCGGCCCATGGGCAGGTCGACCTTTTCAAACAAACGAGGCAGCAGGATGTCGCTGGGTTTGTTGATCACCAGGCCGAGCGCCCCACGTTCGCTGTGTTCGCACATGAACACCACGCTGCGGCCAAATAGCTCATCGCTGAGGCCGGGCATCGCAATCAGGAAATGATTGGTCAAGTTGATGGGGGCAAAATCAGCAGGCATCGGCTGATTTTAAGCCGCTTGCCCTCCCCCGAAAGGGGGGCCAACGCCATCCCCCAGGGAAGGCAGCCGCCATCCCACCAGACCATCCCCCGGACGCATGAACACCTACGACAAAGGCCTGATGTGGTTCCGCCGCGACCTGCGCGCGCAAGACAACGCCGCGCTCTACCACGCGCTCAAGGTGTGCCGCCAGGTTTGGTGCGTGTTCGTCTTCGACACCGACATCCTCGACGCCCTGCCCCGCTCTGACCGGCGCGTGGAGTTCATCCGCGAATCGCTGGTGGAGCTGGACGCTGCGCTGCGAGCGCTGGGCCGTGAGAACGGCGCCGACGGTGTGGGCCTGATCGTGCTGCACGGCCCGTCGGCCAAGGTGGTGCCGGCGCTGGCGCAGCAGCTCGCCGTGCAGGCTGTGTTTGTCAACCACGACGACGAGCCGGCAGCCAAGGCGCGCGACGCCCATGTGTTTGGCGACCTCGCACACGCCGGCATCCTGATGCACAGCCACAAGGACCATGTGATCTTCGAGCGGCGCGAAGTGCTCACGCAAATGGGCAACGCGTTTGGCGTCTTCACGCCCTACAAGAACGCCTGGCTCAAGGCGCTCACGCCGTATCACCTCAAGGCTTACCCGGTCGCGCAGTACGCGCGCACCCTGGCGACGGTGCCCACAGCCTGGGCCAAACCGGTGCCCACGCTGGCCGACATCGGCTTCGAGCCCACCAACCTGTCGCAACTGCCGCTGCCCGCGGGGGCCAGCGGCGCACACCGCCTGTTTGAAGACTTTGTGGAGCGCATCGATCGCTACGACGAGACACGCAACTTCCCCGCTGTGAAAGGCCCGAGCTACCTCAGCGTGCACCTGCGCTTCGGCACCATCTCGATCCGCCACCTGGCCTCGGTGGCCTACCAGATGCACCTGCAGGGACTGGTGGGCGCGAGCACCTGGCTGTCGGAACTGATCTGGCGCGACTTCTACCACCAGGTGATGGCCAACTTCCCGCACGTGGTGGAGAAGGCCTTCAAGCCCGAGTACGACCACATCAAGTTCGAGCACGGCAAACACGCCAAGGAACTGTTCGCCGCCTGGTGCGAAGGCCGCACCGGTTACCCGCTGGTGGACGCGGCCATGCACCAGATCAATCAGACCGGCTACATGCACAACCGATTGCGCATGGTGGTGGCGAGTTTCCTGGTGAAGGACCTCGGCATCCACTGGCAGTGGGGCGAGCGCTACTTTGCCGAGAAGCTGATCGACTTTGATCTCGCGGCCAACAACGGCGGCTGGCAATGGGCCAGCTCCAGCGGTTGCGATGCGCAGCCCTACTTTCGCATCTTCAACCCGGTGAGCCAGAGCGAAAAGTTCGACCCGCAGGCCAAGTTCATCCGGCGCTACCTGCCCGAGATCGCGGGCCTGCCGGACGCGGCGATTCACGCGCCGTGGCTGGCGCGTGAGATGGAACTGCTGGGTGCTGGCGTTGAGCTGGGCAAGACCTACCCAAGGCCGGTGGTCGACCACGCAGTGGCCCGCGATCAAACGCTGTTGCGCTACGCAGTCGTGAAAAAGCCGGGAAAAATCCCGGCTTCTGGTTCCAAGGCAGCGGATTAAGCCGTGCCGCCGACGGTGAGTCCGTCGATGCGCAGCGTGGGCTGACCCACACCCACCGGCACGCTCTGACCCTCTTTGCCGCAGGTGCCCACGCCGCTGTCGAGCTTCATGTCGTTGCCGATCATGCTCACGCGGGTCAGCGAATCGGGTCCATTGCCCACCAGCGTGGCGCCCTTCACCGGGTACTGGATCTGGCCGTTTTCCACCCAGTAGGCCTGGCTCGCGGAGAACACGAACTTGCCGGAGGTGATGTCGACCTGACCGCCGCCGAAGTTGACCGCGTACAGACCCTTCTTGATGCTGGCCACGATTTCCTCGGGCGCCTTGTCGCCACCGAGCATGTAGGTGTTGGTCATGCGGGGCATGGGCACATGGGCGTAGCTCTCGCGGCGCCCATTGCCGGTGGGCTTCAGGCCCATCAGGCGTGCGTTCATCGAGTCCTGGATGTAGCCGCGCAGGATGCCGTCTTCGATCAGCACGTTCTTCTGCGAGGTGTGGCCTTCGTCGTCCACGTTGAGCGAGCCGCGGCGGTCGGCGATGGTGCCGTCGTCGAGCACGGTCACGCCCTTGGCGGCCACGCGCTGGCCGATGCGCCCGGCAAACGCGCTGGAGCCCTTGCGGTTGAAATCGCCTTCCAGGCCGTGGCCCACCGCTTCGTGCAGCAGGATGCCCGGCCAACCCGAGCCCAGCACCACCACCATCTCACCGGCCGGTGCGGGCCGGGCGTCGAGGTTGGTCAGCGCCGACGACACGGCTTCGTCCACATAGGTCTGCACCATCGCATCGTCAAAGTAGGCCAGACCAAAACGGCCACCGCCGCCCGACGAGCCCACCTCGCGGCGGCCCGACTGCTCGGCGATCACGGTGACCGAGAGGCGGATCAACGGGCGCACGTCGGCGGCCAGCGTGCCGTCAGCGCGCGCCACCAGCACCACGTCGTGCTCAGCGGCCAGACCGGCCATCACCTGCACCACACGCGGGTCCTTGGCCTTGGCCAGTTTTTCCACTTTTTCCAGCAACGCCACCTTGGCCGTGCTGTCGAGCGTGCCGATCGGGTCCACGCCGCCGTAAAGCGAGCGCGACTTGGCCACCTTGGAAGCGGGCGTCTTCACCTTCTTCGACTGGCCCTGGCCGGAGATGCTGCGCACGGTGTGCGCGGCGTCCAGCAAAGAGTCCCACGAGAGGTCGTCGGAATAGGCAAACGCGGTCTTCTCACCGCTCACCGCACGCACGCCCACGCCCTGGTCGATGCTGAAGCTGCCGGTCTTGACGATGCCCTCTTCCAGGCTCCAGCCTTCGCTGCGCGTGGTCTGGAAATACAGGTCGGCGTCGTCCACACCGTGCGACATGATCTCGCCCAGCGCGCGCTGCAGGTGCGCGGGGGTGAGGCCAAATGGTTCGAGGAGCAGGCTTTGGGCGGTGGCCAGGCGGGCCAGGGTGGGTTCGCGTGAAATCATGGGGCCATTGTAAGAACGACCCGCCTTGCGCGCTCGCGTCAGGGTCTTGGGGCGGTCTGGCGCAGGAACGAGAGCAGCGCGGCATCGTCCAGATCGGCCATGCCCGCCTCACGGGCCGCCTTGAACACCGCGGCGGCGCTTGCGCCCAGCGGGCCTTCAAAGCCGACGCTGCGCGCTGCCGCCACCGCCAGCCGGGTGTCTTTTTCCAGCAGGGTCACGTGGGCGCGCGGCGCCAGGTCGCCGTCGATCGCGCGGCGCATGCGGTCCGAGCCGATCCAGCTCTGACCGCTGGAGCGTTCGATCACGTCCAGCGTGGTGGTGAGGTCCAGCCCCATGCGCCCGGCCAAAGCCAGCACCTCGGCCGCGCCCACGAGGTTGATGCCGGCGAGCAGGTTGTTGACCAGCTTGGTGCGCGCGCCATCGCCCACACGCTCGCTGATGCGCATCACGTTGAGCGACAGGGCGGCGAGCAAGTCTGCCTGTCGCTCCAGCACGGCCGATGGCGCGGCCACCATCAGGCTCATGCGACCGTCGCGCGCGCGCTGCGGACCGCCCGACATGGGCGCGTCGATGCAATCGATGCCCTTTTCTGCCAGCCGCTGGGCAATGGACACGGAGTCTTCGGGCGCGATGGTGGGGCACAGCACCACGGCCTGCCCGGGCCGCATGCCATTGGCCGCGCCCTGCTCGCCCCACAGCACCTCACGGCACTGGTCGGCGTCCACCACCACGATCACCAGCGCGTCGTGAGGTCCGAGTTGGGCCACCGCCGACAGCGGGGTGTCGGCCAGGCTGGCACCGGCGGCCAGGGCCTGCTGCTGGCGCGGCGGATCGATGTCGCAAACCGCCACGGGCCAGCCAGCTTCACACAGGCGCTCCACCAGCGCACCGCCCATGTTGCCAGCCCCGACGAAGGCGACCGTCATGACTGCATGAAGCGCCGGGACTTGGCGATCGACATCAGCATGCCCAGGCCCACACCCATGGTCACCATGGCGGTGCCGCCGTAGCTCACAAAGGGCAGGGGCACGCCCACCACCGGCAGGATGCCGCTGACCATGCCCATGTTGACGAATGCGTAAACAAAAATGTTGAGCGTGAGGGCCCCCGCGAGCAGACGCGAGAACAGCGTGGGCGCCTCCATGGCGATGACCAGGCCGCGCACGATGAGAAAGATGAAACCGGCCATCAGGCAGATCGTGCCCACCAGGCCGAATTCTTCCGAGAAGGCGGCGTAAATGAAGTCGGTCGTGCGCTCGGGGATGAACTCCAGGTGGGTCTGCGTGCCCTGCATGAAGCCTTTGCCCCACACGCCGCCGGAGCCGATGGCGATCATGCCCTGGATGATGTGGAAACCCTTGCCCAGCGGGTCCTTGGACGGGTCAAGCAGCGTGCACACGCGCTGGCGCTGGTATTCGCGCAGCACATGCCAGTCGACATCGGGCGCGCACAGCTGCCCCTCGAAGGTGATCAGCAACACGATGCCCACGGCGCCGATCAGCACCGGCGGAAGGATCAGTTTCCAGCTCAGGCCGGCGAAGAAGATGACGAACAGGCCGGAGGAGAGCACCAGCAGCGAAGTGCCCAGGTCGGGCTGCTTCAAGACCAGCCCCACCGGCAACAGGAGCAACAGGCCGGCAGCGGCGAAGTCCAGCGGCTTGAGCAGGCCTTCGCGGCGATGGAACCACCAGGCCAGCATCATGGGCATGGCGATCTTCATCAGTTCGCTGGGCTGGATGATGACGCCGACGTCCAGCCAGCGCTGCGACCCCTTGCGCGCAATGCCGAAGAATTCCACCCCCAGCAGCAGCATCACGCCCAAGGTGTAGGCAGGTAGCGCCAGGGCCATGAGCCGGTGCGGCGGGATCTGCGAGACCACGAACAGCACACCGGCAGCAATCAGCATGTTGCGGCCGTGCGCCTCGAACCGCGTGCCGTGATCGAAGCCGACCGAGTACATGGTCAGCAACCCGGCGCCCGCCATGATCAGGATGGCCAGCAACAGCGGCAGATCAAAGCCCTGAAAGATCGGGGCGATGCGCTGCAGCAGGGAGGGTTTGTCGAACACGGCGGACATGGGTGCGGATTATCCTTCGGCGATGCACGCCACCACCACCCACCTGCTCTATCTCCACGGCTTTCGTTCGTCGCCGCAATCGATGAAGGCACAGAAGGTGGCCGCGCGGGTGCGGGCCGACCACCCGAGCGTGACCTGGTGGTGCCCTCAACTGCCACCGTCTCCCGCCGAGGCGATGGCCCTGGTGATGCAGGGCACGGCCGACTGGCCGCGCGGGTCCATGTCGGTGGTGGGCTCGTCGCTGGGCGGCTTCTACGCCCGTTGGTTCTCGCTGCAGAGAGGCTGTCCCGCAGTGCTGCTCAACCCGGCACCTTTCCCGGCACGCGATCTTTCGGCTTACATCGGCGAACAGACGGCGTGGCACGACGCACAAGAGCGATTTTTCTTCCAGCCTGGCTTCGTGGATGAGCTCCAGGCGCAACAGGCCGACATCGAGCGCCTGGCGGCCCTGCACGCCACCCTGCCCGAGCACCTGTTCGCCATCGTTTCCAAAGGCGACGAGGTGCTGGACTGGCGGGAAATGCAGGCCTTCTGCGCCGGGGGCACGGTGCGACTGCTCGAAGGCAGCGACCACGCCATCAGCGACTTCGACGATCACATGGACGGTCTCTTCACTTTCCTGGGGCTGTAGCGCCCCCATGGGACAATCCAGCCCATGCACATCCTGTTTGATGAAGCCGGCAAGTTGTTGACCGGTCGCCTCCTGTCCGAGGCTGAAAGTTCCCTGCAAGTCGAGCTCGAATCCGGCAAGCGCGTCAAGGTCAAGGCGGTCAACGCGTTGTTGCGGTTCGAAAAACCCGCCCCCGCCGCCTTGATGAGCGCCGCCACCGAGCTCTCGGGCGAGATGGACCTGGCCCTGGCCTACGAATTTGCGCCCGAAGACGAGTTCGGTTTTGCCGATCTGGCGCGCGAGTACTTCAGCAGCAGCGCCAGCACCGCCGAGCAGGTGGCAGCACTCCTGTGCCTGCAGGGCGCACCGCACTACTTCCGCCGCGCCGGCAAGGGCCGCTACAAGAAGGCGCCTGCCGACATCCTGGCGCAGGCGCTGGCCGGCATCGAGAAAAAGAAACAGCAGCAGGCGCAGATCGAGGCCTGGGCGGCCGAGCTCGCCGGCGGCACCTGCCCCGAGCCGGTGCGCCAGCAGCTCTACAAGATTCTCTTCAAGCCCGACAAGAACGCGTCCGAGTACAAGGCCGTGGTCGAGGCCGCGCGCAGCAGCCACACCGCGCCACTCACGCTGTTGCAGAACGCCGGCGCCATCAGCAGCGCCTACCAGTTCCACTGGCAGCGCTTCCTGTTCGACCAGTTCCCCAAGGGCACCGGCTTCCCGGCCCTGCAAGCACCGGTGATCACCGACGAGCTGCCGCTGGCCGCCGTGCAGGCGTTCTCCATCGACGACTCGCACACCACCGAGATCGACGACGCGCTTTCATTGCAAGGCCTGGGCAGTGGTTCGGTGGTGCTGGGCATCCACATCGCCGCTCCGGGCCTGGCCATCGCACCCGAGAGCGCCATCGACCAGGTGGCGCGCCACCGCTTGTCCACCGTCTACATGCCAGGCCACAAGATCACCATGCTGCCCGACGAGGTGGTGCAGGCCTACACACTCATGGCCGGGCGCGACTGCCCGGCGGTCTCGCTCTACGTCACCTTTGACGAAACCACGCTGGCCATCACCGACACGCGCACCGTGCTGGAGCGGGTGCCGATCGCACAGAACCTGCGCCACGACCAGCTCGACACCGTGATCACCGAGGCCTGGCTGTCGGGCGAAGCCCCGGCCAGCAGCGCCGTGCCCGAGATCGCCGCACTGCAGCCCACGCTTGCCTTCATCTTCACGCTGGCACGCCACCTCAAGGCCCAGCGCGAGGTGGTCCGCGGCAAGCCCGAAAACTTCAACCGGCCCGACTACACCTTTCGCCTCGAAGGCAAGACCGGCGACGAGCCGGTGGGCGACGAGACCGTGGTGATCGGCACGCGCCAGCGCGGCGCACCGCTGGACCTGATGGTGGCCGAGGCCATGATCCTGGCCAACAGCACCTGGGGCAACTGGCTCAACGATTGCGGCGTGCCCGGCATCTACCGCAGCCAGGCCAGCATGGCGCCCGGCGTGAAGGTGCGCATGGGCACCAAGGCGCAGCCGCACGCCGGCATCGGCGTGAAAAGCTACGCCTGGAGCACCTCACCCCTGCGTCGCTATGTGGACATGGTCAACCAGTGGCAGATCATTGCCTGCGCACGCTTTGGGAAAACCGCCGCGCTCGCTGCGCCGTTCAAGCCCAAGGACGCGAACCTGTTTTCCATCATCAGCGCGTTCGACGCCGCCTACACCGCTTACAACGGCTTCCAGAACGGCATGGAGCGCTACTGGACGCTCAAGCACCTGCAGCAAAGCGGCACCACCGAACTCACCGCCACGCTGGTGAAAGACAACCTGGTGCGTGCGGATTCCCTGCCGCTCGTGCTGCCGGTGATGGGGGCCGACGGTCTGCCGCGCGGTGCGCATGTGCGCATCAAGCTCGGTGACATCGACGACATCACGCTGGATGTGCACGGCACCGTGATCGAGCGCCTGGACCTGCCTGTGGACGAGGCAGCGGATGACAGCGCGGGAGAAGACGGCGAGGACGAAGAACTCTCGGCACCGCTGGCCCTGGCCATCGACGTGAACGAAGGTGACGGCAGCGAGCCCGCCGCCCAGCCGGCCGAGGCCACCGACCCGGCGGGCCATTCGGCCTGAACGCGCGGGCCACACGGATAATCGCCGCGTGAAGACTTCCACCCTTGCGTTCCTGAAAGGCCTGAGCACGCTGCAGCTGGCGCTGGGCATTTCCATCGCATTGCACGCGGCCGTGCTCACGGTGCGCTTCGTGAACCCCGAGGGTTTCAACCGCGCTTTTCAGGACACGCCGCTGGAAGTGATCCTGGTCAACGCGCGCAGCAACGAGCGCCCCGAGAAAGCCACGGCCATCGCCCAAGCCTCGCTGGCCGGCGGTGGCGACGCGGTTCGCGGACGCTCCACCTCGCCCCTGCCGCCCACCACCGTGGCGCGCGTGGGTGACACGCCCGAAGAAGACGAACGCAAGATCGAGGCGCTGCGCGAACAGCAGAACCAGTTGCTCGCCCAAGTGCGCCGCGAACTGGCCAAAATGCCGGCACCCGACACCCAGGCCGTGAATCCCAGCCGCGAGGTGATCGAGCGCGAAGAGAAGCGCAAGGCGCTGGTGAAGATCCTGGCCGAGATCGAGCGGCGCATCAACGAAGAAAGTGCGCGGCCCAAGAAGCGTTACATCAGCCCGGCCACGCGCGAGGCGGTGTACGCCATCTACTACGACGAACTGCGCCGCAAGATCGAAGACCGCGGCACGACCAACTTTCCGGAAGCGGCTGGCCGCAAGCTCTACGGCGAGCTCACCATGATCATCACGGTCAACCACACCGGTGGTGTGCTCGACACCGAGATCGTGCAGACCTCGGGCAACAACCTGCTGGACCGCCGCGCGCAGGCCATCGTGCGCAGCCTCTCGTTTGGCCCGTTCAACGACGGCATGCGTCGCCAGGCCGACCAGATCGTGGTGGTCTCGCGATTCCGATTCACCCGCGACGAGACACTGCAGACCCAGTTGTCGGGCCAATAGATGCGCGCCCTCGGTCGCTGGCTGCTGTGGATGGTGCTCGCCGGTGTGGCGCTGCAGGTCTTTTTTGCGCTGCGCATCGCCGCCATGGTCGCGATCGACCCGACCAGCAGCGCCTTCATGCGCTCCGAAGCCTGGCGCGTCGGACACGAAAGCATGACCACCGACAAGAACTGGCGCTGGTCGCACCAGTGGGTGGCGGGTGATCAGATCAGCCCCAACCTCAAACGCGCGGTGATTGCCTCGGAAGACGCCGGGTTTCTGGAGCACGGTGGCGTGGACTGGGAAGCGATCGAGACCGCTTGGCAGAAGAACGAGAAGCGTCAGCAGCAAGCCGAAAAACGCGCCGCCGCCCAACCCAACAAACCGGTGCGCGAACCCAAGGTGGTCGGCGGCTCCACCATCACGCAGCAACTGGCCAAAAACCTGCTGCTCTCAGGCGAACGCCAGTTCCTGCGCAAGGGTCAGGAACTTGTGCTGGCGCTGGCGTTGGAGACGCTGCTGAGCAAGGAACGCATCCTGGAGATCTATCTGAACAGCGTGGAGTGGGGCGAAGGCGTGTTTGGCGCCGAGGCTGCCGCGCAGCGCTACTTCAAGAAGCCGGCCAGCAAACTCAGCGCCTCCGAGGCCGCTCGGCTCGCGGTGATGCTGCCCTCGCCCAAGTTCTTTGAAACCCGCCAGGGCTCGGCCTACCTGGCCCGGCGCACCGGCACCATCGTCGCCCGCATGGGCGACGTTCAGTTGCCATGAACCTGCGCGCCACCGCCATGAGCATGTTCCTGCTGGGCTTGGTGCGCCTGCTCACCGGTGCGCAGGCGCGCTGGCACGGCTGCCCACCCAAGGCCGAGCAGCGCATTTACTTCGCCAACCACCAGAGCCACGCCGACCTGGTGCTGATCTGGGCCGCGCTGCCGCACGAGCTGCGCAGCATCACCCGCCCGATCGCCGCCAAGGACTACTGGACCGCGTCAAACTTCAAACGCTGGATCACCACCGAGGTGTTCAACGCTGTTTACGTGGAGCGCGAACGCAAGGGCGACGAAGACCCGTTGCAGCCGCTCATCAACGCGCTGGAGAGTGGCGACTCGCTGATCCTCTTTCCCGAGGGCACGCGCGGCCATGAAGAAGACCCGCAGCCCTTCAAGTCGGGTCTGTACAACCTCGCTCAGCGTTTCCCCGGCGTGGTGCTGGTGCCCGCCTGGATCCACAACGTGCAGCGCGTGATGCCCAAGGGTGAGGTGGTGCCGGTGCCCGTGTTGTGTTCGGTGACCTTTGGTGAACCGCTGGCGTTGGGGGCTGATGAGCCCAGGGCCGATTTTCTGAAACGCGCGCGCGAAGCCGTCATCGCGCTGAGGGAGGTCTGATGGGTTCCTTCCTGCGCGGTCTCAACGGTGAACAACAGGTCAGCCTGCTGTTCGTGCTGCTGTTCGGCTTGCTGTTCATCGCCAGCGCGGTGAGTGTGGTGCTCTCTGTCCGCGAGCGGCGCGCCGGTGAAGATGAGACCGGCGAACGCGAAGTCCGTTTGCGCGACAACCAGGCGCTGCTGCGCAGCTCCTGGGGCATGGCGCTGGTGTTCTGGATCGGCTGGGCCCTCGGCGAAGGTGTGGCCATCGTGCTGTTCGGCTTGGTGTCGTTCTTCATCCTGCGCGAATTCATCAGCCTCTCGCCCACACGGCGAGGCGACCACCGCAGCCTGGTGCTGGCCTTCTTCATCGTGCTGCCGCTGCAATACGCACTGGTCTGGACCGAACGCTTCAACCTCTTCACGGTGTTCATTCCGGTCTATGTGTTTCTCGCCATTCCGGTGGTGAGCGCGCTGGGCAACGACCCCCAGCGCTTTCTGGAGCGCAACGCCAAATTGCAGTGGGGCATCATGGTCTGCGTCTACGGCATGAGCCATGTGCCGGCGCTGCTGCTGTTGAACTTCCCGGGCTTCGCGGGCCGCACGGCCTTCCTCGTGTTTTTTCTGGTGCTGGTGGTGCAAACCTGCATGCTGGTGCAGCACATCGCGTCGCGTCGCATGGGCACGCCGGTGGCGCCTGCCATCAGCGAGAGCTTTCATTGGCGCAGCTGGGCCCTCGGTCTCGCGGCGGGCGGCTTGCTCGGCGCGCTGCTGGCCGGCCTCACCCCGTTCAAACCACTGCCCGCGCTGGCCATGGCGCTGGTGGCCTGCGTGGCCGGGTCGATGGGGCATCTGGTGATGAAGGCGATCAAGCGCGACCGAGGTGTGACCCACTGGGGTTCCGCCGGCCGCTCCACCACCGGCGCCAGCGGTCTGCTCGACCGGGTGGACGCGCTGTGTTTTGCCGCGCCCGTGTTCTTCCATTCGGTGCGCTGGACCTTCAACCTATGAGAATCCTTGGCATCGACCCCGGCCTGCAGTGCACCGGTTTCGGCGTGATCGACACCGACGGCCCGAACCTGCACTACGTGGCCAGCGGCACCATTCAGACCAGCCCGAAAGACGGTGCTCTCCTGCCCGCGCGGCTCAAGATCCTGTTTGACGGCATCACCGAGGTGGTGGCGCGCTACCAGCCCGAGGTCTCGGCCTGCGAGATCGTGTTCGTCAACGTCAACCCGCAGGCCACGCTGCTGCTGGGTCAGGCCCGCGGCGCCTGCCTCACCGCGCTGGTGGCCAACCACCTGCCGGTGGCTGAGTACACCGCGCTGCAGCTGAAGAAGGCGGTGGTGGGCTACGGCAAGGCGGCCAAACCGCAGGTGCAGGAGATGGTCAAGCGCCTGCTGAAGCTGCCCGGCCTGCCCGGCAAGGACGCCGCCGACGCGCTGGGCCTGGCCATCACGCACGCCCAGGTCAGCCGCACGCTGCTCGCGATCAACAAGGTGTCGCCGCTGCAGGCGCGGTCGAGCGCGGCCTACAAAGCCGGCCGGATCTACTGAGCATGGGTCTCACAACGCGCCGCTTCAGCCTGGGAGCCTGGCTCGCGCTGGCCTTCACCCTGCTCTCGCTGCTGCTCACGGTGTTGCTCACCGTGTTCAGCGACCGCACCGCCAGCACCCAGGTGCGCCGAAGCATCGGCAACAACCTCGCCGAGCTGTCCAACCAGATCACCAGCCGCCTGGACCAGGCCATGTTTGAGCGCTACCGCGAGGTGCGCCTGATCGCCAACCGGTTGAACGGCACGCTGGACCTGGCCGAGGTACAGAACGAGATCGACGCCTTGCAGGAGAGCTATCCCACCTACGCCTGGATCGGCGTGACCGACCCGGCGGGCAAGGTGCTGGCCGCCACCCGCAACATGCTCGAAGGCGCCGATGTGTCGCAGCGCCCGTGGTTCCAGAACGCACTCAAAGGCCAGGCCATGGGCGATGTGCACGAAGCCCTCTTGCTGGCCCAGCTGTTGGGCAGTACGGGCGGTGAACCCGTGCGGTTTGTCGACATCGCCTTCCCGCTCAAGGACGACAACGGTCAGATCACCGGCGTGCTGGGCGTGCACCTGTCGTGGAAGTGGGCGCGCGAAATCGAGCAGGCGACTTTTGTGCCGGTGGGCCGCAGCCGCACCATCGACCCGCTGATCCTCTCCAGCACCGGCGCGGTGTTGCTCGGCCCGCCCGAGGTGGAAGGCACGGTGCTCCAGCTGCCCAGTGTGGAAGCCGCCCAACGCCGCGAGCGCGGTTTTGTGCGGGAAACCTGGGCGGACGGCAAGGAGTATTTGGTGGGCTTCAGCAGCGACCAGGGCTTCGAGGACTACCCCGGCCTCGGTTGGCGCGTGCTGGTGCGCCAGGATCTGATGGAGGCCTATGCACCGGTGGACCAGATGCACCGCCGCATGCTGCTGGGCGGCGGGGTGGCCGCCCTGCTGTTTTCGTTGCTGGGCTGGGGCCTGGCACGCTGGATCACACGCCCGCTGCTGGATCTGGCCGACGTGGCACGCGGCCTGGAGGCCGGCTACGCGGTGAAAGCGCCCGCGTCCAGCGCCTATGAAGAAGTGGCCATCCTCGGCGGCGCTTTCAACTCGCTCGTCAACACCTTGCAGCACAACGAAGAAGAACTTCGCCAGCTCAACGTGTCGCTGGAGAGGCGGGTGCTGGAGCGCACCGCCGAGCTGCAGGACAGCTTTGAACGCGTTGACGCGAACGAAGCGCGCACGCAAGCGGTGATCGACACCGCGCAGGAGCCCTTCATCGGGATGGACTTCGAAGGTTGCATCACCGACTGGAACGCACAGGCCGAACAACTGTTCGGCTGGCACCGCGAAGAGGCGTTGGGGGAATCGCTGGCGCACCTGGTGGTGCCCGTGCGTTACCAGGTGGCGTTCATCGAGGCACTGGCGACGTTTCACCAGACGGGGGACGCGCCCTTTGTGGGGCAGCGCATGCGCCGCATCCTGGTGGACCGCCAAGGAGAGGAGCTGCCGGTGGAGATGAAGATCGGGCTGATCAACACCGAACGGCTCAAACTCTTCAGCGCCTTCATCAGAGACCTGCGCGAACAGGCCTGAAGCGGCAGCACCGCGGGCTCACAACAGCCGTTCGAGCACCAGCACCGCGAAGAAGCCCAATGCGGCAATCACCGTCCACTTGAGGATGATCACACCCCAGGTTCGAAAGCGAGCCTGACCGGTGCCCACGTAAAACGCAAAGCACACGCCCGCGGCGATCAGCAGCAGCAGGACGGTCCAGCGAAACAGCAGCATGGGCTCGCGTTACCAGGCCGGCGCCAGCTGCGCGAAGCCTTGGGGCGCCTCACGCTCCTGCTCGAAGCTCACGATCTCCCAGGCGTCGGTGCGCGCGAGCAGGGCGCGCAGCAGCTGGTTGTTCATGGCGTGACCACTGCGAAACGCGCTGTAAGCGGCCAGCAGGGGCTTGCCCACGATGTACAGGTCGCCCATGGCGTCCAGGATCTTGTGTTTGACGAACTCGTCCTGGTAGCGCAAGCCATCGGCGTTGAGCACCTTCACGTCGTCCATCACGATGGCATTGTCCAGCCCACCACCGAGCGCCAGGCCGTGCGAGCGCATGGCTTCCACGTCCTTGGTGAAACCGAAGGTGCGGGCGCGCGCAATCTCGCGCGCGTACTGGCCGCCGCCGAAGTCGAACTCCACACGCTGACCGGTGGAGTTGACCGCCGGGTGGTCGAACTCGATTTCGAAGGCCAGCTTGTAGCCATGGAACGGATCGAGCCGCGCCCACTTCACGTTCTTGCCTTCGCCTTCGCGCACTTCCACGGGTTTGGTCACGCGGATGAAGCGCTTGGGCGCTTTCTGCATCACGATGCCGGCGCTCTGCAGCAGGTAAACGAACGAGGCTGAGGATCCGTCGAGGATGGGCACTTCCTCGGCGGTGATGTCCACATAAAGGTTGTCCAACCCCAGGCCGGCGCAGGCGCTCATGAGGTGCTCAATGGTGTGCACCTTCACGTTGCCGTTGGAGATGGTGGAGGCCAGGCGCGTGTCGGTCACGGCGGTGGCGTTCACCGGTATCTCCACCGGTTCGGGCAGGTCCACGCGGCGGAACACGATGCCGGTGTCGGGGGGTGCCGGGCGCAGGGTGAGCTCCACACGCTGACCGCTGTGCAGGCCGACGCCCACCGCTTTGGTCAGGGATTTGAGTGTGCGTTGCGCGAGCATGGAATGGATTTTAAGTTTTGCGACGTTTTGGCGTGTTCAGGAAACCTGATGGCCGCCATAGGGATAGGCGTTCTTCTTGTCTCCTCCGGCTGTTCCGGTCCTCGGCGACCACGGGGCACGGCTCCGCGAATGTCCCCCGGGGCCTTTGGCCCCTCCTCCTTTGTTTCGCTGCGCCGTGCCCCATGGCCGCCGAGGACCTCTTTGGCAATCGGTCTGCTGAAAATCCAATGTCACTCCAGATCGTGAGTGAGTGGCGTTCTGCGCAGCGGCATAAAGGAGGAGGGGCCGCAGGCCCCGGGGGACAGCCGCGGAGCAGAGCGCCGCTCACTCACGAGCCCGCCCAGGTGCAGGCACAAAATGCACCCGCACCCGGACCCAGACCCCAAATCAATCCGCCTGTTTGCGCAGGAAAGCCGGAATCTCGAAATCGTCCATGCCACCCGACGCCAACGCGTCCACCTTGGCCGCGGCCTGGGTGCGGTTGGTGCGCCACACGCTGGGCACGGCCATGGAGTTGTAGTCCGGCTGGGTCGCGCCCGGGCCACCCACGGCGGTGTTCACGGTCGGCACATTGAACGGCACGTTGTCGGTACCGGTGCGCAGCACCTGCAGCGGAGGCGCCGTGCGGCGCACACCTTGACGCGACAGACCCGTGGCCACCACGGTCACGCGCATCTCGTCGCCCAGGCTGTCGTCGTACGCCGCACCGTAGATCACATGCGCTTCCGACGATGCGTAGGCACGGATCGTGTTCATCGCCAGCTTCGACTCCGACAGCTTGAGCGAACCCTTGGCCGCGGTCACCAGCACCAGCACGCCCTTGGCGCCCGACAGGTCGATGCCTTCGAGCAGCGGGCAGGCCACGGCCTGCTCGGCGGCGATGCGCGCGCGGTCCGGGCCGGCGGCCACGGCCGTGCCCATCATGGCCTTGCCGGGCTCACCCATCACGGTGCGCACGTCTTCAAAGTCGACGTTCACGTTGCCGTACTCGTTGATGATCTCGGCGATGCCGCCCACGGCGTTCTTCAGCACGTCGTTGGCATGGGCAAAGGCCTCGTCCTGCGTCACGTCGTCGCCCAGCACTTCGAGCAGCTTCTCGTTCAGCACCACGATCAGCGAGTCCACGTTGGCTTCGAGTTCGGCCAGGCCATGGTCGGCGTTGGTCATGCGGCGGCCGCCTTCCCAGTCGAACGGCTTGGTGACCACGCCCACGGTCAGGATGCCCATTTCCTTCGCCACGCGGGCGATCACAGGGGCGGCACCGGTGCCGGTGCCACCGCCCATGCCGGCGGTGATGAAGAGCATGTGCGCACCGGCAATGGCTTCGCGGATCGAGTCCACCGCCACCTCGGCGGCGTCGCGGCCCTTGTCGGGCTTGCTGCCTGCGCCCAGACCCGTGGTGCCGAGCTGGATGGTCTTGTGCGCAGCGCTGCGCGAGAGCGACTGCGCATCGGTGTTGGCGCAGATGAACTCCACGCCCTGCACGCTGCGCGCGATCATGTGCTCGACCGCGTTGCCGCCGCCACCGCCCACGCCGATGACCTTGATCTGGGTGCCCAGGTTGAATTCTTCGACTTCAATCATTTCGATGCTCATGGTGTGCTCCTTGTGTGCCCTTTGTCGGGGCGCTTGTGATTCAGAAAAACGCTTTGGATTCGGATGCGGATTTGGTTGGGGTAGCGAGTCAGCCAGGCGGTCCGGTGCATTCCATGCAACGGGTGCGCAGGTGGCTTCTCGGCACGGGTGTGATCAGGTGCTTCATCAGAACGTCCCCACAAACCAGTTTTTCATGCGTTCCAGTGCGCCCTGCATGGAACCCGCCTTTTGCGACACCTTGTGCCCGCGCACGCGCGCAAGCCTTGCTTCTTCCAGCAGGCCCATCACCGTGGCCGCACGGGTCTGCGCCACCATGTCGGACAGCGCGCTGGTGTAGTTCGGGATGCCACGGCGAACGGGCTTCAGGAAGATGTCTTCGCCGAGTTCGACCATGCCGGGCATCACCGCGCTGCCGCCCGTGAGCACGATGCCCGAGGACAACATTTCTTCGTGGCCCGAATCGCGCAGCACCTGCTGCACCAGCGAAAAGATCTCTTCCACGCGCGGCTCGATCACGCCGGCGAGCGCCTGGCGACTGAGCATGCGCGGCGCGCGGTCGCCCAGGCCGGGCACCTCCACCTGCGTGTCCGGGTCGGCCAGCAGCTGTTTGGCGCAGCCGCTTTCCACCTTGATGTCTTCGGCGTCCTTGGTGGGCGTGCGCAGCGCCATGGCGATGTCGCTGGTGATCAGGTCGCCCGCGATCGGGATCACCGCGGTGTGGCGGATGGCCCCACCCGAGAAGATCGCCACGTCGGTCGTGCCGGCGCCGATGTCGACCAGCGCCACGCCGAGTTCCTTCTCGTCGTCGGTCAGCACCGCCTGGCTGGAAGCCAGCGGATTCAGCATGAGCTGGTCCACCTCCAGCCCGCAGCGGCGCACGCACTTGATGATGTTTTCTGCCGCGCTCTGCGCACCGGTGACGATGTGCACCTTGGCTTCGAGCCGGATGCCGCTCATGCCGATCGGCTCCTTCACCTCCTGGCCATCGATCACGAACTCTTGCGGCTCCACCAGCAACAGGCGCTGGTCGGTGGAGATGTTGATGGCCTTGGCGGTCTCGATCACGCGCGCCACGTCGGTGGCGGTGACTTCGCGGTCCTTGATGGCCACCATGCCGCTGCTGTTGATGCCGCGGATGTGGCTGCCGGTGATGCCGGTGTAGACGCGGGCAATGCGGCAGTCGGCCATCAGTTCGGCCTCTTTCAGGGCTTGCTGGATGCTCTGCACCGTGGCGTCGATGTTGACCACCACGCCGCGTTTCAGGCCGTGGCTGGCGGCCACGCCCAAGCCCGCGAGCTTGAGCTCGCCGTTGGGCTGGACCTCGGCGACCACCACCATGATCTTGGCGGTGCCGATGTCGAGTCCGACCACCAAATCCTTGTATTCCTTGGCCATGATTGCTTCTTGATTACCGTTTGGGTTGCGTTGCGTTGGGGGCGATGTCGGTGACGGTGGTGACGCCGCGCAGGCGCAGGGCGTAACCGTTGGGGTAGCGCAGATCCACCGACTGCAGTGCGCCGGCGTAGCGTTCGGTGAGCTGGGACAGGGTGGCGCTGAAGCGGCGCGTGCGCGCCAGCAGTTCGTCGGGTGTGCCGCGACCCAGCTCCACCTGCGCACCGTTGTGCAGCTGCGCGCGCCAGCCACCGCGTTCGGTGAGTTCCAGGCGCTCCAGGCCCAGTTCGAGCGGGGCCAGTTCGGCCTGCAGCCGCTGGTACAGGGCCCACACCTGGGCTGACTGTTCGGCGGGGCCGGCGAGTTCGGGCAGGTTGTCGCTGTCGTCGGGGCTGGCTTCAAACACCTCGCCGAGTTCGTTGACCAAGCGGCCCGAGCCGGACTCGCCCCACCAGGCCACGGCCTGATGCTCCTGCAGCGTCACGCGCAGCCGGTTGGGAAACTCGCGCTGCACCACGGCCTGGCGCACCCAGGGCACGGCTTCGAACAGTTCGCGCACCTGCTGCAGGTCGATCGTGAGGAAGCTGCTCGAGAGGCGCGTCTTCATCTGCGTGGCCAGCTGCGCGCGAAAGCTCACCGCGTTCTGGTGCACCACATCGCCCTGCACCGTGATGGCCTTGACTGTCCACACCGGGTGGCGCACGAGCCACGTGCCCAAAGCGCCCAGGCACAGCACGGCAAACAGCACGACCAGCGCTTGCGTGAGCGCGGTCATGAGCTTGACGTCCAGGGGCATGGGGGTGGTTGCCATGGTGGAGAGGTGATCAGGCCGCGTTGTCCAGCGCAGCGGTGGCGAGCACCGACACGCACAGGTCTTCGTACGACAGACCGGTCGCGCGCGCCGACATCGGCACCAGCGAATGGCCGGTCATGCCGGGCGAGGTGTTGATCTCCAACAGGTAGGGCTTGCGCGTGGCGGCGTCGATCATCACGTCGGCGCGCGCCCAGCCACGGCAGTCCAGCGTTTTGAAGGCCTGCAACACCAGCGCCTGAATCACCGCCTCTTCGCCTTCGGGCAGACCGCAGGGCACGAGGTATTTCGTGTCGTCGGTGAAGTACTTGTTCTGGTAGTCGTAGTTGCCGTCAGGCGCGACGATGCGGATCACCGGCAGCGCGCGGGCGCCCTCGCCCGTGCCCAGCACCGGGCAGGTGACTTCGTCGCCGGCAATGAACTGCTCGCACATGACCAGCGGGTCCTGCTTCGCGGCGAGTTCGTACGCGGCGGCGCACTGCGCTTCGCTGGTGACCTTGGTCAGACCGATGGTGGAGCCTTCGCGCACCGGCTTGACGATCATGGGCGTGCCCAGCGCGCGGTAGGCGGCCACGGTCTGCTCGGCGCTGTGCACCTGGCGCCAGGCGGGCGTGGCCAGGCCTTCGGCCATCCAGATGCGCTTGGTCATGAGCTTGTCCATGGCCACGCTGGATGCCATCACGCCAGGGCCGGTGTAAGGAATGCCCAGCAATTCGAGTGCGCCCTGCACCGTGCCGTCTTCGCCAAAGCGGCCGTGCAGCGCGATGAAGCAGCGGTCGAAGCCTTCGCGCTTGAGTTCGTCCAGGCCGCGCTCGGCCGGGTCGAAGGGGTGGGCGTCCACGCCCTTGGATTGGAGCGCAGCCAGCACGCCGGTACCCGACATGATCGAGACCTCGCGTTCGGCCGAACGCCCACCCATCAAAACGGCCACCTTGCCCAGTGCCTTCGGATCGATCACTGCGTTGTCCTTTGTCTTCACGATGTGGTTTCCTGCGCCAGTTCCATCACACGACCGGCCACGGCCCCCACGGTGCCCGCGCCCATGCACAGGATCACGTCGCCGTCCTGCGCGTTGTCCAGCACGGCCTGCGGCATGGCGTTGATGTCGTCCACGAACACCGGCTCCAGCTTGCCGGCCACGCGCAGCGCGCGCGCCAGCGAACGGCCGTCGGCCGCCACGATGGGGCTTTCGCCAGCGGCGTAGACCTCGGCCAGCAGCACCGCGTCGGCGTGGCTGATCACCTTGACGAAATCCTCGAAGCAGTCGCGCGTGCGGGTGTAGCGGTGCGGCTGGAAAGCCAGCACCAACCGGCGACCCGGGTAGGCGCCTCGCGCAGCTGCGAGCGTGGCCGCCATCTCCACCGGGTGGTGACCGTAGTCGTCCACCACGGTGCAATGGCCGCCATGGGGCAACGCGGCTTCGCCGTAGCGCTGAAAGCGCCGGCCCACGCCCTTGAAATCGGCCAGCGCCTGCACCACGGCCGTGTCGTCCACACCCAATTCCACCGCAATGCCGATGGCGGCCAGCGCGTTGAGTACGTTGTGGTCGCCGGGCAAATTCAAGACGATGTCGAGATCGGGCAACTCCACGCCGTTGCGCCGTTGCACCGTGAAGTGCATCTGCGTGTCGACCGCGCGCACGTTGATGGCGCGCACCTGGGCGTCTTCCGAGAAGCCGTAGCTGGTGATGGGCCGCGCGATCAGCGGCAGGATCTCGCGGATGGCGGCGTCGTCCACACAGACCACGGCCGCGCCGTAGAACGGCATCTTGTGCAGGAACTCCACGAAGGCCGCCTTGAGCTTGCCGAAGTCGTGGCCGTAGGTGTCCATGTGGTCGGCGTCGATGTTGGTCACGACCGACAGCACCGGCAGCAGATTGAGGAAGGAGGCGTCCGACTCGTCGGCCTCGACCACGATGTATTCGCCGGAGCCCAGCGCGGCATTCACACCGGCGCTGTTGAGGCGCCCGCCAATCACGTAGGTGGGGTCGAGTTTGGCCGCAGCCAGCACGCTGGCCACCAGACTTGTGGTAGTGGTTTTGCCGTGCGTGCCGGCAATCGCCACGCCCTTCTTCATGCGCATGAGCTCGGCCAGCATCACCGCGCGCGGCACGACCGGGATCAGCTTGGCATGGGCGGCCACCACCTCGGGGTTGTCTTCCTTCACCGCGGTGGAGGTGACGATGGCGTCCGCGCCTTCGATGTGTGCGGCGTCATGTCCAATGAACACCTCGGCACCGAGGGCGACCAGACGGCGTGTCACCGTGCTCTCACCCAGGTCGCTGCCGGAGATGCGGTAGCCCTGGTTAAGCAGCACCTCGGCGATGCCGTTCATGCCGGCGCCGCCGATGCCGACAAAGTGGATGTGGCGAATGGCGTGTTTCATGGAGTCTGGACTTTCGCGAGTTGCTCGCAGGCGGACACCACGGCCGCCACGGCTTCTGTTTTCTGCATCTGTTTGGCCTTGTTGGCCATGATCACCAGCTGGTCGCGCTGCAGGCTTTGCAAACGGAGCGCGAGTTGCTGGGGGCTGAGTTCGTTTTGCGGCACCAGCCAGGCCGCACCGGCGTCCACCAGGAAACGCGCGTTGGTGGTCTGGTGGTCGTCCACCGCCGAGGGGAAGGGCACGAAGAGTGCTGCAGCTCCCACAGCCGCAATTTCGGTCACCGTGCTGGCGCCGCTGCGGCAGACGATGAGGTCGGCGTCGGCAAAGGCCTGGGCCGTGTCGTCGATGAAAGGCGTGAGTTCGGCGTGTACGCCGGCTGCCACGTAGTTGGCGCGCAGCGCGTCGATTTGCTTTTCACCACTTTGGTGAACCACCGTGGGGCGCTGCGGCTCGGGGATCAGCGCGAGGGCCTGTGGCACCACGTCATTCAGGGCCTTGGCACCCAGGCTGCCGCCCACCACCAGCAGGCGCAGCGGACCGCTGCGGCCGGCGAACCGGTCGGCCGGTACGGGCTGGTGCAGGAATGGCGCGCGCAGCGGGTTGCCCACCCACTGGGCCTTGTTGAACACGTTGGGGAAGGCGGTGAAGACCCGGTCGGCGACACCGGCCAGCACCTTGTTGGCCATGCCGGCCACCGAGTTCTGCTCGTGCAGCACCAGCGGCTTGCCGGCCAGCACGCCCATCATCCCGCCGGGGAAACTGATGTAGCCGCCCAGGCCCACAACCACGTCGGGCTTGACGCGGCGCACCACCTGCAGGGCTTGCCAGAAGGCGCGCAGGAGGCGCAGCGGCAACAGCGCCAGCGTGACCACACCCTTGCCGCGCACACCGCCGAAATCGATGGTTTCCAGCGCGAAGCCGCGCGGCGGCACGAGCCGGCTTTCCATGCTGTCGGGCGCGCCCAGCCAGTGCACTCGCCAGCCGCGCTCGCGCAGGGCTTCAGCCACGGCCAGACCCGGGAAGATGTGGCCGCCGGTGCCGCCCGCCATGATCAACGCACAAGGGGTCATGAACGGCCCCCCTTCATCATCTGGCGGTTTTCATAGTCCACCCGCAGCACGATCGCAATCGCGATGAGGTTGAGCAAGATCGCTGAGCCGCCATAGCTCATCAACGGCAAGGTGAGACCCTTGGTTGGCAGCGCGCCCAGGTTCACCCCGATGTTGATGAAGGCCTGAAAGCCCATCCACAGGCCCACGCCCTGCGCCACCAGACCGGCAAACACCTGGTCGAGGGCGATGGCCTGGCGGCCGATGTGCATGATCCGGCGCGTGAGCCAGAGGAACAGGCCGATGAGCACCACCACGCCAAGCAGACCGAACTCTTCGCCGATCACGGCCAGCAGGAAGTCGGTGTGGGCTTCGGGCAGCCAGTGCAGCTTCTCGACGCTTCCACCCAGGCCCACGCCGAAGATCTCGCCGCGCCCAAAGGCGATCAGCGAATGCGAAAGCTGGTACCCCTTGCCGAGTGCGTGCTCCACGCTCCAGGGATCGAGGTAGGCGAACACCCGCGCTCGACGGAACTCGCTGGTCATGACCATGAGCGCAAACGCGGCCACGACCACCAGCGCCATCAGGAAGAACATGCGTGCGTTCACACCGCCCAGGAACAAGATACCCATGGCGATCACCACGATCACCATGAAGGCGCCCATGTCGGGCTCGGCCAGCAACAGCATGCCCACCACGGCCACGGCCACGGCCATGGGCGTCACGGCCTGGAAGAAGCGCTGCTTCACGTCCATCTTGCGCACCATGTAGTCGGCGGCGTAAAGCAGCACGGCGAGCTTGGCCAGTTCGGACGGCTGGAAGTTCATGATGCCCAGCGAAATCCAGCGGCGGGCACCGTTGACGCCCTTGCCGATGAAGGGGAGCAGCACCAGCACGAGGAGTACCAGGGCCACGGCGAACATCCAGGGCGCCATCTTTTCCCAGCTGCGCATGGGGAACTGAAACGCCACCATCGCCGCCACCACGCCGATGACCATCGAGATGGCGTGGCGAATCACGAAGTGGGTGTGGGCGTAGTTGGCAAAGCGCGGGTTGTCGGGCAGCGCAATCGACGCCGAATACACCATCACCAGTCCCCAGGCGAGGAGCGCCACCACCACCCACAAAAGCGGCTGGTCAAAGCCGAGCTCTCGCACGGCCACGTTGCGCGTGCCGGCGTAGGTGCGGTTGGACAGGCGCACGGGCAGGCCGTCGCGCGAGCCCCCACCGGCGAGGGCGCCCGCGAGGTCTCGTCCCAGCAGGCGCGGGTTGAGCGCGGCCAGGCCTTCGCGCAGTCGCTGCGACCAGGTCAAGGTGGGCACGGCTCGTTTCTTCACAGGCCGACCTCCAGACTCGTGCCGCGCTCGGCGGCGAGCGCACCGACGGCGTCCACGAAAACGCGGGCGCGGTGCTCGTAGTTGTCGAACATGTCCAGGCTGGCGCAGGCGGGCGACATCAGCACCGCGTCGCCCGAGCGGGCCTGCTGCGAGGCGAGGGCCACCGCAGCGGGCAACGTGGCCGCATCCAGCTGGGGAATGTTTTCGTCCGCCAGGGCCTGGCCGACCGCAGCGCGGATGCGCGCAGCATCACGGCCGATGTAGACCACCGCCCGCGCAAAACGCGCCAAGGGGGCGGCCAGTGGCGTGAAGTCCTGTCCCTTGCCGTCGCCACCCAGAATCACGACCAGACGGCGTTCGGCGCCCAGCCCATTGACCGCCGCCAGCGTGGCGCCCACGTTGGTGCCTTTGCTGTCGTCGAAGTACTCGACCTCGTCGATGATCGCCACCGGCTCCACGCGGTGCGGTTCACCGCGGTACTCGCGCAGGCCGTGCAGCATGGGGCCGAGAGCGGCGCCGGTGGAACTGGCCAGCGCCAAGGCGGCCAGTGCGTTGGCGGCGTTATGGCGGCCGCGAATTCGCAAGGCATCCACCGGCATGAGGCGCTGGAAATAGACCTCTTCCTGAATCATGGGTGCCCCCACGCTTGTCGCTGCGCGTACTGCGCTGCCCCCCGAGGGGGCTGCCGCGCCTTGGGGCGGCCCGGCGGCGCGGCGGCCTGTCGAGCGGGTCTCGTCCAGCGCCAGCGCGCGCACCAGCCAGGCCATGCCGTTGAGCGTTTCAATTCCCCAGTCGCCGGCGCGCGTGGGCGCGTCCAAGCCAAAGCTGGCCCAGGGGCGCGCGCTTTGCTGGCGGTTGCGGTTGCCCACTTTCACCGTGACCAGGCCAGGCTGCAAGGCCATGACCTGCGGGTCGTCGCGGTTGAGCAGCATCAGCGCCTGCGCGCCGAACACGGCGGCCTTGGCCCGGGAGTAGGCGGCCATGTTCCCGTGCCAGTCGAGGTGGTCTTCGGTGATGTTGAGCACGCTGGCCGCCGTGGGTACCCGGTCCCAGTCGGTGCCGGCTGCACCGTCGAGCTGGAAGCTGGAGAGCTCGAGCACCCAGACGCGAGGCAGGTGCAGCGGCTGAGGCGGCTCAATGGGGGGCGGCACGAGCATGACGGTGCCGTCTTCATCGGCGTCGGCAACGGGTGCAGGTGCTTCGTCGTCTGCGGGTTCGGATGTGTCCTCAGCTGCCTCGGTCGTTGCATCGCGCGACGGAGCCGCCACAGCTGGTGCTTCAGCCGGGGATTCGGCGGCGGCTCGTTCGTCGTCGGCCTGCTGGGCCACGGCCTCGGCATCCAGCGCGGCAGACAGCACGTCCAGCAAAGCCGGGCCGATGTTGCCCGCCACGGCCACCGGCACACCGGCGCGCTGCAGCAGCAAGGTGGTGAGCGAGGTCACGGTGGTCTTGCCGTTGGTTCCGGTGATGGCCAGCACCTTGGGGCGGTACGGCAGGCGCTCGCGTTCGGCCAGCGTCTTCAGGGCGCGGGCGAACAGGCCCAGCTCGCCCAGCACGGTCACGTTGTTCGCCTGCGCCCAACCCGTCACCGACTGCAACGCGGTGGGCGCCAGACCCGGGCTGCGCGCGATCAGCGTCCAGTCGCCGCGCGCCATCAGCGCGTCGTCAAAGGGGCCACTGACGAAAGTCGCTCGCGGGCAATCGGCGCGCAAGGCCGCGAGCTGCGGTGGTTGCTCGCGCGTGTCGGCCACGGTCACGTTCGCACCCTGGCGCGCGCACCAGCGCGCCATGGCCAGGCCGGAGGCGCCCAGGCCGAGGATGAGGACGTGTTGGTCGTGCATGGTCAACGCAGCTTCAGCGTGGACAGGCCCACGAGGCACAACAGCATGGTGATGATCCAGAATCGCACGACGACCTGCGTTTCCTTCCAGCCCTTTTTCTCGAAGTGGTGGTGCAACGGCGCCATCTGGAACAAGCGGCGCCCAACACCAAAGCGGCGCTTGGTGTACTTGAACCAGGTCACCTGCAACATGACCGAGAGCGCCTCGACCACGAAGATGCCGCCCATGATGGCCAGCACGATTTCTTGCCGCACGATGACGGCGATGGTGCCCAGCGCGCCGCCAAGCGCCAGCGCACCCACGTCGCCCATGAACACCTGGGCCGGGTGGGTGTTGAACCACAAAAAGGCCAGGCCCGCACCGGCCATGGCCGCGCAGAAGATCAGCAACTCGCCGGCGCCCGGAATGTGCGGCAGCAACAGGTATTTCGCGAACACCACGTTGCCGGTGACGTAGGCGAACACGCCCAGGGCCGAGCCCACCATCACCACCGGCATGATGGCCAGGCCGTCGAGCCCGTCGGTGAGGTTGACGGCGTTACTGGATCCGACGATGACCAGGTAGGTCATGACCACGAAACCGAACACGCCCAGCGGGTAGCTGATTTCCTTGAAGAAGGGCACGAGCAAGCCAGCCTGTGGGGGCAGATCCAGCGTGAAGCCCGACGACACCCAGGCAAAGAACAGCTGCAGCACGCGCAGGTTGCTGGTCTCGGACACGCTGAACACCAGGTAGAACGCAGCGACCAGACCGATGACCGATTGCCAGAGGTACTTCTCACGCGAGCGCATGCCCTCGGGGTCCTTGTGCACGACCTTGCGCCAGTCGTCCACCCAGCCGATGGCACCAAAGCCCAGCGTCACCAGCAGCACGATCCACACGAAGCGGTTGGACAGGTCGAACCAGAGGATGGTGGAGACCGCGATCGAGAACAGGATCAGCACACCGCCCATGGTGGGTGTACCGCCCTTGCTGATGTGGGTCTGCATCGCGTATTCGCGGATCGGCTGGCCGATCTTGAGCGCAGCCAGGCGGCGGATGAAATAAGGGCCGGCGGCCAGGCCCATGAGCAGCGCGGTGAGCGCGGCCATGACGGCGCGAAACGTGAGGTACTGGAACACCCGCAGGAAACCGAAATCGGGCGACAGGCCTTGCAGCCAGAGGGCCAGGCTAGGCAGCATGGGCGTTGTCCTTCTTGTTGTTGTCTTGTGCGGGATCGAGCGCCAGCAAGGCGTTCACCACACGCTCGGTGCGCATGAAGCGCGAGCCCTTGACCAGCACGCTCTGGAACACCGGGCGGTCGTCGCTCACGGCGGCGCATACCGCGCCGGCCATGGCAGGCACTTCGTTCCAGTGCGTCACCGCAGGCCACACGGGCGCGGCCTGGCGCATCCAGTCGCCGGCCACGTGGACCGCTTCAATGCCGCGATCGCGTGCATGTCGCAACACCTCTTCGTGGAAGGCCAGGCCTTGTTCGCCCACTTCGCCCATGTCGCCCAGCACCAGCAGACGGGGCGCGGGCAACTCGGCCAGCACATCGATGGCGGCACGCACCGAATCGGGGTTGGCGTTGTAGGTGTCGTCGATCAGCGTGATCGTGCGGCCGTCCAGCCGCAATGCCAGTGCGCGCGATCGGCCACCCACCGGCTCGAAGGCATCGAGCCCACGCACCACGGCGTCGAGCGTCACGCCCGCAGCCAAGGCGCAGGCGGTAGCGGCCAGCGCGTTGCGCACGTTGTGGCGGCCAGCGATCTTCAGATGCACGGTGCCCTTGCCGGCCGGTGATGCGAAGCACAGCGTCCACGCGCCGTCCTGCCAGTCGGCCTTAACGCCCGCCACATCGGCGGCCGGGTCGGTGTCGCTGAAGGTGACGACGCGGCGGCCGGCGGCCAGCCCGCGCCACAGCGGCGTGTACGTGTCGTCGGACGGGAAAACGGCCACGCCATCGTCTGCCAGCGACCGGATGACCTGTCCGTTCTCCAGCGCCACGGCTTCCACCGTGGCCATGAATTCCTGGTGCTCGCGCTGCGCGTTGTTCACCAGCGCCACCGTGGGCCGGCTGAGTGCAGCGAGTTCGGCGATTTCGCCGGGGTGGTTCATGCCGAGCTCGACCACCGAAAGCTGGTGCGAAGCGTTCAACCGCAGCAGCGTGAGCGGCACGCCGATGTCGTTGTTGAAGTTGCCCTGCGTGGCGTGGGCTGCGTCACCCGCGGCAGCCCGCAGGATGGACGCGATCATCTGCGTGACCGTGGTCTTGCCATTGCTGCCGGTCACGGCGATCAGCGGCAGGTGGAACTGCTGGCGCCAAACGAGTGCGAGTTCGCCCAGGGCGCGACGCGTGTCGGGCACTTCCACACCGGGCAGGCCTGCTTCGGCCAGGCCGCCGTGCGCGATGGCGGCCACCGCGCCCTGTGCGGCCGCCTGCGGCAAAAAGTCGTGCGCATCGAAGCGCTCACCCTTGAGCGCCACGAACAGATCGCCCGGCTGCAGGCTGCGGGTGTCGGTGTGCACGCGGGTGATGGCCACGTCGGGCTGACCGACCACCCGGGCGCCGCTGAGATGGGACAGCAACTGGCCCAGCGTCTTCATGCGGAGGCTCCCTGCGCAATGCGAGCAGCCAACGCCTGGCGTGCATGAACCAGATCGGAGAACGGCGTCTTCACGCCTTGGACGTCCTGGTAGTCCTCATGGCCCTTGCCGGCGATCAGCACCACGTCGGCGGCCTGCGCGCGCGCCACGGCCTGGGCGATGGCGGCAGCCCGGTCGGGCTCCACCAGCGCCGCTTTGCGGTTCCTCAAACCCACGACCATCTGCTCCAGGATGTGAACCGGGTCTTCGCTGCGCGGGTTGTCGCTCGTGAGCACGGTGTGCGCCGCTTCGCGCTCGGCCGCAGCCGCCATGAGCGGGCGTTTGCCGGCGTCACGATCACCGCCACAGCCCACCACCACCCAGAGCGCGCCATTGCGCTGGGCCGCCAGTGGTTGAAGGGCCTGCAGCGCTTTTTCCAGCGCGTCGGGCGTGTGAGCGTAGTCCACCAGCACCAGGGGTTGATCCGCGGCGGCCGCCTCGGCCTGCTCCATGCGACCGGGGACCGGGGTGAGCGCGCCACAGGCCTTGACGGCCTGCTGCAGCGACACGCCCAGCGCACGCGCCGAGGCCAGCACGCACAGCAGGTTGGACACGTTGTAACGACCGACCAGGGGCACCTGCAGGCGATGGCGGTCCAGCTCGGTGCCCTGTGCGTCCCGCTCCACCACGGACAACGCCATGCCGGCGCGGGTGAACTGGATGTCCACCGCGTTCAGGCGGGCGGGTGAATCGATGCCCACGGTCCAGAGATCCAGCGTGCGCGAGGCCAACCGCATGGCCAGCTTCTGGCCCTGAGCGTCGTCGGTGTTGACCACGGCACTGGCCAAACCAGGCCAGTCGAACAGCGCGGCCTTGGCGTCCCAGTAGGCCTCCATGCTGCCGTGGAAATCCAGGTGGTCCTGGGTGAAATTGGTGAACACGGCCACCCGCACCTGTGTGGCGTTCAGGCGGCCTTCGACCAGACCGATGGACGAGGCTTCGATGGCGCAGGCCTTCAGACCATCGTCGACAAAGCGTCGGAGCTGTTGCTGCAGCATCACCGGGTCGGGCGTGGTGAGACCCGTGGGCGTCAGGGGGGTGCCGGGTTGGCCCATGCCGAGCGTGCCGACCACGGCGCAGGGTCGCGCACAGACCGACAGCAACTGCGCGGTCCACCAGGCGCAAGACGTTTTGCCGTTGGTACCGGTGATCGCCAGCACATCGAGCGCGGCGCTCGGCTGGTCGCAAAAAGCACTGGCCACAGCGCCCGCCTTGGATTTGAGGTCGGGCACGGCGAGCACCCGCGAATCGTCCAGACCAAAGGCATCGACGCCCTCCCGCTCGACCAGCGCGGCCACGGCACCCGAAGCCAGCGCCGCGTTCACGTACCGGCGCCCGTCGGTGGCTGCACCGGGCCAGGCCACAAACCCATCACCCGGCTGCAGACGGCGGCTGTCGCACTGCAGCGCGCCGGTGACGCTTGCACGCAACCAGGCGGCAATGTCGTGAGGTTGGTCCAGCTTCTGCATCAGAACGACTCCTCGACCACGTCGGTGACGATCTGCGGCTTCACGCTCATGTCGGGCTGCACACCCAGGATGCGCAGGGTCTGCTGCACCGTTTCGCTGAACACAGGCGCGGCCACCAGGCCACCGTAGTACTGGCCGTTGCCGGGTTCATCGACCATCACGGCCACCACGATGCGCGGCGACTCCACCGGTGCCAGCCCCACAAAGAAGCTGCGGTATTTCTTGTCGGCGTAGCCCTTGCCTTCCTGTTTGCGCGCAGTACCCGACTTGCCGCCCACCGAGTAGCCCATGGTCTGCGCACGCGAACCGGTACCGCCGGGGCCGGCAGCCAGCTGCAGCATGCCGCGCACGGCTACCGCGTTTTTCTCGCCGAACACGCGCACGCCGTTGACGGGCTCGCTGGACTTCTGCAGCGTCACCGGGATCAGTTCGCCGTCCCGTGCAAAGACGGTGTAGGCCTGCGCCAGCTGGAACAGGGAAGCCGAGAGGCCGTAGCCGTAACTCATGGTGGCCTGCTCGATCGGGCGCCAGGTCTTGTATGGGCGCAGGCGGCCGGTCACGGCGCCGGGAAACGGCACCTGCGGCTTCTGCCCGAAGCCGGCTTGCGCGTAGGTCTCCCACATTTCGCGCGGGCTCATCTGCATGGCCAGCTTGACCGTGCCGACGTTGCTCGATTTCTGAATCACCTGCGAGACCGTCAGGACATCGTTCGGGTGCGAGTCGCTGATGGTGGAGCCGCCGATGGTGATGCGGCCGGGCGCGGTGTTGATCGGCGTGTTGGGCGTGACCATGCCCTTGTCCAATGCCAGGTTGATGATGAAGGGCTTCATCGTCGAGCCCGGCTCGAAGCTGTCGGTGAGCACGCGATTGCGCAACTGCTCGCCGCTGAGGTTCACACGCCGGTTGGGGTTGTAGCTGGGGTAGTTGGCCAGCGCCAGCACTTCACCGGTCTGGGTGTCGAGCACCACCACGCTGCCGGCGCGCGCCTTGTGCGTCTGCACCGCTTCTTTCAGCTTCTGGTAGGCGAAATACTGAACTTTGCTGTCGATGGAGAGCTGCAGGTCGGGTCCGTCCACCGGCGGCACCACATCGCGCACGTCTTCCACCACACGGCCGAGCCGGTCCTTGATGACGCGGCGCGAACCGTTCTTGCCCGAGAGCTGCTGGTTGAACGCCAGCTCCACGCCTTCTTGCCCGCGGTCTTCCACGTTGGTGAAGCCCACCACGTGCGCGGCCGCTTCGCCTTCGGGATATTGGCGCTTGTATTCGCGGCGCTGGTGAAAGCCCTTGATGCCCAGCGCAGCGATCTCCTTGGCCACGGGCTCGTCCACCTGGCGCTTGATCCAGACAAAAGTCTTGTCCTCCACCGCCAGGCGCTTGCGCAGGTCGGCCAGCGGCATTTCCAGCAGCTTGGCCAGCTCGCGCAGCTTGGGGTCGGCGCGGTCCACGTCTTCCGGGATCGCCCAGATGCTTTGCGCCACCACGCTGGAAGCCAGGATGAGGCCATTGCGGTCGAGCACACGGCCCCGGTTGGCCGGCAGCTCCAGCGTCCGAGCAAAGCGGACCTCGCCCTGGCGCTGGAAGAAGTCGTTGCCGAACACCTGCACATAAGCAGCGCGCCCGGCCAGACCCGCAAACGCCACCGCCAGCGCAGCCACGATGAACTTGCTGCGCCACACCGGCGTCTTGCTGGCCAGCAGCGGGCTGGCGCTGTAGTTGATGCTGCGGCTCATCTGGACACGGCCTCCGCTGGCACGGTCGGCTCGAACACCGTCACGTACTGCGTGACACCCGGCGTGACCGGGCGCATCTGCAACTGGCGCGTGGCCAGCTGCTGCACACGGGCAGGCGTGGCCTGTGCGCGTTTTTGCACCTGCAGCTGTTCGTGCTCGGCATCAAGCTTGCGCGACTGCGCCTGCGTGCGGTCGAGCGCGGCGTACAGGCGGCGCGACTCGTACTGGGTATGCACCAGGTAGAAGGCGCTGGCAATCACGGCAACCAGCAGCACAAGGTTGAGTCGGATCACGGTGCGGCCTCCGTGCGCTCGGCCACGCGCATCACCGCGCTGCGCGATCGTGGGTTGCCTTTGACCTCCTCGTCCGACGGCATCACGCGCTTCAAGCCGCGCAACGCCATGGGTGCGGGTTCGGCAAACGGCAC
>PNMH01000037.1 GCA_013823505.1 Polaromonas sp. | reverse complement strand
GGGCTGCCGTCCGTGCTCGCCGGTCACTCCCTGGGTGAATACGCGGCGCTGGTGGCGTCTGGCGTCTTGACGCTGGCGCAGGCTGCGCCCCTGGTGCGTTTTCGCGCGGCCGCCATGCAGGAAGCTGTGCCGGTCGGCACCGGGGCCATGGCAGCGATCCTTGGCATGGACGCTCAACGTGTGATCGCGGGTTGCGCCGAAGCGCAAGCAACGTTTGGTTTGGGCAGTTCTGAGGTGGTGGAAGCAGCGAACTTCAATGACCCTGCCCAGACCGTGATCTCGGGCAGCAAGGCTGCTGTCGACAAGGCTTGTGAGGTGCTCAAGGCCAACGGCGCGAAGCGCGCGTTGCCTTTGCCGGTATCGGCGCCTTTCCACTCAAGCCTCATGAAGCCGGCGGCCGTGCGATTGAAGGAAAAACTGGCCAACACGGTTTTCGCCCAAGCGCAGATCCCCGTTGTCAACAACATCGACGTGGCCGTTGAAACCGACGCAGACCGCATCCGCGATGCGCTGTACCGCCAGGCGTTCGGCCCGGTGCGTTGGGTGGAGTGCGTGCAGGCCTTCAAGGCTCGCGGTATCGACACGATCGTCGAGTGCGGTCCAGGCAAGGTGCTCGCCGGCATGGTCAAGCGCATCGATCCCGAACTCACAGGCTTGGCCCTGTACGACCCGGCCACGTTGGTCGACGTCAAAACGTCATTGGCCTGAGGTCAGGAGAACACGATGTCGGAAGTTAAATTTGCTGGCCAGGTGGCCTTGGTCACTGGCGCGTCGCGTGGTATCGGCGCAGCCATCGCGCACGAGCTGGTCGTACGTGGCCTCATCGTGATCGGCACCGCCACCAGCGACGAAGGTGCAGCCAAGATCACCACAGCGCTCACGGGTGTTTCCGGTGCCGCAGTGGGCTGCCGCGGGGTCAAACTGAATGTGAACGATGCAGCATCGGCCGAAGCGCTGATCGATGAAATCGTGAAGGCCCACGGCGGGCTGCAGGTTCTGGTGAACAACGCGGGCATCACCCGCGACATGCTGGCCATGCGACTGAAAGATGACGACTGGGATGCCGTGCTGGACACCAACCTCAAGGCTGTGTTTCGCATGAGCCGTGCGGTCATTCGCCCGATGATGAAGCAGCGTTATGGCCGCATCATCAGCATCACCAGCGTGGTGGGCGCTTCAGGCAACGCAGGCCAAGCCAATTACGCGGCAGCCAAAGCCGGCGTGGCGGGCATGACTCGCGCACTGGCACGCGAGCTTGGCAGTCGTAACATCACGGTGAATTGCGTGGCGCCCGGTTTCATCGAAACCGACATGACCGCAGCGTTGCCTGAAGAGCAGCAAAAGGCCTTGCTGGGGCAGATCCCGCTCGGACACTTGGGCAAGCCAGCCGACATCGCACACGCAGTGGCCTACCTCGCTGGGCCGCACGCGTCTTATGTCACGGGCCAGGAACTGCATGTCAACGGTGGCATGTTCATGTCCTGACACCGCAATCCGTTTGCCGTTTTGTTCAATCGCCGTGCCAGCCGCCCGGCGGGCCATCTGGGGAGACCTCCCTAGCCCGGCTAAAATGGCGGCCTTGCATTTCAACCACCCTCAGAGGGACTTATGAGCGATATCGAAGCACGTGTTAAGAAAATCATTGCCGAACAACTCGGTGTGGAAGAGGGTCAGGTCACCAACGAAAAAGCTTTCGTGGCCGACCTCGGCGCCGACTCCTTGGACACGGTCGAATTGGTGATGGCTCTTGAGGACGAGTTCGGTATTGAAATCCCCGACGAAGACGCCGAGAAAATCACGACGGTGCAAAACGCCATCGATTACGCAATGGCCCATCAGAAGGCCTGATTGTTTATTTGCATGCGTTCAACCGCTGCCTGCCTTGGAGGTTCGTTGAACCCGGGATCTCAGGCTTGCGGGCAAGAACGCGGGGGAACTGAATGAGCCGTCGTCGCGTAGTCGTGACCGGCCTGGGCTGTATCAGCCCCGTGGGAAACACGGTGGATGATGCCTGGGCCAACCTGTTGGCCGGGCGCTCCGGCATTGACCTCATCACCCGGTTTGACGCCACCAACTTCGCTTGCAAGATCGCTGGCGAGGTGAAAGGCTTCAACGTCGAGTCCTACATGAGTGCCAAAGAAGCGCGCACCATGGACACCTTCATCCACTTCGGCGTCGCCGCGGCCCATCAGGCTGTGATCGATTCCGGCTTGCCTTTGGGCGATGCGCTGGATGAAGAGACTGCCAACCGCATCGGCTGCATCATTGGCTCGGGCATCGGTGGCTTGCCACTGATTGAGGAGACCCACGCCGAGTTGGTGAGCCGTGGGCCTCGCCGCATCTCGCCGTTCTTCGTGCCTGCGTCCATCATCAACATGATCGCTGGTCACGTGTCCATGCGGTATGGCTTCAAAGGTCCCAATCTCGCGGTGGTCACGGCGTGCACCACGGGTCTGCACTGCATCGGAGAGGCGGCCCGAAAGATCGAGTACGGCGATGCCGACGTGATCGTGGCCGGCGGCTCCGAAGCCACAGTGTCACCGCTGGGTGTGGGTGGCTTTGCCGCCATGCGCGCCCTGTCCACGCGCAACGACGATCCGGCCACGGCTTCCCGTCCTTGGGACAAGGACCGCGATGGCTTCGTTTTGGGCGAAGGCGCCGGTGTGATGGTGCTCGAGGAGTACGAGTTCGCCAAGGCTCGAGGCGCGCGCATTTATGCGGAGCTCTCGGGCTACGGCATGAGCGCCGACGCGGGCCACATGACCGCACCCAGCATGGACGGACCCCGCCGCGCCATGGTCAGCGCACTGCGCAACGCTGGCTTGAACGCCGACCAGGTGAATTACCTCAATGCGCACGGCACGTCGACCCCCTTGGGTGATCTGAACGAGACGAACGCGATCAAGGCTGCCTTGGGCGAACATGCCCACAAGGCGGTGGTGAACTCCACCAAATCCATGACGGGGCATCTGCTGGGTGGCGCCGGAGGCATTGAAAGTGTGTTCACCGTTCTGGCCGTGCACCACCAGAAGAGCCCCCCAACCATCAACATCTTCAACCAGGATCCCGAGTGCGATCTGGACTACTGCGCCAACACGGCGCGGGACATGAAGATCGATGTTGCGCTCAAGAACAACTTCGGCTTTGGCGGCACCAACGGCTCGCTGGTTTTCAAGCGCGTTTGAATCCACCGATCGCACTTATTTCACGAGCTTTCCATGCGCAACGCCCCATCCGTGGTCTACCCGGTGGGGCGTTCTGCGTTTCAGGCTTGGCTGTTGGTGTTTATCGCCGGTTTGAGTGGCGCGGTGGTTGCGTCCTTTTTGTTCGGGTTGGATGCTCCCGCTCAAGGGCTTTGGGGCTGGCTGACTTGCAGCGCGGGCGTCCTGGCGTGGGCAGTCTGGGCGGCATGGGCCTTTCTGAGCTGGATCCGTTCGCCCGAGGGTGTGCTGCGTTGGAGCTCAATGGACGGCGGGGAAGAGGAAGGCGCCGGTGCTTGGTCTTGGACCGAGTGCACCGCAGCGGAGCCGCTGGAGTTGAGCGAATTGGAGCGTGTGCTCGACCTGCAGGGTCGTATCTTGCTGTCCATCCGTGGGACAGAGCTGGGTCGGCGGTGGATCTGGGTCGAACAAAGCGTCTCCCCTGCACGGTGGAGCGACCTTCGCCGAGCTTTGGTGGCGAGCTGCGCTTGAGGGCTCTTGGCCTTGCGTCGGCCTTCATGTTGACGGGCCATGCCTCACCGGGGTCTTTGTCTTTCATCCCTTGGGTTATATTTCCGCGCGCATGACTCCCGAAGACCACACCGCTCCCCCGCCTCCCGACAGCGACGTCATGTTGGTGCAGCGCACACTGGGTGGCGAGCAGCGGGCGTTTGAGCTGCTGGTCATCAAATACCAGCGCCGGGTGGAGCGGCTCATCGGCCGCATGGTCCGCGACTCCGACCTCGTTCAAGACATCGCGCAGGAGACGTTCATCCGGGCCTACCGAGCCCTGGCGCAGTTTCGAGGCGATGCCCAGTTCTACACCTGGCTGTACAGGATCGCGGTGAACACCGCGAAAAAGCAGCTGATGGAGCTCAAGCGCGATCCCCTCGTTTTCCAATCGCAGATGAAATCCTCGGAAGACGATGAAACTTCCTCGTCCGAACGCGAACTAAATTTCAACGCGGCTGACACCGAGACGCCCGAGGCGGTGCTGGCCAGCAAGGAAATTGCCCAGGCGGTCAATGCGGCCATGGACGCGCTGCCCGAAGAGTTGCGAATGGCGATCACCTTGCGGGAAATCGAGGGCATGAGCTATGAAGAAATTGCGCAGGCGCTTGAATGTCCGATTGGAACCGTTCGTTCGCGGATCTTTCGAGCCCGCGAGGCGATCTCCGGGCGCATCAAGCCGATGCTGGAGCGCCAGACGGGAAAACGCTGGTAACGGGTTTGGGCGGTTGTTGGAAGCCAGTAGCGCCGATTGCATTGCACACGGGGAAATGAATCATGAATGCCGAGAAACATCACAGCCCCTTCGCGGGTGACAGCGCTGCGGCCGCCGAACTCAGCGTGGGCATGGCGCCAGCGGTCTCCGCGATGGCCGATGGTGAGATCAGCCCAGCCGAACTCGACGCCTTGCTGAGCTCCCTGGGCGCCGACGCGTTGCCGAACTGGCATGCGTACCACTTGATTGGAGACGCGCTGCGTGGGCAAGCCGACTTGACCAGCAACCAACCTTCTGGCGACTTCCTGGCGGCTGTTCGAATGGGCCTGGCATCCAGCGACATCAAGGCTGATGTCGTGCCACGTTTGCCGGTGCAGGCTTTGGCGCCCCTCTCTGGCCAAGCTCGCGGGGAGTCCGCCAATGATGCGGTGTTTCGCTGGAAGCTGGTTGCGGGCTTTGCATCGCTGGCGGCTGTGATGGCAGTGAGCTGGAGCGTGGTCTCCGGATCGGGGTCGAATTCTGCTGTGGGCGCCCAACTGGCATCAAGAGCGCCCGACGTGTCTGCGCCGACCGCGGTTGTGGCAACGGTTGTGGCTCCCTCGGCCAATGCATCTGTTGCGGTCAACACCGGTCAGGGTGTCCTGATCCGCGACGCGCAACTTGAGGCCCTGCTCGCCGAACACCGGCAGCACGGGGGCATGTCCGCGCTTCAGACGCCTTCCGGCTTCATCCGCAACGCCACTTACGACGCCTCAGGGCGATGAGCAGCCATGTTGCCGAATCCGTTTGACGCGAGACCCGCCATGCCTGTGTTTGCCGCCACCTTTCCACGCCGAAGTTCCTTGCGTCACTTGCGCCGGCAACCATGGCACTGGCGCCCTGTGGGCGCCATGGCGCTGTTGACCGCTGGTTTGATGCTGGGCGTTCCTTCGCTGGCCCAAGTGGGGTCAACGTCCCAGGCTTCCGGCACACGCAGTGTCAATGAATGGCTGAGTCGCATGCACGAGGCATCGCGTCAGCGCGCCTACACCGGCACGTTGGTGGTGTCTGCGGGGCCTTCCATGTCGGCGTCGAAGGTTTGGCATGTGTGCGACGGAAACCAGCAGATGGAGCGCATCGACACGCTGACAGGCACACCGCGCACGACGATTCGTCGCAACAACGACGTCATCACCTTCGAGCCTGAGACCAAGACAGCATTGGTCGAGAAGCGCGAATCGCTGGGCATGTTCCCCGAGCTGCTGCGCACCCCGAGCAACCTGATTCCCCAGTTTTACGCAGCACGCGAAACGGGTGTTCAACGTGTGGCAGGTCACCTGGCCGACATGGTTGAGATCCTGCCCAAGGATGACTTGCGCTTTGGCTACCGCATCTGGTCAGAGCGGCAAACCGGCTTGGTGGTGAAGCTGCAGACGCTGGGTGAGAAGGGCGCGGTGCTGGAGCAAATGTCGTTTTCCGAACTCCAGCTCGACGCCCCGGTCAGCATGGACAAGTTGCACAAGCTGATGAAGGACACGCGTGGCTATGAGGTGCACAAGCCGCTGCTGAAAAAGACCACGGCTGAAGCCGAGGGCTGGCGCTTGAAAGAGCCAGTGCCCGGCTTTACAGCGATGAGTTGCCACACGCGCGACACCGGTGCTGCACAGGCGCCTGGCACCGCGCCGATGCAGTGGGTGTTCTCCGATGGACTGGCTTCGGTGTCCATGTTTGTGGAGCCCTTCGATGCGCAGCGCCACGGCCAGGAAAAGGCAGCTGCGGTCGGCGCGACGCACTCGGTCAGCAAACGCGTGGGCGACCACTGGCTGACGGTGCTGGGCGAAGTTCCCCCGGCGACGTTGCGCCGTTTTGCCCTTGCGCTGGAGCGAACTCGCTGAACCTGCCAGACTTGTTTTCTTTCAGCCAAACCGCAGATGCGCAGCGTTCGGCACAAAGCGCTGTGCCGCGCACAGTCCTGTTCTGCCATTTGCGTGTGTGTAAAGGATCACCATGACGCACCTGAAACGTATTCAAAGGCCCTTGTGGGCCATGACCGCATCCGCTGTTTTGGCGGCCATCGGAACAGCCGCGCTCATCTTGCACGCGCCACTGTCGGCTCAAACGGCGGTGGTTCCGGTGGTGCCTCCTGCCGCCAGTGTTCGTGGCCTGCCGGACTTCACCGATCTCGTCGATCTGGTGGGCCCATCGGTGGTCAACATCCGCACGCTGGAGCGTACCGTGGCAACGCGTCCGGGCGCGGGTGGTGCACCTGACGAACAGATGTTGGAGTTTTTCAAGCGGTTCGGTATTCCGGTGCCGCCGGGCATGACTCCGCGCACGCCGCGCCAGGAGCGCGGCCCGTCCGAAGAGGCTCAGCCTCGCGGTGTGGGCTCCGGGTTCATCTTGAGTGCTGATGGCCTGATCATGACCAACGCGCATGTGGTGGAAGGCGCCGATGAGTTGCTGGTCACCTTGCCCGACAACCGCGAGTTCAAGGCCAAAGTGGTGGGGGCTGACAAACGCACCGACGTTGCCGTCGTGAAGATCGAGGCCACCGGTCTTTCGCCGGTGAAGATCGGCGACGTGAACCGCCTTCGGGTGGGTGAGTGGGTGATGGCCATCGGGTCACCGTTCGGACTCGAAAACACCGTGACCGCCGGTATCGTGAGCGCCAAGCAGCGAGACACCGGCGATTTCCTGCCCTTCATCCAGACCGATGTGGCCATCAACCCGGGCAACTCGGGCGGGCCGCTCATCAACATGCGGGGTGAGGTGATCGGTATCAACAGCCAGATTTACTCCCGCTCTGGCGGCTTTCAAGGCATCTCTTTCGCCATCCCGATCGACGAAGCGGTGCGGGTGTCCGATCAGCTCAGGACCACCGGTCGCGTGACCCGCGGGCGCATTGGCGTACAGATCGACCAGGTGAGCAAGGAAGTGGCCGACTCGCTGGGACTGGGCGCCGCCAAAGGCGCTTTGGTTCGTGGCGTTGAGCCCGAGTCTCCTGCGGCCAAAGCGGGCGTGGAGCCTGGCGACATCATCCTGAAGTTCGACGGCAAGACCATTGAAAAATCAGTCGATTTGCCGCGCTTCGTGGGCAACACCAAGCCTGGCAACAGAAGTTCCATGACCGTGCTGCGCCGTGGTTCTCAGCGGGACTTGACGATCACGGTGGCCGAACTGGAGCCGGAGAAGCCCGAGGTGAAGGCTGCTGCACCCGAACCCGCCAAGCCGCAGGCCAGCAGCGCCGTGCAGTCGCTGGGCTTGGGACTTGCCGAGTTGACGGCTGCTGAAAAGAAGGAGCTCAACCTCAAAGGTGGCGTGCGCATCGCATCGGCCGAAGGGCCGGCGGCACGTGCCGGCTTGCGCGAAGGTGACGTCATCGTGGCCATTGCCAACACCGACACTGCGAATCTCAAGGACATGGAGACTGCGCTGGTCAAGATCGACAAGTCAAAACCAGTGAATGTCCTGTTCCGACGTGGCGAGTGGGCTCAGTACACCGTGATCCGCCCCCAGCGTTGATGCACCGCGTGCACTGACCACCGGTCGGCGCATGCAAAGACCCCCAGAACCCTTCGGGTCTGGGGGTTTTTTGTGGGGGGTGGCCGATTCGCCACAGTGCGTCGGACCCGACGACCGGCTGTTGGATTCAAGCTTTGTTAGTGGACGCTCACTATTGACGCTTTTGTGTTGACCGATTTCGCTAAAATGGACATGTTTTTGAAGAAATTCCTGCGCTCACGTGCCGCATTGGCCCACGATGTGGGAGCGATCACTGAAGTCCCCAGGTCGTCCACAGTTGGCACACAAGTTCTCCCGTTTGCTTGTGGATATGCTGTGCACAAGATTCACGTTGCTGCGTTGCAACAAGGGGCTGTCGGCGGTTCGGTGGTGTGCATTCCAGGCTTTTTGCCTACAATGAAACCCCAACTATCGCAGTTGCCATTGATTGTTGGTTACGGGCGCGTCAGCAGCTGACGCGCCCTTTTTTATGGCCGCTCGTTCCTGATCGGAGCCGCGGTTTTCCCCAGTGTTTGAGCCGTTCTCCTGATGAATCACATCCGCAATTTTTCGATCATCGCGCACATCGACCATGGCAAGTCCACGCTCGCCGATCGCATCATTTCCCTCTGCGGTGGTCTGTCCGACCGCGAGATGAGCGAGCAGGTGCTCGACTCGATGGACATCGAGAAAGAGCGCGGCATCACCATCAAGGCGCAGACCGCCGCGCTCAGGTACAAGGCGCGCGATGGGCAGGTCTACAACCTCAACCTCATTGACACACCCGGCCACGTTGACTTCTCCTACGAGGTCTCGCGCTCGCTCTCGGCATGCGAAGGCGCGCTGCTCGTGGTGGACGCCAGCCAGGGCGTGGAAGCCCAGACCGTTGCCAACTGCTACACCGCACTCGACCTCGGTGTCGAGGTGGTGCCGGTGCTCAACAAGATGGATCTTCCCAATGCCGATCCCGAGAACGCCAAGAGCGAGATCGAGGACGTGATCGGCATCGATGCCACCGACGCCATTCCCTGCTCGGCCAAGACCGGCATGGGCGTGGAGGACATCCTGGAAGCGGTGGTCGCACGCATCCCGCCTCCCAAAGGCAACCCCGACGCGCCATTGCGCGCCATGATCGTGGACAGTTGGTACGACGCCTACGTGGGCGTGGTGATGCTGGTTCGCGTGGTCGATGGCCGACTGCTCAAGAACGAGCGATTCAAGATGATGGCGACCAACACGGTCTACAACGCCGACAGCATGGGCGTGTTCACGCCGGGCAACGAGCCGCGCGAATCGCTCCAGGCTGGCGAGGTGGGCTACATCATCGCGGGCATCAAGGAATTGCAGGCAGCCAAGGTGGGTGACACCATCACGCTGGAGAAGAAGTTGCCGAACAACGCAGGGCCTGCCACCGAGGCCTTGCCCGGCTTCAAGGAAGTGCAACCCCAGGTGTTCGCCGGGCTGTATCCCACCGAGGCCAATCAGTACGACTCGTTGCGCGACGCGTTGGAAAAACTCAAGCTCAACGACGCGTCGCTGCAGTACGAACCGGAGGTGTCGCAGGCGCTGGGCTTTGGCTTTCGCTGCGGGTTCCTGGGCCTGCTGCACATGGAGATCGTGCAGGAGCGTCTGGAGCGCGAGTTCGATCAGGACCTGATCACGACCGCGCCGAGCGTGGTGTACCAGGTGGTCAAGCCCGATGGTGAAGTGATCATGGTGGAGAACCCGTCCAAGATGCCTGACCAGGGCCGGCTGGAAGAGATCCGCGAGCCCATCGTGACCGTGCATCTGTACATGCCGCAGGAGTACGTCGGCGCTGTCATGACTTTGGCCAACCAAAAGCGCGGCATGCAGCTCAACATGGCATACCACGGCAAACAGGTCATGTTGACCTACGACATGCCGCTGGGTGAAATCGTGCTGGACTTCTTTGACAAGCTCAAGTCGGTGAGCCGCGGCTATGCGTCCATGGACTACGAGTTCAAGGAGTACCGCGCGGCCGACGTGGTCAAGGTCGACATCCTGCTCAATGGCGAGAAAGTCGATGCGCTGTCCATCATCGTGCACCGCTCGCAATCGCAGTACCGTGGGCGCGCGGTGGTGGCCAAGATGCGTGAAATCATCAGCCGGCAGATGTTCGATGTGGCCATCCAGGCGGCCATTGGCGGCAACGTCATCGCGCGCGAGACGATCAAGGCGCTGCGCAAGAACGTGCTGGCAAAATGCTACGGCGGTGACATCTCCCGCAAACGCAAACTTCTCGAAAAACAGAAAGCAGGCAAGAAGCGCATGAAACAGATCGGCTCGGTGGAGGTTCCCCAGGAGGCGTTTCTCGCCATTTTGCAGGTGCAGGACTGATGCAGGCGCTCATGGGAACGGTCACCGCGGTGATCTTGACGGCCTTCGTGGCCTACGCGGGCGCCTGGTACACCGGCGCAGTCGAAGGCAACTTCGCCCTGCTGCTCATGCTGGCCACTGGGGTGACAGGTCTTTACTGGCTGGCCGAAAAGTTGGTATTCCTGCCGCAGCGTCGGCGCGCGGCCGATCAGCTTCTGGTGGAGCACAACACCCGCAAGGAGGCCCTGATCAAGCAGGGTTTCAGTCAGGTTGAAGGTGACGTGGAGCCGGCGCGGCAAAAGCTGCTGGCGCAACCCTGGTGGCTGGACTGGACGGCAGGTCTGTTTCCCGTGATCCTGGCGGTGTTCGTGTTGCGCTCGTTCATGTTCGAACCCTTCAAGATTCCCTCGGGCTCGATGATCCCCACGTTGCGAGTGGGCGACCTGATCCTGGTGAACAAATTCCATTACGGCATCCGCCTGCCGGTGTTCAACACCAAGTTGATCGCCAACAACGAACCCAAGCGCGGCGATGTGATGGTGTTCCGTTACCCTCCACAGCCCAGCCTGGACTACATCAAGCGTGTGATTGGCGTGCCGGGTGACGAGGTGGCCTACTTGAACAAACAGCTGACCGTCAACGGCAAGGCGGTGCCACGCGTGGCAAAGCCCGACTTTTTCGACAGCGATTCCATGCGCTACTCCAAGCAGTTCGGGGAAACGCTGGACGAGCGCAAGTACGACACCCTCAACGACAACGACAGACCCGCGTTCGTTCCGGGCGCCACCGAGTTTCCGTTTGCCGACGGCTGCAAGTACACCGTTGAAGGCGTGACCTGCAAGGTGCCCGCAGGGCATTACTTCATGATGGGTGACAATCGGGACAACTCGCTGGATTCGCGCTATTGGGGCTTTGTGCCCGAGCGAAACATCGTCGGCAAGGCCTTCTTCGTCTGGATGAATTTTGGCGACCTGGGACGCATCGGGTCCTTTGAATGACAACCATCACCTGTGGAGCATGACGTCATGAAACTGAAGCGACAACAACAAGGCCTGACTTTCATGGGTCTGATCATCGTGGGCATCTTGCTGGCGCTGGCCGGTGTGGTGTTTGCGCAGGTGGTGCCCACCTACATCGAATACATCGCCGTGCAAAAGGCGGTGGACAAGGCAGCTGCCGGCTCCACCGTGGCGGAGGTTCGCAGTATTTTCGACAAGGCCGCCACCATCGACGACATCCGCACCATTTCGGCCAAGGACCTGGTGGTGGGCAAGGAGGGTGACCGCGTGGTTGTTTCATATGCCTACACCCGCGAAATTCCCCTCGCTGGCCCAGCCTACTTGCTGATGAAGTACGAAGGCCGCTCGAAGTGACATGCAGCCTGGGCAGGGAGCGCTCGATTGAGCGCCCGCATTCTTGAATCCGGAACTCCTGGCGCTGCAACGGCGCCTGCAACACACCTTTGCCAACCCGCGCTTGCTGGAGCGCGCACTGACGCACCGCAGTTTCACCGCTGATCACAACGAACGTCTGGAGTTTCTGGGCGACTCCGTGCTCAACCTGGCGGTCTCCGGCCTTTTGTTCGAAAAGCTCAACCAATTGCCAGAGGGAGACCTCTCGCGCGTGCGCGCCAACCTGGTCAAGCAGGACACCTTGTTCGAGATCGCTTCTCGCCTCAATCTCTCGGCTGGTTTGCGGCTGGGCGATGGTGAAAAGCGCTCCGGGGGACAGAAGAGGCCGTCCATCCTGGCCGATGCCCTCGAAGCGGTGATCGGTGCGGTGTACCTCGATGCCGGGTTTGAAACTGCATCTGCCTTGGTGCGCCGCCTCTACAGCGATTTGGAGCTCAACGCGCAGATGAGTGCCATGGGCAAGGACCCCAAGACCGAATTGCAGGAGTGGCTGCAGGGGCGCAAAATGAAACTGCCGGTCTACCGTGTGGTGGCCACCTTGGGCGAGGCGCACAAGCAGACCTTTGATGTGGAATGCACCGTGACAGAAACCGGCCGCAGCGAACGCGGCATCGGCGCGTCGCGACGGGCTGGTGAGCAGGCCGCCGCTGCGGCCATGCTGCAGCACCTCACTGCCGATCCCAAGCAGGCCCATGCCTTGCCTCCCGCGACCACCGATGTCGCCCCTTCCGCCAAGGTACCTTGAAGCCATGCCCCGCACACCCGTGAACCCACCGTCCAATCCCGACCTCGATGCCATGCTGGCCAAGGCCCTGAGCAAGGAAACGGCGGCCGTGCCATCCGATGCACCCGCGGAAGAAGTGGCCGAAATCGATCCCGGTGAGCAGCGCTGCGGTTATGTGGCCATTGTCGGCAAGCCCAACGTGGGCAAATCGACCTTGCTCAACGCCTTGGTAGGGCAGAAAGTCAGCATCACCTCGCGCAAGGCGCAGACGACTCGCCACCGCATCACCGGCATGCGCACCGTGGGCCCCACGCAGTTCATCTTTGTGGACACGCCCGGATTCCAGACCCGCCACGGCAACGCGCTGAACCGCGCGCTGAACAAGACGGTCATGGGCGCCGTGAGCGATGTGGACCTGATCCTCTTCGTGGTGGAGGCGGGCCATTTCAACCTGGCCGACGCCAAGGTGCTGTCACTGCTGCCGGCCAACGTGCCGGTGATCCTGTTGGCCAACAAGTTCGACCTGGTGCACCGCCGCGGCGACCTCGCGCCCTGGCTGCGCTCCATGCAGGAGCGCCACCCGTTCACCGAGTTCGTGCCCATGTCGGCCAAGACCGCCAAGGATATTGAGCGCCTGTTCGGCATCTGCGAAAAATTCTTGCCCCAGCAGCCGTGGATGCACGACCCGGACGACCTGACTGATCGCAGCGAACGCTTCATGGCCAGCGAGATGGTGCGCGAAAAACTTTTTCGCCTGACCGGCGACGAGCTGCCGTACACCTCCACTGTGATCATCGACAAGTTCGAGGAAGAGGGCGCCCTCAAGCGCATCGCCGCCACCATCGTGGTGGAGCGTGAAGGCCACAAGGGCATGGTGATTGGAGAGGGCGGTGAGAAGCTCAAACGCATCGGCACCGAGGCCCGCCAGGAACTTGAAAAACTCTGGGATTGCAAGGTGTTCCTGGAGCTGTGGGTGAAAGTGCGCTCGGGCTGGGCCGATGACGATGCGCGGGTGCGCTCGTTCGGCTACGAGTGAGCCGCCGGCTGCCTGACCCGTGGCCCTGAAACGCGTCAGCGAAGAACCCGCCTTCGTCCTGCACCGCTACGACTGGAGCGAAACCAGTCTGGTGCTGGAGGTGTTCACCCGCCACTTCGGGCGCATCGCGCTGGTGGCCAAAGGCGTGAAGCGCCCCACTTCCCAGTTCCGCCCGGTGTTGCTGCCGCTGCAGCCGTTGCAGGTGTCCTGGACGGGAGACGCCGAAGTGCGCACGCTCAAGTCGGCGCAATGGCAGGGCGGTCATGTGATGCCCACCGGCGAAGCGCTGATCTCGGGCAGCTACCTCAACGAACTGCTCATGCGCCTGCTGGCGCGCGACGACCCGCACGCCAGCCTGTTCGACCACTTCGCCCTGGCGGTGCAATTGCTGGCCGAGAAGAGCGATGCGCAGCAGGTGATCTTGCGCGCCTTTGAACTGCTCTTGCTGCGCGACGTGGGCTTGCTGCCCGACCTCGCGCAGGAGGCCAATACCCTGGCGCCACTCGACCCCGATGGGCTCTACGTGCTCACCCCCGAGAGTGGCCTGCGTCCGGCCCATGACGACGATGCGCATCCACTCAGCGGCGAACAGTGGCTCGGATTGCAGGCCGCCATGGATGGCCCGGCGCCTTTCATTTCCACGCTTCGTGCATGCGCCAGCGCGTTGCAAGCCCTGCGCCCGCAGCTGCGGCACCTGCTGCACTACCATTGCGGCGTGCGGGTGTTCAAGACGCGGCAACTCATGCTCGATGTGCAAGCCATGACGCGGCCCCGCTCCACCGGTGTGTCCGAGCCCGGTGAACCGGCAACCCCCAACCCCGAGCCCATCCCATGAACGCGGCCACCACTCCCTTTCTTCGCACCGCGCTCTCCGTCAACCTCAACAAGGTGGCCTTGGTGCGCAACACGCGCCACCTCGGCATCCCTTCGGTTACGCGCGCGGCCACGCTGTGCCTGCAGGCCGGTGCGCGCGGCATCACGGTGCATCCGCGACCGGACGAACGCCACATCCGCGCGCACGACGTGCACGAGCTGGCCGAACTCATGAAGGCCTGGCCGGACCGCGAGTACAACATCGAAGGCAATCCGTTTCACAACCTCATGGGGTTCGTTCGCGCCGTGCGGCCGCACCAGGTCACGTTTGTGCCCGACAGCGAAGGCCAGTTCACCAGTGACCACGGCTGGAGTTTCCCCGCTGACGCCGAGCGCCTGCGCCCGCTGATCGACGAGTGCCGTGGGCTGGGCGTGCGGGTGAGTCTGTTCATGGACGCCGACGCCCACCAAATGAGCGGTGCCAAGGCCGTGGGTGCCGATCGCGTGGAGCTCTACACCGAGCCCTACGCGGCCGCGTGGCACACGCCGGAGCGCGCCGAGCAGCTGGAGCGTTTTCGCGCTGCGGCGCAAGCTGCGCTGGATACCGGCCTGGGCGTGAACGCAGGTCACGATCTCAACCGCGAGAACCTGACTGCCTTCCTGCGCAGCGTGCCCGGCGTGAGCGAGGTTTCGATTGGTCATGCCTTGATGGCCGACGCGTTGGAGCTGGGCTACACCGCCACCATCGTCGACTACAACCGCTGCATCGCTGAAGCCTTCGCTTGATGATTCACGGGATCGGCACCGACATCTGCGACATCCGCCGCATTCAGGCGACGTACGAGCGCCAGGGTGAGCGCTTTGTGCGCAAGGTGTTGAGCGACGCCGAGTTCGCCGTCTGGCAAAGGCGCAGCGCGCGCTGGCCCCAGCGCGGCTTGCGCTTTCTGGCCACTCGCTTCTCAGCCAAGGAAGCCTTCTCCAAAGCCATCGGCCTGGGCATGCGCATGCCCATGACCTGGCGGCACTGCGAAATCACCAACCTGCCCAGCGGCCAGCCGCTCATCGTGCTGCACGGTGAACTGAAGACCTGGTTTGAAGCCCAGGGGCTGCGCGCGCATGTGACCGTGACCGACGAGACCGACTACGCGGCCAGCTTCGTGGTGGTTGAGCGCGATTGACTTCAACCCATCCACGGACTCCCGAATGAACCCACACGCTCCCCTCATCGTCGATGTCGCCGGTCTCTCCTTGACCACCATTGACCGTCAGCGCCTGGCCCATCCCTTGGTGGGTGGTGTGATCCTGTTCGGCCGCAACTGGCAAGACCGCTTGCAACTGACCCAGCTGTGCCGCCAGATCAAGGCCGTGCGGCCCGATTTGCTGATTGCGGTGGATCACGAAGGCGGCCGCGTGCAGCGCTTCCGCACCGACGGTTTCACCCACCTGCCGCCCATGGCTGCATTGGGTGCCATGGCCATGCGTCCGGCCAAGGCCGGTGAGTCCGAAGGGGCGGCCACCTTGCAGGCCTGCAACGCCGCCACCGCGGCTGGCTACGTGCTCGGCGCCGAGCTGCGCGCCTGCGGCGTTGACCTCAGCTTCACGCCGGTGCTGGACCTCGACTTTGGTGAAAGCTCGGTGATTGGCGACCGGTCTTTTGGCCGGGACCCGCGCATCGTCACGCTGCTCGCGCAGGCGCTGATGCACGGGCTGTTGCAAAGCGGCATGGGCAACTGCGGCAAACACTTCCCCGGCCATGGCTTCGTCAAGGCCGACTCGCACCTGGCCATTCCGGTGGACCGGCGCAGCCTCAAAGCCATCCTGGCAGAAGACGCTGCGCCTTACGGTTGGCTCTCGGCCAGCCTGCAGGCGGTGATGCCGGCCCACGTGATCTACCCCAAAGTGGACCAGCGTCCCGCGGGCTTCTCTGCGCGTTGGCTTCAAGACGTGTTGCGTCACCGCCTGGGCTTCACCGGCGCCATCTTCAGCGACGACCTCAGCATGGCCGCGGCGCGCCAGATCGATGGCCAAGCGGTGAGCTTCACCACCGCCGCGCTGGCAGCCTTGCAGGCGGGCTGCGACATGGTCTTGCTGTGCAACCAGTCGGTGGAAGACGGTGGCGCGCCGATCGACGAAGCCATCAACGATTTGTCCCGGGCCTGCCTCCAAGGCGCCTGGACGCCCAGCCCTGCCAGCGAAGAGCGGCGGCTGGCCCTGTTGCCGCGCGCCGCGGCGCGCGATTGGGAATCTTTGATGGTGAGCGAGCGCTACATGCAGGCGCTTTCGCTGCTGCCCGGTTGAGGCCGGGCGGGGAGATCAGTTCTCCAGGCCCAGCTTGTCCAGCAGGTCCGACACAAGTTCCAGCCTCAACAGCGGGTTGTCGAGTGCCATCAGACGTTGTTTGAGTTCGGCCGGAGCCGGCAGCAACTCGGCCCACCGGTTGGCCACCCAGCCGCTGTCATCCCACTGGTAGGGCGGCTGAAGCGGCAATTGGTCCAGGCTCTCGGGGTCACGCTCCTGCAGGTTCTGCAGCAAGCGTTTCAGCGCATCGCGGGTGTTCGCCAGGTCGGGTGGCACGGCCACCACGGACTCTGGCTCGTCCAGCGTCACGTCAGCCACCCACAGGCCGTGCGGCAACTGGCTGCGGCGGGTGATGTGGAAACGTTGCAGGCCTCGGCACTTGATCACCATGAGCCCGGGCTGGGGCCGCTCCAGGCTCTCGATGTGGGCCAGCGTGCCCACCGCGTGGAACACTTCTTTGGCGAAGCTGTCACCGGTGGGCGGCGCTGCGGGATTGACCCGACGCACCTCGCTGCCTTCGCTGAGGCACACCACACCGAAAGGAGCGCCCGCCTTGTGGCAGCGCCCGATCATGTCGAGGTAACGCACTTCAAAGATGCGAAGCGGCAGAACACCGCCGGGAAACAGGACGGTCTGCAGTGGAAACAGGGGAAGCTGAGACAGCGTGAGGGCCTCGGCCGCGGCTTCGGAACTCAATCGTTGACCACCGCGTCGGCGCTCTGGCGCTGCAGCATGGCCAAGGTGTTGGCGATGGTGGCGCGCAGCTCGCGCCGGTCGGAGATGAAATCGACCGCGCCCTTGGTCTGCAAAAACTCGGCGCGCTGGAAGCCTTCGGGCAGTTTCACCCGCACGGTGTTCTCGATCACGCGCGGGCCGGCAAAACCAATCAGCGCCTTGGGCTCGGCAATCACCACATCGCCCAGGAACGCGAAGCCTGCGCTCACGCCGCCCATGGTCGGGTCGGTGAGCACGCTGATGTAGGGCAGGCCCTTCTTGGCCAGTCGGGTCAGTGCGGCGTTGGTTTTTGCCATCTGCATTAGCGAGAGCAAGCCCTCCTGCATGCGCGCTCCACCGGTGGCGGTGAAACACACAAAGGGCACCTTCTGGGCAATCGCTTCTTCAACGCCGCGCACGAAGCGCTCGCCAACCACCGAGCCCATGGAGCCGCCCATGAAATCGAACTCGAAGCACGCCACCACCAGGCTGATGCCGTGCACGGCGCCGCCCATGACGATCAACGCATCGGTCTCACCCGTGGTTTCCAGCGCGTCTTTCAGGCGCTCGGGGTACTTGCGGCTGTCCTTGAACTTGAGTGCGTCGACCGGTAGCACTTCCTGAGCCAGTTCGTAGCGGCCTTCGGCGTCCAGAAAGGCGTTAAGACGTGCGCGCGCGCCGATGCGGTGGTGGTGGCTGCAGTGCGGGCAGACGTTCTGGTTCTTTTCCAGATCGTTCTTGTAGAGCACCGCTTCGCAACTCGGGCACTTGATCCACAAACCTTCGGGCACGCTGCGGCGCTCGGTCGGGTCGGTGGGGGTGATCTTGGGGGGCAGCAGTTTTTCGAGCCAGGACATGTGGTGTTCTCCATGCGGATGCGCCCCAAGGACGCCATCCGGAATTATGCGTCGAGCGCCTTGCGGATCGTGCGAATGAAATTCGAGGCCACGGCCACCACTTTTTCATGTGGCTCGTTGTCGATCAGCTGGATGATCTTGCTGCCGATCACCACCGCGTCGGCCGCGCGGCTGATGGCTCGCGCGGTTTCCGCGTCGCGGATGCCGAAACCCACGCCCACCGGCACGCTGACGTGCGACCGAATGCGCGGCAGCATGGCCTCGACCTGGCCCACGTCCAGCGTGCCGGCGCCGGTCACGCCCTTGAGCGACACGTAGTACACATAGCCGCTGGCCACGCGCGCCACCTGCGCCATGCGCTCGTCCGTGGAGGTGGGGGCCAGCAGGAAGATCAGGTCCATGCCGTGCTCGCGCAACGAGGCGGCGAAGTCTTCGCACTCCTCGGGCGGGTAGTCGACGATCAGCACACCGTCCACGCCGGCTGCCGATGCGTCGCGCACGAAGGCTCCCGCGCCGTGCTTCTGGTCGTAGCGCTCCACCGGGTTGGCGTAGCCCATGAGCACCACGGGCGTGGTGTCGTTGCGCTCGCGGAACGTGCGCACCATGGCAATTACCTGGGTCAGGCCGATGCCGGCGGCCAGCGCGCGGTCACCCGCCTTCTGGATCACCGGGCCATCGGCCGACGGGTCGGAGAACGGTACGCCCAGTTCGATCACATCCGCGCCAGCCTCGGCCATGCCATGCATCAGGTCGGGCGTGATGTCGGGGTAGGGGAAACCTGCGGTGACGAAAGGAATGAGGGCCTTGCGGTCCTGCTTCTTCAGCGCGGCAAAGGTCGCTTCGATGCGGCTCATTTTTTCACCTCGATGGTGGCCAAGCCACCTTTGACCGACTGCCCGCGGCAGCTCGGTCGGCAATAGAAGTCGGCGTTGGACAGGTCGGCCACGGTGCCGATGTCCTTGTCGCCGCGGCCCGAGAGGTTGACCAGGATCGACTGGTCTGACCGCATGGTCTTGGCCAGTTTCATGGCGTAGGCCACAGCGTGGCTCGACTCCAGCGCGGGGATGATGCCCTCGGTGCGGCACAGGTAGTGAAAAGCTTCCAGCGCCTCGGCGTCGGTGATGCCCACGTACTCGGCACGGCCGATGTCTTTCAGGAACGCGTGTTCGGGACCTACGCCAGGGTAGTCCAGGCCAGCGCTCACGCTGTGCGTTTCGGTCACCTGACCGTTGTCGTCTTGCAGCACATAGGTGCGGTTGCCGTGCAGCACGCCCGGGCTGCCCTTTTGCAGGGAGGCCGAGTGTTTGCCGCTCTCCATGCCTTCACCAGCGGCTTCCACGCCGATCAGGCGTGTCTGTGCATGGTTGATGTAGGGGTAGAAGATGCCCATGGCGTTGCTGCCGCCGCCCACACAGGCGATCACCGCGTCGGGTTGTTCGTTTTTGCAGCCGGCGGACAGCAGCATCTCGGGCATCTGCACCAGGCACTCTTCGCCGATCACGCTCTGGAAGTCGCGCACCATCATCGGGTAGGGGTGCGGCCCGGCCACGGTGCCGATGATGTAGAAGGTGTTGTCCACGTTGGCGACCCAGTCGCGCATGGCCTCATTGAGCGCGTCCTTGAGCGTGCGGCTGCCCGATTCAACCGGCACCACCGTGGCGCCCAGCAGCTTCATGCGGTAGACGTTGGGGCTCTGGCGCTTGACGTCTTCGCTGCCCATGTACACCACACATTCCAGCCCGTAGCGCGCGCAGATGGTGGCTGTGGCCACACCGTGCTGGCCAGCGCCGGTCTCGGCAATGATGCGCGGCTTGCCCATGCGCTTGGCGAGCATGGCCTGGCCGATGGTGTTGTTGATCTTGTGTGCGCCGGTGTGGTTGAGGTCTTCGCGTTTCAGGAAGATCTGGGCGCCACCGGCTTCGCGGCTCATGCGGGCTGCGTGGTAGATCGGGCTGGGCCGGCCCACGAAGTGGGCGAGCTCGCTCTTGAATTCAGCGAGGAACTCGGGGTCGTGCTGGTACTTCGCGTACGCCGCCTTGAGTTCGTTGATGGCGTGGGTGAGCGTTTCGCTCACGAAGCTGCCGCCGTAGATGCCGAAGTGGCCACGGGCGTCGGGTTGCTGGTAGGTCTGCATGGGGTGGTCTCGTCTCGGTTGCCCAGCCCCGGATCGGGGAGATCAGGGCAGGCGGGAAAGGTGTTCGTCGGCTGCGCGAACGGCAGCAACGAAAGCGTTCATGAGGTCCGGGCTCTTGATGCCCTTGGACACCTCGACGCCGGAACTCACATCAACGGCCCAGGGCCGCACGCACGTGATGCCATCGATCACGTTTGCAGGCGTGAGTCCACCAGACAAAACGAGGCGAGAGCTGGCGTTTAGAAGCGGATGTGACCAAGGGAATGCTGTCCAGTCGAAGGATTGACCCCCACCGCCGTAGCCTTCGACGTGAGCGTCGAGCAGGATGGCCTGGGCTGCCGGGAAGGCAGACGCGTATTTTAGGAGATCGAAGCCATGCCCGGCGGCACCTGTGGGTATGCGGGCGGCGCGCAGGAAAGGGCGGCCTGCCGCCTGGCAGTCGGCGGGTGATTCGTCGCCGTGGAACTGGAGCAGGGCATTGGGCACGGCTTCGCAAGCACGCTCGATGTGCTCGGGGCTGGCGTTGACGAACAGCAGCACCGGGGTGACGAACGCTGGCAGGCGACGTGCCAGCTCTCCCGCGCGCTCGCGCGAGACGTGACGGGGGCTTTTGTCGTACAGCACAAAGCCCACCGCATCCGCTCCGGCGTGGGCGGCCGCATCCACATCGGTCTCTCGCGTGAGGCCGCAGATCTTGATTCGGGTGCGGTGGGTGGAAGAGGGCAAAGACATCAGGGCAACCAGTCAAAAGCGGAGGTGCTCTCTGGCAACGCCCAAGCCTCATCGTAGACCGGTCCGAGGAAATACAGACCGTCAGGGGAAAAGGTGGGTGCGGCCGCCTCGCGGCTGCGGGCATGCAGCACCTCGGTCATCCACGCAGGGGGATGGCTGCCTGTGCCGATGGCGATCAGGCAGCCCATGATGTTGCGAATCATGTGGTGCAAAAAGGCCGAGGCTTCGAATTCGAACCGCCAGTAGGCGCCACGGCGCGTCACCTCGGCGCGCATCAGGTGTTTGATGGGGGAGTGCGCCTGGCACTGGGCGGCGCGGAACGACGAGAAGTCGTGTTCACCCACCAGCATCTGTGCGGCCTTCACCATCGGTTCGAGCGCCAGAGGACGGAACACCCAGCCCACCTGGCCGGCGTCCACGCTGGGGCGCACGGGCGATTCGAGCAGGACATAGGCGTAGCGGCGAGAGCGCGCGCTGCCGCGAGCGTGAAAGTTGCTGTCGACTTGACGGGCCCACTGGATGGCGATATCGGAGGGCAGGAACGCGTTGGTGCCTCTGACCCAGGCGTTTTCGTCGCGCTGCAGGGGCGTGTCGAAGTGCACCACCTGCATGAGACCGTGCACGCCGGAGTCGGTGCGCCCGGCACACAGCGTTTTGATGGGTTCAGTGGCGCCGAAGCGGGTGAGGGCCTGCTCCAGCTTGTCCTGCACGGTTTTGCCACCCAACTGGCTCTGCCAACCTTCATAGGCCCGACCGTTGTAGCTGACACCCAGAGCGATACGGGTCATGTCAGCCACCAGGTTTCACAGAAGACCGCGCCTGGCCGGCCGGAAGACCGGCCCTGAGGGCGGGTCAAGCCAGATCGGCGAGGAAGGTGCCTGCCTTGGTTTTGAGCGAACCCGAAGCTTCGGCCAAGACCTCTTCGGCCAGCGAGCGGGCGCCTTCAAAGTCACCGATCGCGCGGAACTCCTCAGCCAGCGACAGCTTGGTTTCCAGCGGATTTTCCTGACCGGAAGCATCGCTGGCCGTCATGTCGATTTCGGCGGGCGCGTCCAGATCCAGGTTGAGGTTGTTCAGATCGAAGGTCATGGGCGCAGGGGCTGAAGCCACGGCAGCTTGGCTGGCCGGCGCTTCGACGGGCAGGTCCATGTCCAGACCGAAGTCCGGTGCCTCTTCACTCAGATCGAATGTTGGCGCCTCCGGAGCGGCAGCCGCAACGGGTGCGGGTGCAGCCGCCGAAGGGGCTTGGAGATTCGCGGGTTGCGATGGGAAATCCAGATCAAAGTCCATGGACATGGAGGGTGGACCCGAAGGCTCGGCCGACTGGCTGGTGAGCGCATCGGTGATCTGAAGATCGCCCATGTCCGACAACACGGCGTCGGGCGGGGCAGAAACAGAGGCAGGCGAGACGTTCTGGTCTGTGCTGGCGTCGTCGATGGAGAAATCCAGATCGAGATCCAGATCGCCCATGCCCGAGGCGGGACTTCCCGAAGAGCCCGACATCGTGCTACTCACGAACGGCATGGTGTTGGCGCCGGCCGCTGCAAAATTCTCCACGGCGCCGGCCTTGCTTGCCGGTTTGCCGCCGGGCTGGTACAGCGGGTTGGTCGGATCAAGTTCCTTGCCCAGTTCGCAGGCACGGTCCCATTCGGTGCCTTGGCCTTGGGTCAGGCCAAAGGCTTCGGTGGCCACCACTTCAAAAGCTCGGGCATCGCGGCGCTTGGCGTAGATCTCCAACAGCTTGTTGTGAATAGCCACGCGCGTTGGCGTGCTGCGCATGGCTTCTTTGAGGATTTCCTCGGCCTGCAGGTCGCGCCCGTAGGCAAGGTAAACGTCGGCTTCGGCAACAGGGTCCACATCGCCTGCTGCATCCAGCTGGCTGGGCGAATAGACCATGGAAGAGCCCGAGGCTGCGGACTCCGCAGTGTCGATTCGCTGGCCGCCGCTGGAGCCGAAGAACGAGTCGGGCTGCAGGCGACTTTCAAGGAAGGAACTGTCGACGCTTGCACCGCCCTTGCGTTGACGCATGCGGTAGATGCCGAAACCAGCCAGCAAGGCCAGAAGGCCACCTGCCAATGGAAGCACCAACGGGTTGTCGCGCAACTGGTCGATGAACGAAGGTTCGTCGGGCAAGGGCACCGGAGCAGGCGCTGCCACCTGGGGTGTCGGTGTGATGGCTGGTGCGGCTGGCGGCGCCTCTGGTGCAGCAGCGGCGGGTGCTTCGGCTGGCGTGGCTGCCGGTGCCGCTGCAGAGGGCGTGGCGCTGTCGGCAGGCACGGCCGGCGCTGCTGGCGATGCCGGCGGTGTTGCTGGTGCTGCTGTAGGCGCGGCTGCGGCAGGCGGTGTAGCGGGAGCGGCAGGAGCCGGCGCAGCGGGCGTTGCTGGGGCTGGAGAAGGCGTACCCAGCTTGGCCAGTTCGTCGATGTTGCGAGAGAGTTCGGCCACGCGGGTGGACGCTTCTTTGGCTTGCCGGTCCTTGGCAATCTGTTCTTCGCGGGCGGTCTGAGCAGCTGTTGCGCCTTTGGAAAGCGTCAGCTTGTCGGCGGCGGGAGCCGCGGGCGCTGCGTCCTTCACCTCGGCTTGCACTTGACCAGCCGCTTGGCGGTCGGCCGTACCCACATCGGCTTCTGGTGCTGCACCCGCCAAACGCCGGCGGAACTCGTTGAAATCGCGGCTTTGCGCTGCAATGGTCTGGCGCGCTTCGCCAGCATTGATCGCTCCGGCCTGTTCGGATGTGGGCAGGTCGATCACCGCACCTGCCTTGATGCGGTTGACGTTGCCACCGATGAACGCATTGGGGCTGGATCGCAGCATGGCCACCAGCATCTGGTCAAGGGACACGTTGGCAGGGCGGTTGGCGGCCGCCAGGCGGCCAGCGGTATCGCCGGCCTGCACGCGAACCTGTCCACCCCCAGTGGCTGGTGCGGCGGGCGCGGGTGCTGCGGAACGTGGAGCTTGTGTGGCAGGCGCTGCAGGCGCAACAACAGCGGGCGCGGGAGCGGTCTGAGCCACGGGAGGCAGGGGCGCGCTGGGCACCGCCGGCTGGGCACGGGCAGCTGGTGGAGAACTCACGCCGGGTGCGATCGGGGTGGGTCGGGGTGCCGGGCGCAGGTTGGGTGGATCGAACAACAGCGTGTAGTCGCGAACGATTCGGCCCGATGCCCAGTTGGCTTCGACGATCAGGTCCACGAAAGGCTCGTTGACTGGACGCGGGCTCGTCAGCCGCAAGAACGATCGGCCATCAGCGCGGCGTTGCAACGAGATCTGCAGGCCTGACAAGGCAGCATTGATTTCCATGCCCGAAGCCCGGAAGGTTTCGGGCGAAGCCAGCCCCACCCGCAGGCTGGCCGCCTCTTCGGGGTTGATGTCGGGCACATCGATTTCGGCCCGCAAAGGTTCCCCCAGCGCAGACTGGACCACCACGCGTCCCAAGGCCAGCGCCTGGGCCGCTCCGTGGTGAGTGAGCGCAGCGCACAGCAGGGCGGCCGCGGCAATGGCTTGCAAGCCACCAAACCCGGTGATTTGTCGCACCTGGCTCGCCGATTGAAAGGGGGTATGGCGGGGTTTGAATGGCACTTGGACCTCGAAGGAAAAAACCTAATTTTGACCTTAACATCAACGGATTACGGTGACAAGCTGAGAATCCGCTTGAGTTTCTCAGCCCACCGTTCGTCGTGTTCGGCGCTTCCAATTACGTTGCTGACTTGCAACGAACCATTTCAGCGGTTTACACGCCACACCACCCCCGACCTGAACTGCGTGCCTTCAGGCGTCCAGCAGGATGCGCAACATCCGGCGCAACGGCTCGGCTGCGCCCCACAAAAGCTGGTCACCAATGGTGAACGCGCCCAGGTACTCAGGGCCCATGGCCAGTTTGCGGATGCGGCCCACGGGAATCGTCATGGTGCCGGTCACAGCCACGGGCGTCAGGTCCTGGATGGTCGCTTCGCGGGTGTTGGGCACCACTTTGACCCAGGCGTTGTCGGCCGCGATCATGGCTTCGATGTCGACCAAGGGCACGTCTTTGCGCAACTTGAAGGTCAAGGCCTGGCTGTGGCAACGCATGGCGCCCACCCGAACACAGAACCCATCCACGGGAATGGCTGGCGTGCTGAAGCCTTCGCCCATGCCGAGGATCTTGTTGGTCTCGGCCATGCCCTTCCACTCTTCCTTGGACATGCCATTGCCCAGATCCTTGTCGATCCAGGGAATGAGCGAGCCGCCCAGTGGCACGCCGAAGTTGGCGGTCTCGGCGCCCGTCAGCGAACGCTGCTTGGCGATCACTTTGCGGTCGATTTCGAGGATGGCGCTCTTGGGGTCGTCCAGCAGTGCTTTGACTTCGGCATTGAGCGTCCCGTACTGCGTCAACAGCTCGCGCATGTGCTGTGCGCCGCCGCCGGATGCCGCCTGGTAGGTCTGCGTGCTCATCCACTCGACCAGACCCGCCTTGTACAGCGCACCCACGCCCATCAGCATGCAGCTCACGGTGCAGTTGCCGCCGATCCAGTCCTTGCCGCCATGGGCCAGCGCGTTCTGGATCACCGGCAGGTTCACCGGATCAAGGACGATCACGGCGTTCTTGTCCATGCGCAGGGTGGACGCGGCATCGATCCAGTGGCCGTTCCAGCCCGCAGCACGCAGTTTGGGGTACACCTCGCTGGTGTAGTCACCGCCTTGCGCGGTGATGACGATATCGCAGCGCTTGAGGGCTGCGATGTCGTGCGCATCCTGCAGCGCGGTTTCGTTCTTCGCCATGGCGGGGGCTTTGCCGCCCGCGTTGGAGGTGGAGAAGAACAGCGGTTCGATCAGGTCGAAGTCGCTTTCCGCAACCATGCGGTCCATGAGCACGGAGCCCACCATGCCGCGCCAGCCCACAAGTCCTACGAGTTTCATGTCAACGCCCTTCAGTTAATAAACCGGTTTTCCCCGGCTCGTCGTGCCGGGGAAGGGCGTGACGAACCGGAGCTGGATCAGCCCTTGGTAATCGTTTTGGTGATGGCCGCCACGACCGCGTCACCCATTTCGCGGGTGCCGACTTTCGTGGTGCCTTCCGACCAGATGTCGGTCGTGCGCAAGCCAGACGCAAGCACGCTGCTGACCGCACTTTCAATGCGGGCGGCAGCGTCGGGCTGGTTGAGTGAGAAACGGAGCATCATGGCAGCGGACAGTATTGTAGCCAGCGGATTGGCAATGCCCTGGCCGGCAATGTCGGGGGCGCTGCCGTGGCTGGGCTCGTACAGGCCCTGGTTCCTGGTGTTCAGCGAGGCCGATGGCAGCATGCCGATGGAGCCGGTGAGCATGGACGCCTCGTCGGACAGGATGTCGCCGAACATGTTGCCCGTGACGACCACGTCGAACTTCTTGGGCGCGCGCACCAGTTGCATGGCAGCGTTGTCCACGTACATGTGCTCGAGTTCCACGTCCGGGTACTCCGCATGGACTTCGGTCACCACGTCTTTCCAGAACTGGAACGTTTCCAGCACGTTGGCCTTGTCGACGCTGGTCACCTTCTTGTTGCGCTTGCGGGCTGCCTGGAAGGCCACGTGGGCAATGCGCACGATCTCCGGCTTGCTGTAGCGCATGGTGTCGAACGCTTCCTCGGCACCGGGGAAATGGCCGTCGGTGGCGATGCGGCGGCCGCGCGGTTGGCCGAAATAGATGTCGCCGGTGAGCTCGCGGATGATGAGGATGTCCAGACCGGAGATGATCTCGGGCTTGAGGCTGGAAGCGCCCACCAGCTCGGGATAGCAAATGGCGGGGCGGAAGTTGGCAAACAGTCCCATGTGTTTGCGCAGACCCAGGATGGCCTGCTCCGGGCGCAGCGGGCGGTCGAGTTTGTCGTACTTCCAGTCGCCCACGGCGCCGAACAGGACGGCGTCCGATTCCATGGCCAGCTTCAAGGTGGACTCGGGCAACGGATGGCCGTGGGCCTCATACGCGGCACCCCCCACCAGGGCCGACTCCATTTCAAAGGGGAGGTCGAGCACGTCAAGAACCTTGACGGCTTCGGCAACGATTTCGGTACCGATGCCATCACCGGGAAGAACTGCGATTTTCATGGGTCTGGAATGTGGCACCCCAGTCTGTGGCCGGGGTGTTGTCTCGGGTTGGATCAAGCCACCGGCATGGTGTGGTTGAGCCAGGGTTTGGTGGTCAGTCGCTCGGCTTCAAACGCGGCGATCTTGTCCTTGTAGCGCAGGGTGAGGCCAATGTCGTCCAGGCCATTGATCAGACAGAACTTGCGAAAGGCCTGCACTTCGAATGGAAGCTCGCCCCCTTGGGGTTTCACGACCACCTGGCGTTCCAGATCGATCGTGAGTTCATAGCCCGGGAACGCCGCCACTTCGTCAAACAACTGAGCCACCTGAGCCTCGGGCAGCTGGATGGGCAGCAGCCCGTTTTTGAAGCAGTTGTTGAAGAAAATGTCGGCATAGCTCGGCGCAATGAGTGCACGGAAACCGTACTGGTCGATGGCCCAAGGTGCGTGTTCGCGGCTGGAGCCGCAACCGAAGTTCTTGCGCGCCAGCAACACCGACGCACCGGCGTAGCGCGGCTGGTTGAGCACGAAGTCCGGATTGGGCTTGCGGCTGGCCGGGTCTTGGCCAGGCTCACCTTTGTCGAGATAACGCCATTCGTCAAACAGGTTTTCGCCAAAGCCGGTCTTGCGGATTGACTTCAGAAACTGTTTGGGAATGATCGCGTCGGTGTCGACGTTCTCCCGGTCCATCGGGGCCACCAGGCCCTTGTGCACGGTGAATTTGTTCATTTTTTCTTGGCGGCGTCTTCAAGCACCTGCCCGCCCTTCTGGATGTCCTGGCCAACGCCCTGAACGGTGTTGCAGCCAGCCAGTGCCAGCACGAAAGCAGCAGCGAGGAGGGTAGCGATCGATTTCATGAAGTTTTCCTTTCAAGCAAATTGACGGACATCGACGAAGTGACCATGCACAGCCGCAGCGGCCGCCATGGCAGGAGAAACCAGGTGTGTGCGACCGCCGGTGCCTTGGCGCCCTTCAAAGTTGCGGTTGCTGGTGGAGGCACAGCGCTCGCCCGGCTCCAGCCGGTCAGCGTTCATGGCCAGGCACATCGAGCAGCCGGGCTCGCGCCACTCGAAGCCCGCGGCCTTGAAGATTTCGTGCAGACCTTCGCGCTCGGCCTGGGCTTTCACGAGACCAGAACCTGGCACGACCATCGCCAGCTTCACGTTCTTGGCCACTTTCTGGCCGAGCTTCTTCACCACGGCCGCGGCCTCGCGCATGTCTTCGATGCGGCTGTTGGTGCAGGAACCGATGAAGACCTTGTCGACGAAGATGTCGTCAAGCGCCTTGCCCGGTTGCAGGCCCATGTAGGTCAGCGCGCGTTCAATGGCGCCGCGTTTGTTGGCGTCTTTCTCGCGGTCGGGATCGGGCACATGGCCGTCAATGCCGAGCACCATCTCGGGTGACGTGCCCCAGGTCACTTGGGGAAGGATCTGCGAGGCATCGAGTTCGACGACAGCATCGAACGTTGCGTCGGCGTCGGACTGCAGCGTCTTCCAGTAAGCCACCGCGTGGTCCCATTCCACGCCGGTGGGCGAGAGCGGGCGACCCTTGACGTACTCGATGGTCTTCTCGTCCACCGCCACCAGGCCAGCGCGCGCACCGCCCTCGATGGCCATGTTGCAGACCGTCATTCGCCCTTCAACGCTCAGCGCGCGAATGGCAGAGCCACCGAATTCGATGGTGTAGCCGGTGCCGCCAGCGGTGCCGATCTTGCCGATGATGGCCAGCACGATGTCCTTGGCGGTACAACCCTTGGCGAGTTGCCCGTCCACGCGCACCAGCATGTTTTTGGCCTTCTTGGCCAAGAGCGTTTGCGTGGCCAGCACGTGTTCGACTTCGCTGGTGCCGATGCCGTGGGCCAGTGCACCAAACGCCCCATGGGTGGAGGTGTGGCTGTCGCCGCAGACCACCGTCATGCCGGGCAGGGTGGCACCGTTTTCCGGGCCAATCACATGCACGATGCCCTGGCGTTTGGACATGAAAGGGAAGAACGCCGCCGCGCCGAATTCGGCGATGTTGCTGTTCAGCGTGGTGATCTGTTCTTTGCTGATGGGATCGGTGATCCCGTCGTAACCCAGCTCCCAGCCGGTGGTGGGGGTGTTGTGGTCGGCTGTGGCGACCACAGAGCTCACGCGCCAGACTTTGCGACCCGCCTGGCGCAGACCTTCAAACGCCTGCGGGCTGGTGACTTCGTGCACCAGGTGCCGGTCGATGTAGAGCACCGAGGTGCCATCTTCTTCGGTGTGGACGACGTGTTCGTCCCAGATCTTGTCGTAGAGCGTGCGTCCCATGGAGGTCTCGTTGGTGATCGCTGGCGGCGATTCTGTGAATGGGTGGACTGGCGATTTTACGGGCTGTGAAAGAGAAATGCCCGCAGCACCTCGGGCGCTGCGGGCATCGCAATCAGATCGTGAGGTTCAGCGCGCTTCCAACGGCTTGATGTCGCGGCGGGGCGAGCCTGTGAACAACTGGCGTGGACGGCCGATCTTGTACTCCGGGTCGCCGATCATTTCGTTGAGTTGTGCAATCCAACCGACCGTGCGGGCCAGAGCGAAGATGCCGGTGAACAGGTTTACCGGGATGCCGATGGCGCGCTGCACGATGCCCGAGTAGAAGTCGACGTTGGGGTAGAGCTTGCGAGAGACGAAGTACTCGTCTTCCAGCGCGATCTTCTCCAGCTCCTTGGCCAGCTTGAAGAGGGGGTCGTTTTCCAGGCCCAGTTCCTTGAGCACCTCGTTGCAGGTTTCCTGCATGAGCTTGGCGCGTGGGTCGTAGTTCTTGTAAACGCGGTGACCGAAGCCCATGAGCTTGACGCCGGAGTTCTTGTCCTTGACCTTCTCCATGAACTCGCCGACCTTGGACACGCCGCCTTGGCGCTGAATGTCTTCCAGCATGTTCAGGCAGGCTTCGTTGGCGCCGCCGTGGGCAGGGCCCCACAGGCAGGCCACACCGGCGGCAATCGCTGCGAACGGATTGGTGCCCGACGAGCCGCACAGGCGAACCGTGGAGGTGGATGCGTTTTGCTCGTGGTCGGCGTGCAAGATGAAGATGCGATCGAGCGCGCGCTCAAGCACCGGATTGACCACGTACTCTTCGCACGGCGTGCCGAACATCATGCGCAGGAAGTTGCCCGAGTAGCTCAGGTCGTTCTTCGGGTACATGTAGGGCTGCCCAATGCCGTACTTGTACGACATGGCCACGAGCGTGGGCATCTTGGCGATCAGGCGAATGGCCGCGATTTCCCGGTGCTTCGGGTTCGTGATGTCGGTGCTGTCGTGGTAGAAGGCCGACAGGCCACCGACCAGACCCGTCAACACGGCCATGGGATGGGCGTCACGGCGGAAACCGCGCAGGAAAAACTGCATCTGCTCGTTGACCATGGTGTGGTTGATCACGAGCTTGTGGAACGCCTTGCGCTCGGCGTCATTGGGCAACTCGCCGTTGAGCAGCAGGTGGCAGGTGTCGAGGTAGTCGCACTGCGTGGCGAGCTGTTCGATCGGGTAGCCGCGGTACAGCAGTTCGCCCTTGTCGCCGTCGATGTAGGTGATGGCGGACTGGCAGGACGCCGTGGACAAGAAGCCCGGGTCGTAGGTGAACATGCCGGTCTGTGCGTACAGCTTGCGGATGTCGATCACGTCCGGACCGACGCTGCCGGCGTACACAGGCAGGTCCACGCTGGGGCTGCCGTTGGAGAACGACAGGGTGGCTTTGTTGTCGACGAGTTTCATGCAGTTTCCTCGGATGATGTGAGAGGTCGCAGGCCGCGCAGCAGTGCAAGCACTTGCGTCACGTCCGCGCGTTCGAGATCGCCCTGAAGGGGCTTTCGGCCGAGCAGCAGATCCAGCAGGTCGTTGTCGGACAAGTCCATCAAGATCCCGAGTGCATCTGCCTGGCGCACGGTTAAGCCAGCTTCATGCCTGGCGAAGAAGCGCTCGATGAACAGGTCGTTCTCGAGCAGACCACGGCGACACCGCCAGCGCAGCTTGCTCAGCGCGCGTTCGTCCAGCAGGGCGTCGTGCAGGTCGGTGTCGTTCATGGTGGGTGGGCGCGCGCTCACACGGAGCGCATCACCATCATTTCCTTGATCTTGCCGATGGCTTTCGTGGGGTTCAGGCCCTTGGGGCAGACGTCCACGCAGTTCATGATGGTGTGGCAGCGGAACAGGCGGTACGGGTCTTCAAGGTTGTCCAGACGTTCGGCCGTGCCGTGATCGCGGCTGTCGGCAATGAAGCGGTAGGCTTGCAGCAAACCTGCAGGACCCACGAACTTGTCGGGGTTCCACCAGAAGCTGGGGCAGCTGGTGGAACAGCTCGCGCACAGGATGCACTCGTACAGGCCGTTGAGCTCGTCGCGCTCTTCGGGGCTCTGCAGGCGCTCTTTTTCGGGCGGCACGGTGTCGTTGATCAGGTAGGGCTTGATGCTGTTGTACTGCTTGAAGAACAACGTCATGTCCACGATCAGGTCGCGCACCACCGGCAGACCCGGCAGCGGCTTGAGCGTGATCACGCCGGGCAGCGTGTTCATGTTGGTCAGGCAGGCCAGACCGTTCTTGCCGTTGATGTTCATCGCGTCCGAACCGCACACGCCTTCGCGGCACGAGCGGCGGAACGAGATGGAGGGATCGACCGCCTTGAGTTTCATCAGTGCGTCCAGCAGCATGCGTTCGTGGCCGTCGAGTTCCACCTCGATGGTCTGCATGTAGGGCTTGGCGTCCTTTTCGGGGTCGTAGCGGTAGATCTTGAATGTGCGTTTGGCCATGAGGGTGCTCCAGTGCGTGGGTGCTTAGAAGGTACGAACTTTGGGCGGGACGGATTCGACCGTCAGCGGCTTCAAGTTCACGGCCTTGTAGGTCAGGCTGTTGTCGGCGCTGTGCCAGAGCGTGTGCTTCATCCACTCGGCGTCGTTGCGGCCCAGCGGGAACTGTGCGTCGTCGGCGGGGCGCTCGTAGTCGTTGACCGTGTGCGCGCCGCGGCATTCATGGCGGGCCGCGGCCGAGGTCATGGTGGCCTGGGCGCACTCGATCAGGTTTTCCACTTCCAGCGCTTCGATGCGCGCGGTGTTGAACACCTTGGACTTGTCTTTCAGCGCGATGTTGTTCACGCGGGCGCGCATGGCGTTGATCTTGGCAACACCTTCGTCCATGCTGGCCTGGGTGCGGAACACGCCGGCGTGTTGCTGCATCGCGGCGCGCAGGTCGTTGGCCACGTCTTGTGCGTACTCGCCGCCGGTGGTGTTGTCGAGCCGGGCCAGGCGCGCCAGGGTCTTGTCGGCGGCGTGCGCCGGCAGGGGCTTGTGGGTCTTGTTCTTGTCGTTGAACTGAACGATGTGGTTGCCTGCCGCACGGCCGAACACCAGCAGGTCGAGCAGCGAGTTGGTGCCCAGGCGGTTGGCGCCGTGCACGCTCACGCAGGAGCATTCGCCCACTGCATACAGCCCGTTGACGACGGCCTGATTGCCTTGGCCGTCGGGAACGACGACCTGACCGTTGATGTTGGTCGGAATCCCACCCATCTGGTAGTGGATGGTGGGGACCACAGGGATAGGTTCGCGCGTGATGTCCACGTTGGCGAAGTTCACGCCGATCTCGTAAACCGAAGGCAGGCGCTTGTGAATCGTTTCCGCGCCCAGGTGATCGAGCTTGAGCAGCACATAGTCCTTGTTCGGACCACAGCCGCGGCCTTCCTTGATCTCCTGGTCCATGCAGCGCGAGACGAAGTCCCGCGGGGCCAGGTCCTTCAAGGTGGGTGCGTAGCGCTCCATGAAACGCTCGCCTTCGCTGTTGAGCAAGATGGCGCCTTCGCCGCGGCAGCCTTCGGTCAGCAACACGCCGGCACCGGCCACGCCGGTGGGGTGGAACTGCCAGAACTCCATGTCTTCGAGCGGGATGCCGGCGCGTGCCGCCATGCCCAAGCCGTCACCGGTGTTGATGAAGGCGTTGGTGGAGGCCGCGAAGATGCGGCCTGCGCCGCCCGTGGCCAGCAGTGTGGTCTTGGCTTCCAGCACATAGGTCTCGCCGGTTTCCATTTCCAGCGCGGTCACACCGAGCACGTCGCCGCTGGCGTCGCGGATCAAATCGAGCGCCATCCATTCAACGAAGAAGGTGGTACGAGCCTGCACGTTTTGCTGGTAGAGCGTGTGTAGCATGGCGTGGCCAGTGCGGTCGGCGGCAGCGCACGCGCGTTGCACCGGCTTTTCGCCGTAGTTGGCCGTGTGGCCACCGAACGGACGCTGGTAAATGGTGCCGTCGGGATTGCGGTCGAACGGCATGCCGAAGTGTTCGAGCTCATACACGACCTTGGGCGCTTCGCGGCACATGAACTCGATCGCATCCTGGTCGCCGAGCCAGTCGGAGCCCTTGATGGTGTCGTAGAAGTGGTAGTGCCAGTTGTCCTCGTTCATGTTGCCGAGCGAGGCGCCAATGCCTCCTTGCGCAGCCACCGTGTGCGAGCGGGTGGGGAACACTTTGGACAGCACGGCGACCTTGAGGCCGGCGCGCGCCAGCTGCAAGGACGCGCGCATGCCGGAACCACCGGCACCGACGATGACGACGTCAAACTGACGCTTGGGAAGATTTGCGGTTGCGGTCATTGTTTCAGAGCCTCCAGAGAACTTGAACGGCCCAGCCCAGACAGGACAGGAGCCAAACCATATTGAACACGTGCAACACCAGGCGGATGCCCGCGGGTTTGACGTAGTCCATCCAGATGTCGCGCATGCCGACCCATACGTGGTAGGTCAGGGCGAGGAAAACGGCGAAGGTCAAAGCCTTCATCCACTGTGCGGAGAAAATGCCGGCCCAGCTGGTGTAGCCCATGGGGCCTTTGGAGAACAGCACCTGCACCAGCAAGATCAGGGTGAACAGCGCCATGATGGCGGCGGTGATGCGCTGGGCGAGCCAGTCGCGCAAGCCGTAGTGGGCGCCGGTGACGACGCGTTTGGAACCGTAGTTGACAGACATCTTGTGGGGTCCTTGGGAGGGTTCGCGGATCAGTAAATGCCGAAGAGCTTGGCGCCGAGCAGCACGGTCAGGCCGATGCTCAGGACCAGCGTGACGATGGCGGACGATTTGCCGAATTCTTTGCTCACGGCATGGCGCGCGTCCATGTAGAGGTGGCGCACACCGGCAATCAGGTGGTGCAGGTAGGCCCAGATCAGGGCCAGCACGACCAGTTTGAAGAACCAGCCAGGCACAAAACCCACGCCCGCCGAAAAGGCTCCACTGAAGCGCTCAAAGGAGATTTCGGAGGACACCGAGGTGTCGAACAGCCAGACGATCAGGGGCAGCAGGATGAACATCAGGCCACCGCTGGCGCGGTGCAGGATCGAGACCCAGCCTGCGGGTGGCAGGCGGTAGGTGGTGAGATCCTTGAATGCGTTGATGTTGCGGAACTCGGGCCGCTTCTTGGTCAACTCGGTCATGGTGGGGACTTTCTTGCGCGGAGTGGGGCGGGGAAGGGATGTCGGTGGTGTAACGCGTTGGTAACTGCAACCACCGAGTGTCAAATTCTATTGCAACGCACCATACCGAAGGCTGACATGGTCTGCAGGTGCGGGGCTATCAAGGACATAGCACCCATGGCTCAGCTCAGTTCGTTGCGGTAGTGACGGGTATCGGTGCGGTAAAGGCCGCGGCGCAGTTCCATCGGGGTGTCGTTGTAGGTGAAGGCCAGGCGCTCGACGCTGAGCAGCGGAGAGCCCTCGGTCACGCCAAGCAGATGGGCCGCTTCGCTGTCGGCGGCCACCGCTTTGATTTTCTCGACCGCGCGCACCATGCGAACGCCGAACTGGGCTTCAAACAAGGCGTACATCGGTCCCTTGTCGTCCGCCAGGGTTTCCAGGGTCAGGCCTTTGAAGGGCACACCAGGCAGCCAGAGTTCTTCCAGAATGGCCGGTACCTGGGCAAAAGTGAGCACGCGCTTGACCTGCAGCACCGGGTCGCCGGTGCGCAGGGCGAGTTGGCGCGCCACCTCGGCGGGCGCGCGAAGGCGGCGGCATTCGATGATGCGGCGCTCGGCCGGACCCTGATCTTCCAGCGAGCCCGTGTCGGGCAGCAGGCGCAAGAAGCGGTACTGGATGTGTTGCTCGGAGTGCGTGGCCACAAACGTGCCCTTGCCCTGGCGACGCACCAGCAGGTTGTCGGTGGCGAGTTCGTCGATGGCCTTGCGCACCGTGCCCTGGCTCACCTTGAAGCGGGCGGCCAGGTCGAACTCGCTCGGGATCATGTCGCCGGGCTTCCACTCGCTGGCCTGCAGGCTGCGCAGGATGAGGGTCTTGATTTGCTGGTAGAGCGGGCTGAAGGCCGGCGCGGTGTGCTCGAACGCGCCAGCGTCGGCGGAGCGGCCGTCGTTGGGCGAGGCGTCGGGGGTGCTGAGGGGGGTCGTGGCCATGGTGTTGGGTGCGTCCGCAGGCAGCGCACGAGGCCTGAATCATATCTTATATAAGACATAAGACAAATTGACGTATCAGGGTTTGCGAGGGTACACTTCCGGGCTGACCTGGAACCACCAGCGGAGCGCGTTGCGCCTGCTTCTGTCGCCTTCGTCTCGGGGTGTTCGCTCCCCAACCTCATCCCCTTCCTCTCGTCTCATTCTGGAGTTCTCACCATGCAAAAGAAGCCCGTTCGTGTTGCCGTCACCGGCGCCGCTGGCCAGATCGGTTACGCCCTGCTGTTTCGCATCGCTTCGGGCGAAATGCTCGGCAAAGACCAGCCCGTGATCCTGCAACTGCTGGAGATCCCGGACGAGAAGGCCCAGAAGGCGCTCAAGGGCGTGATGATGGAAATCGACGATTGCGCCTTCCCGCTGCTGGCCGGCATGGAAGCCCACAGCGACCCGATGACCGC
>PNMH01000036.1 GCA_013823505.1 Polaromonas sp. | reverse complement strand
TTCACAAGACGGCGCCACCGTGCGGCTGGATCCCGAAGGCCACATCACCGTGCTCATCGGCGTGGGCGAGCAGGGCCAGGGCACCGAAGGCATTTACCAGCAGATCGCGGCCGACGCGGTGGGCGTGGACATCACCAAGGTGCGCGTGGTCACCGGCGACACCGACGCCACGCCGTACGGCGGTGGCACCTGGGCCTCGCGCGGCGCGGGCATCGGCGGCGAGGCCGTGTTGCTCGCAGGCCAGGCCTTGCGGGAAAACATCGTGAAGGTGGCGGCCATCATCCTCAAGCGCGACGGCGCCACGCTCGCGGTGCGGCGCGACCGCATCGTGGACGCCACCACCGGCGAAGAACTGCTGCCGCTGGCCGAGCTGGGCCGAATCGCCTATTTCCGCTCCGACACGCTCCCCGCCGAGTTCACGCCCGAGCTCATGGTCACGCGGCACTACGCGCAGCGCGACTTCCCGTTCATCTTCACCAACGGCGTGCAGGCGTCGTACGTGGAGCTCGACACCGACACCGGCTTCGTGAAACTGCTCAAGCACTGGGCGGTGGAAGACTGCGGGCGTGTGCTCAACCCTATGCTGGTGGACGAGCAGATGCGCGGCGCCATCGTGCAGGGCATCGGCGGCGCGCTGCTGGAAGAGTGCCTCTTTGACGATAGCGGCCTGATGGTCAACGCCAGCATGGCCGACTATCTCGTGCCCATGTCGGCCGAGATGCCCGACATCGAGGTGGCCCACATCCAGACGCCCACCGCCACCTCGAAGCTCGGCGCCAAGGGCGCGGGCGAGGCCGGCACGGCCGGTGCACCGGCGGCGGTGATGAACGCGATCAACGACGCGATGGCGCCGTTTGATGCGCATGTGTTCTCGCAGCCCATCACGCCGCAGAAGGTGCTGCGCGCGCTGGGCAAGGTGCGCTGACGTGATCTGATGGACCGAAGGTCAGGGCGCTGGCCGGCTCACCGGCCACGCCTGCATCTGGAAAGCGTCGGCCAGAAAGTCGATCAGCAATCGCACCTTGGGCGAGACGAACTTGCGCGAGGGGTAGACCGCGTACACCCCGAGGTCCAGCGAATGGAAATCGGGCAACACCTCCACCAGCGTGCCGGCCTGCAGGTCGGGCCCGACCAGAAACGAAGGCTGCAACACGATGCCCAGATGGCGCAGCGCGGCCATGCGGCAGGTGTCGCCGTTGTTGCTGCGCAGGCGCGGTGACACCCTCACCGCCACCGGGCCGTCGGGCCCGGTGAACACCCAGTTCTCGCCCATCGAAAACAGGCTGTAGGCCGCCACCGCGTGGTGCGCCAGCTCCGACGGGTGCCGTGGCGTGCCGTGCTGGCGCAGGTAGGTGGGCGAGGCGCACAGCACCAGGCGGGTGGTGGTGAGCTGGCGGCTGATGAGGGTGGAGTCGGGCAGGCGGGCGATGCGCACCGCGAGATCAAAACCTTCTTCCACCAGATCGACCATGCGGTCGGCCAGGGTCACGTCCAGCGTGACCTTGGGGTGCATCGCCATGAACTCCACCCACAACGGCGCCAGGTGCAGCAGGCCGAAGGTGAAGGGCGCGTTGATGCGCAGCAGGCCACTGGCCTCGCCGCTGCGCGAGGTGATCTCGGCCTCGGCCTCGTCCACGGTGGACAGCACCTCCTTGCAGCGCGCGTGAAACACCTCGCCCTCGGCCGTGAGCGAGAGCTTGCGCGTGGTCCGGTGCAGCAGGCGCACGCCCAGGCGCGTTTCGAGCTCGGCCACGTGGCGCGACACCGCCGCCTTGGACATGGGCAGCGCGTCGGACGCGCCCACGAAGCTGCCCGCGTCCACCACCGCCGCAAACACCCGCATTTCTTCAAACCGGTCCATCGTGATTTGTCTCCATTTGAGGAACAGTCAGTCTCATTGGAGCATGTTTATCTTTCTGAGTGAGACTTTTAAAGTCCATCCATCGATTCACTTTCAACCCCTTTTTGAGGAACCCACCATGAACACCACGACCACCTCCCCCCTGCAACGCCTGCTGTCCACCAGCGCCGGCTGGTCACCGCTGGCCCTGCGCATCCCCATCGGCATCGTCTTTGTGGCGCATGGCGCGCAGAAGCTGTTTGGTGCTTTCGGCGGCTATGGCCTGGAAGGCACGGGCCAGTTCATGGACTCGCTGGGCCTGAGCCCCGGTTACCTCATGGCCCTGTTGGCCGGCGCTGCCGAGTTCTTTGGTGGCCTGGCCTTGCTGCTCGGTCTGCTGGTGCGCCCGGCCGCCGCCGTGCTCGCCGTGACCATGGTGGTGGCGATTGCCACGGTGCACCTGGACAAGGGCCTCTTCATGGCCAACAACGGCTACGAGTTCGCGCTGGCCTTGCTCGCCGCGGCGGTCTCGCTGGTCGTCAGCGGTGCCGGCAACGGCTCGGTGGATGCCTCGCTCGCTCGCCGCGCCGCCTGAGCTTCAGTCACCACACGGCGTCCGCCGCCGCAGGAGAACCGCATGACCCGCTTGCCCACCGTTTTTGTGTCGCACGGTGCGCCCACCTTCGCGCTGGAGCCCGGCCTGGCCGGGCCGCAGCTCAGCGCGCTGGGCAGCGCCTTGCCCCGGCCCAAGGCCGTGCTGGTGGTCTCGCCGCACTGGATGACGCGTGGTGCCCGCGTGGGCCTCTCGGTGCAGCCCGCCACCATCCACGACTTCGGCGGTTTCCCGCAGCCGCTGTACGAGATCGGCTACCTGGCCCACGGCCATCCTGAACTGGCACAGCGCACGCTGGCCGTGTTGCAGCAAGCTGGCTGGGATGCCCAGGGTGACGAGCGCCGCGGCCTCGACCACGGCGCCTGGGTGCCGCTGCTGTACCTGTACCCCGACGCGGACGTGCCGGTGTTCCAGGTGTCGCTGCCCGCCACACTGGATTCGGCTGGTGCCTGGGCGTTCGGCCAGGCGCTGGCGCCAATGGCCGAGGAGGGTGTGCTCATCGTCGGCTCGGGCAGCCTCACGCACAACCTGCATGAGTTCCGAGCCGGGCACGGCGTCGAAGAAACCTATGCCACCGAATTCGTCGCCTGGGTGCGCGAGGCCGTGCAGCAGGGCGACGGTGCGCGCCTGCAGCGCACGCTGGAGCTCGCGCCCCACGCGCAGCGCGCCCACCCGACCACCGAGCACTTCCTGCCGCTGCTGGTGGCCGCCGGTGCCGCAGGCGCTGCGGTGCCCGGGCGCGTGATCGACGGTGGCATCACGCACGGTGTGCTGTCCATGGACGCCTTTGTGTTCGACACCGTACACTGAACCCGATCGTTTCTGTCGATCGGTGTCGGCGCGACCAAGGACCCCACCATGAGCCTGCCCACCGCCGTGCAACACGCCTTTGATCGAGCAAGGCAGGCAGCGTCTGCACCGCTGGTGTGGCTTCACCTGGGCGCCGACACCTTGTGGCTGGCGCGTGACGGGGGCGCCAGCGGCGCGGCTTTTCTGTCGCTGGACCTGGGCACCGACAGCACGGCCAGGCTCTTCTTTCGCTCAGACCGGCCCACACCGCTGGAACTCGAACGCGCCATCGACCACGTTGAAGATGAACTGATGCGTGCGGTGGCCTGGTCCGGCGAGATCACGACCCTGGCCACGGAGCATCCGCTGGTGCGTGGCTTGGCCCACAACAGTGCTGTGCTCCAGCGCGATTCGGTGGAGGCCTCGTTCCAGCGGCTGGCCTCGGGTGCGCTGGGCGATCCATCTGCGCTCAAGGGTTTGCCCACGGGCCGGGAGGCGGCGGCCACGCTGCTCATCCTGCGAGAGCTCATGCACCACCTCGGGTTCAACCAGGTGGCGGTGGCGCCACCGTCGCCTGACGCTGCACTTCCTTGAGCTTCATCGCCACGTAGTCGGCGCGGTCCATCTCGTGCAGTTGCTCGGCGTAACGCTCGGTGGCACCGAACCACAGCTCCAGACTTTGCTGCAATTGCGCAGCACCGGGCGCCGCGCCACGCGACTGCAGGTGCGACTGCAGCGCCAGGTAGTAGCGCAAGGTGTTGCGCTCGACCACACCGCGCACACCCTCTACACGAACCGGCCGGCCATCGGGTGACTGGCCCACCACGCTGAAGCCCGACTTGCCGCGCCCCAGCGTGGCCAGGTAGGTCTTCATGGCCCATCGAGCGGCCGTGCCATAACCGTACGAATACGTCATGCGCACCAGCGACTGCCCGCCGCTCTGCGGCACCGCCTCCACCACGATGCGGTAGTCGCGCGTGGACAGTGGTCCTGTGGGTGCGCTCAGTTCGACCAGCAAATGGTCACTGCGGTCGGCCGTCGCCTTGAAACCAAACCGCACCCAATACACATCCGACAGCGGCTGGTCAAACTTGCGGCCCACGCCCGACACCAGTTCGTCACCCGCCCCTGTGCGCATGGCGCGGCAGTACTTCACATTGATGTGCAGGATCAACACATCGCACCAGCGGTCGGCCTTGCCCAGCTCCTGGCGCACGCGTTCAAAGGGTTGGTCGATCAGCGCATGCACCTCGCCCTGCATGCGCTCGGCCGATTCGCTGGAGCGCAGGTAGATCGATTGCCCGGCCAGCTGGCCTGTGCCCTTGTCGCGCAGCGCCGCGAACTGTGCGCGCAAGATCTCGGGGGAGGCGTTTTGTGCCCAGCAAGCCGGCGCGATCAGGCTGGCGAACAGTGCCAATCCGATGAGCCAGTGGCGGGGCTTCAGGTGGCGGAGGCGGGGCGATGGAGTAGCAGGGTTCATCGGCCATTGTGGGGCTTCGTGAAACGGTCGCGTTCCTTCGGCTGTTCATGGCACCCCATTCGAGTGCGCGACGAGGCACGAATACGGGCATGGCGCACCACAATGGAACAAACATTTCATTCCAAAGAATATTGATTTGTTCATTCCATTTTGATATCGTGAGGCAGCCGCGAAACGCGCACCGACCACCGTGGGTGCAGTGGCTTGGCGGCCCAGTCCACCTCTTCACAACCCGGAGTACCTCACCATGAAACTGAAATCACTGGCCGCAAGGCTTGCGTTCACCTTTGCCGCGGTCACTGCCGCCGCCACGCCCGCGTGGGCGGCCGACTGGGTGGTCGGTGCCAACATCGGCAACGTGCCGTGGGAGTTCCAGGACGCCTCGGGCAAGTTCGTTGGTTTCGAGATCGACCTCGTCAACGAAGTGGCCAAGCGCGCCGGCAAGACCGTGCAGATCGAGAACATTCCGTTCAACGGCCTGTTCCCCGCCGTGCAGTCCAACCGCATCCAGATCGCGATCTCGTCGATCACCATCACGCCCAAGCGCCTGGAGTCGCTGGCCTTCGCCCAGCCCTACTACGACAGCGACCAGTCGCTCGCCGTGCTGAAGACCGCCTCGATCAACAAGCTTGAAGACCTGAGCGGCAAGACCGTGGGCGTGGACACCGCGTCCACCGGCGACATCTACGCCACCGAGAACACCGCCAAGCTCAAGATCGCCAAGATCAGCCGCTACGAAGGCCTGGCCCCGGCCATGCTTGACCTGGCCGCCGGCCGCATTGACGGCTACATCAGCGACATCCCGGCCGTGGAGTACTACATCAAGGACAAGCCGCAATACCGCATCGCCTCGCGCATCCCAACCGCCGAGCGTTACTCGTTCATGTTCTCCAAGACCTTTGCCGACGCCGGCAAGATCAACGACATCCTGACCACGCTGAAGAACGAAGGCTTCATCTCCGCCACGCACAAGAAGTGGTTCGGCACGACCCCGCCCGACACCTCGTCCACCGTCAAGGTGATGCCCGTTCCCAAGCTCTGACCCATCCGGCCAAGACCATCGTCTGAGACCACCGCCCCGACCCCATGGACCTGACCGACACCTTCTTCAACTGGCCTGTTTTCAAAGGGGCCTTCCCGCTGCTGCTGGAGGGCCTGGGGGTCACCGTGCTGCTGGGGCTGGTCAGCATCGTGGCGGGGCTGGTGTCGGGCTTGCTCATGTCGCTGTTGCGGCTGTACGGGCCAGCACCGCTGCGCATGGTGGCGCGCGTCTACATCGACGTGTTCCGCTCCATTCCGCTGCTGGTGCTGCTGGTCCTCGTGTACTACGCGCTCCCGTTCGTGGGAGTGCGATTTTCTTCATTCACGGCGGCGGCGCTGGCGCTGTCCATGGTCTCGTGCGCCTACACGGCCGAGATCTTTCGCGCCGGCATCGAGGCCATCCCCAAAGGCCAGTTCGAGGCGGCCGACGCCATCGGTCTCAGCTTTTTCAGCAGCATGCGCGACGTGATCCTGCCGCAGGCGTTCCGCATCGTCGTGCCGCCGCTCACGAGCAACTGCATCAACGTGCTCAAGGACACCGCGCTGGCGTCCGTGGTGGCCATGCCAGACCTGCTCAAGCAGGCCACACAGGCCCAGGCGCTCGCCGCCAACCCCACGCCGCTCATTGGCGCGGCCGTGCTCTACCTCATCCTGCTGCTGCCGCTGGTGCGGCTGGTCGGCTATTTCGAAACCCGGCACCGCGCCAGCCTGCGCTGATGCCCCACCGCTTCGCACACACCCACCCATGGCCGCACTGATCCAGATCCGGGGCTTGCGCAAGTCCTACGGCAGCTTCGAAGCCCTCAAGGGCATCGACCTCGACATCGAGCTCGGCGAAGTCGTTGTGGTCATCGGGCCCTCGGGCTCGGGCAAGTCCACCCTCATCCGCTGCCTCAATCTGCTGGAGGACTACCAGCACGGCGATGTGACCGTGGACGGCGAGAAGGTGGTGCGCGGCAAGGGCCTGGCCAAGGTGCGCGCAGAGGTCGGCATGGTGTTCCAGAGCTTCAACCTGTTTCCCCACCTCACGGCCCTGGCCAATGTGGCGCTGGGCCCGCTGCGCGTGCGCGGCCTCTTGAAACGCGACGCCGAAGAGCGCGCCCGCGGCCTGCTGGCCAAGGTGGGCCTGGCCGAACACGCGCACAAGTTTCCCGGCCAGCTCTCGGGCGGCCAGCAGCAGCGCGTGGCCATTGCGCGTGCGCTGGCCATGGAGCCCAAGGTGCTGCTGTTCGACGAACCCACCTCCGCGCTCGACCCCGAAATGGTGGGCGAGGTGCTCGACGTGATGCAGGACCTGGCGCGCACTGGCGTGACCATGGTGGTGGTCACGCACGAGATGGGCTTTGCCCGCCGCGTGGCCGACCGCGTGATCTTCATGGAGGCCGGCGCCGTGGTGGAGCAGGCCGCACCCGACGTGTTTTTCGACGCACCACGCGAACCCCGAACACAGGCCTTTTTGCAGGCCATCCTTTCACACTGAACCCGCTCTCAACATGCCACTGAATCCCCTGAACCTCGACCTGATCCGCGCCGAATTCCCCGCGCTGAAAGACGGCTGCGTCTACCTCGACAACGCCGGTGGATCCCAGGTGCTCAAACGCGTGGCTGACCGCGTGAGCGACTATTTGCTCACCAGCAGCGTGCAGCTGGGTGCCAGCTACGCACAGAGCCAGGCGGCCGGCGAGCGCGTGCTGGCCGCGCGCCGTGCGGTGGCCCAGCTCATCAACGCCCCGGCGGACGACGAGGTGGTGATGGGCGGCGCCACCACCTCGCTCATGTTCTTGTTCACCCAGGCGCTGTTGCCGGGTGTGCAAGCCGGCGACGAGATCATCGTCACCAACACCGACCACGAGGCCAACATCGGCTGCTGGATGCGGCTGCGCAGCGCCGGCGCTGTGGTCAAGGTGTGGGAAGTGAATCACCAGACGCTGGAGCTCGACCTGACCGACCTCGACCGCTTGCTCTCACCCAGGACCACCTGGGTGGCCATGACCCACGCCTCCAACATCCTGGGCACGGTGAATCCGGTGACCGAGGTGGCGAAGCGTGTGCACGCCGTGGGCGGGCGCCTGTGTGTGGACGCGGTGGCCTACGCGCCGCACCGGCTGGTGGATGTGCAGGCCAGCGGTGCTGATGCCTATGTGTTCAGCTTCTACAAGGTGTTCGGCCCGCACTACGCGGTGATGTGGATCCAGCGCGACCTGCTGATGGGCCTGCCGAGCTTGAACCACTACTTCATCGGGCAGGACGTGGTGCCCTACAAGCTGCAACCCGGCAATGTGAACTACGAGCTCTCATACGGCTGCATGGGCATCAACGACTACCTGGTGCACGTGGGCAACGCGCTCGGCGCTGCGGGCAGCGACCGCCAGAAGATGCAGGCCGCGTTCGACGCGTTTGAAGTGCATGAAAACCGGCTGGCCGAGCAACTGTTGGGCTACCTGCGGAGCAAGAAGTCGGTGCGCGTGATCGGTCACACCGGAGCCACCGATGGCGGCCGCGTGCCCACCATCGCCTTCATGGCGGGTGAGCAGCCATCCGAAGCCATCGTGCGCCACGTGGACCAGCACGGCATCGGCATCCGCTTCGGCGATTTCTACGCCAAGCGCCTGATAGAAACCCTGGGCTTGCATGCGCAGGGCGGTGTGGTGCGTGTGTCCATCGCCCACTACAACACCGTGGCCGAGATCGACCGCCTGATTGCTCACCTGGACGAGGTGGTGAAGTGACACCGCGTCCCTACGCCTGCGTCGACCCGGCCTGCAACGACGCCGCCCACGGCCACGCCCAGCCGCCCAGTGTGGCGGCGGTGGCCACCTCGGCCAAGGCCACGCTCGTCCACGGCACTCCGGTGCTGATCCGTGGTGGGCGCGTGATCACCGCCACCGACGACTACGTGGCCGACGTGCTGCTGCGCAACGGCGTGATCGACACCATCGGCCAGCACATTGCCGTGGGGTCCGATGTGGCCGTGATCGACGCCACCGGCCTCTATGTGTTGCCCGGCGGCGTGGACACCCACGTGCACATGGAAAACGTGATCGGGCCCACCATCACCTGCGACACCTTCGCCAGCGGCACCAAGGCCGCGGCCTTTGGCGGCACCACCACGGTGGTGGACTTCGCGCTGCAGAACGCCACCGACTCTCCGCTGGGTGCGATCGAGCGCGCGCAGCGCAGCGCCGACCCGCAGGTCAATGTGGACTACAGCCTGCACGTGATCGTGACCCGGGTGGACGACCAGGTGCTGCACGACGTGCGCCACGCCATGCGCCACGAGGGCGTGACCAGCTTCAAGATGTTCATGGCCTACCCCGGCGTGATGATGGCCGACGACGCCGCCATCTTCCGCATGCTGCGGCAGGTGGGCGCCGAGGGCGGCATGGTCGCGCTGCACGCGGAGAACGGCACCGTGATCGACCTCCTGATCAAGGAGGCGCTGGAGGCCGGTCACACCTCGCCGCGTTACCACGCGCTCACCCGCCCGGCCATCCTGGAGGGCGAGGCCACGCACCGCGGCATCCGCCTGGCCGAGCTGGCCGAAGCCCCCATCTACTTCGTGCACGTGTCGAGCAACCAGGCGCTCAAACACATCGTCACCGCGCGCGCCGAAGGCATTCCGGTGTTTGCCGAGACCTGCCCGCACTACCTGCTGTTTGACGACACGGTCTACAACAACGACGACTTTGCCACCGCGAAGTACGTGATGACGCCACCGCTGCGCACACCCGATGACCAGAAGCACCTGTGGCGCGCGCTGCGCTACGACGACCTGCAGGTGATCGCCACCGACCACTGCCCCTTCTGCATGAAAGAAGGCCACCTGGGCTACCAGCTGCAGAAGATGCGCGGCAAGGACGACTTCTCGCTCATTCCCAACGGCGCGCCCGGCATCGAGACACGGCTGGTGAGTCTGTTCGACATCGGCGTCATGCGCGGCAAGCTCTCGCTCAACCGCTTTGTGGAACTCACGTCCACCACACCGGCCAAACTCTTCGGGCTGTTTCCGAAGAAGGGCACCATCGCCGTGGGCAGCGACGCCGACGTGGTGCTGTTCAACCCGGCGGTGAGCCAGACCATCCACGCCAGCGAGCTGCACAGCAACGTGGACTACACGCTGCTCGAAGGCCGTACATTGCAGGGGCGCGTTGAGAAGGTGTTCCTGCGTGGCCAGCTGATCGTCGACGGACAGCAGTGGCACGGCCGCGAAGGCCTGGGACGCTTTGTGACGCGCGGCGAGGTTCGTGCTTTCTGAGGGCGGGCCATCCGACACATCCAATAACCCTCCGATGACATGGCGACCCAGGCGAGCGCAGCAGCCCCCAAACCCGGCAACCTCGACGAACTGCGCGAGCTGATCGCGCGCGAGAGCGAACGCCTCACGCCCCGCATGCGCGATGCCGCCCGCCACGCGCTCGAACACCCCAACGACGTGGCCCTGAGCCCGATCGCCGCGGTGGCCGCCGCTGCCGGCATGGCGCCTTCGGCCTTTGTGCGCATGGCCAAGGCGCTCGGGTTTGACGGTTACTCCGACCTGCAGCGCCTGTTTATTGCACCGCTGCAGGATGCCGTGAAGCCCACGTTTCGCGAACGCATTCGGCACTACGGCGGCGAGCAGGCGCTGGACAACCCGGCCGACCCGGCCGAGGTGCTGCACGCCTTCAGCCAGGCCAACATCGTCTCGCTCGAACACCTGGCGGCCGATGCGGGTGCACTCCCGCTGAAACAGGCGATCGACCTGATCCAGAACGCGCGCATGGTCTACGTGGTGGGCCTGCGCCGCTCGTACGCGGTGGCGGCCTACCTGGCCTATGCGCTCAACCGCGTGGGCCAGCCCGCGGTGCAGCTCAACGGCCTGGGCGGCGCCATCGGCGAACAAGCCTTTGGCGCCAATGCGCACGACCTGCTGATCGCCATCAGCTTCCCGCCCTATGCCTGCGACACGCTGGCCGTGTGCGAGCAGGTGCGCCGGCAGGGCGCCAAGCGCCTGGCCATCACCAACGCCTTTTTGAGCCCCATCGCCAAAGACGCCGACCTGACGCTGGAGGTCAACGACGCCGAACTGCTCGGATTCCGCTCGCTCACCTCGGCCCTTTGCCTGGCACAGACGCTGGCCATGGGCCTGGCTTTCAACAAACGCACGCAGCGCGGCAAACGCGCCGGCGGCAAAGGCAAACCCACCGCGCCCGACCTGCAAGGCATTGACTGCTGAGAACCCCATGAAGCCACAGGCCACCCTGCTGACCATCGAGCCCCTCACCGCCGAGGCCTTCCGCCCCTTTGGCGACGTGATCGAAGCCAGCGACGCCGCGCGCCACTTCACCATCAACGAAGGCTTCGCCGAGCGGTACCACGACCTCGCCCGCATCGACACCACAGGCGAGGGCGGCCACACCCTCTTGAGCATCTTCCGGGCCTTGCCCCGAACTTTCCCCCTGGCCATCACCGTGATGGAGCGCCATCCCCTGGGCAGCCAGGCGTTTGTGGCGCTGTTACCTCTGCCGTTTCTGGTGGTGGTGGCGGCGCCGGGTGATGCGCCCGGGGCGCAAGACATCCGGTGTTTTCTGGCGCAGGCCGGGCAGGGCGTGAACTACGCGCGCGGCACCTGGCACCACCCCTTGATCGCCATCGACGCACCAGGAGACTTTCTGGTGATCGACCGCGGCGGGCCGGCCGAGCAGGGCAACTGCGACGAAATCGCGCTGAAAGAAGGCGAACTCTGGCTGGTGCGGTGAGCAGACCACTCGCTTGCCGGCACGCCGTTCAAAAGGCGGCGTCTCGCACAATCAGGCGCTCGATGGTGCGACACAACTCTTCGACGGAGTTGGGCTTGTAGATCAGCTCGTCGATGCCGGCCTTGGGAGCCAGCAAGCGAAGTTCGTCACTGATGTAGCCGGATGCGATGGCAACCGGCAGATGGGGTCGGAGTGTCTTGATCTCTTTGGCAAGCGTCAGCCCGGACATGCCAGGCATGTTGTAGTCGGTGATGCACAGCGTGAACTCGTCTTCTGCAGAGCGAAGACACCTCAGGGCGTCGTCCGGGCTGGTGCAGGTGGTGACCCGGTATCCATTGCGGTCAAGGAAGCGTTGCACCAGAAAGGCCATCGATTCATCGTCATCGACGTACAGAACGTGCGCAGCTGGGTCGCCTCCTGCGCTTGACGAAGCCATGGCCGCCGGGGTGTCGGGCACCACCTGACTTTGAACCGCGGATTCGATCATGCCCGGCAGCCAGATCGTGAACATGGTGCCGGCGCCCGGCGCGCTTCTGACCCTGAGCACGGCCTGGTGATCACGCAGAATGCCGTGAACCACGGCAAGCCCCAGACCCGTCCCGCTTCCGATGGCCTTGGTCGTGAAAAAGGGCTCGAAAATTCGCGCGAGGGTAGGTGGATCCATGCCGCTGCCGTTGTCGCTCACCTGGATGCGCAAACTGGTTTCCGGCCATTCAGGGCCGATGGAGATCACCTCATACTCGTCGGGATCGCTCGGTGCAGGCCGTCCGTCAAACCTGCGCACTTGGACCTCTACCTTGCCTGAGGCGCGCCCTTGCAAGGCTTGCATGGCATTGCCCGTGAGATTGAGAAACACCTGTTCGATCTGCGTTGCGTTGGCCCAGATCGGTGGAAGGTGTTCGTCGGCATGAATCTCCAACTGTGCTTCGGGTTGCAGCGCGGCCTTCAGCATGCTTTGAGCCTCTTGCAGGAGCGTTTGCACCGCGACGGGAGCGCGGGTGTTGTCCTGCCGGCGGCTGAACGTGAGAATCTGTTGCACCATGTCACGCGCCCGGCGAGCCGCCTTGCGAATTTCAAGCAGGCTGACCCTGCCCTCCGACTCCGGTGTGAGGTCTTCAAGTGCCAGCTCGACATTGCCCAGGATGGCGGCAACGATGTTGTTGAAGTCGTGCGCGATGCCCCCGGCCATGGTTCCCAAAGCCTCCATCTTCTGGGATTCACGCAGCTGATGCTCCAGGGCCAGCCGTTCACGTTCGGCCTTCACTTCGTCTTCAACCGAGCGCAGAACAAGCACCGTACCGCGGCGAACGCCAAACTCGCTGGTCAGCGGAGAAAGGGAAACCTGCACCAGGCGGGTGGCCCCGCCTCGATCGACGAGCTGCAGACGCCTCTGGGTCGGGTCGAGTCCCGAGAGTTGCCCCAGGTTGGCGACAACGTCCTTCCTCGACCCTGAACCATCCAGAGCAATCAGCTGGACCACATCCGTGACCATGCGACCCATCGAGAGGGCCCTGGGCCAACCGGTCAACTCGGCCGCGACCTGGTTCATGAACAGCACGCAGCCATCCAGATCGGTGGCAATGACTCCCTCGGCGATGCCGAGCAACACCGTTTCCAGCCATTCGCTCTGCTGGCGCATGTCGGATTCGGCGGCTTGGCGTCTGCCGACTTCACGCTTCAAACTTTGGATCTGTTGATTGAGAACTTCGAACTGGTTCTTTCCCAAACCCTGTTCCAGGAACCTGCACCACAGCAGGGCGGGTGCCCCTTCAGAGGCGGGGGTGAGAAGCGCGATTTCGCATCTGCGGGCCACTTCAGCCGCATCGCGAGTGCGCAAACGCAGGCGCGCAGGCGTGGGAACAGAGCTGCGCATGCCCTGGCGGATGAGGTCTGCGCAGTGTGAGGGCCCGTCAGCGACCAGGTTGGCGATGTTCTCGCCAACGGGAACCTGGGCCAGGTTTCCCATCAGGTGCAGAGCGGCTCTGTTGGCGTGTTGGAGCACACCACGTTCGTCCAGCAGCCAGTGGGCGTCCGGATGCACCTCGAACATCCGGACGCAGGCTTGGGAGGGGAAATTCATCTGGCCGGCGTTCTCAGACGCGGAAGTACTCTCGTCCGTCCGCAGCATCCGCCTCTGCGCTGGGTTTGAGGTAAATGACGACCCGGCAGGTTGGCGAGCCGGAGGCAATCGTCTGTTGCAGCACCACTTTGGACCTTCCGAGGTTCTGCGCGGTGATGGTGCCAAACACGTTCGAGGTCATCATGCACATGGACGGACGCCCCAACACCTTGTCACCGAAGGGGCAGGCACGATTGCCCAGAACGATGCGATGCTCGTCGGATTCGATCAAATAAAAGTCGCCCTGGATTCGACGCTTGAGGTCCACCAGGACTTCAGCCACTTGCTTCTGGTTCAGCTGTGCAGTCCCCAGAGCCTGGCGGTATTCAGCGTCGAGCCATTCTCCGATCCGCTGCCCCACCACACTGATGAAACCCGACGCTTCGTTGAGGCCCACCACGTTTTCAAGGGTGCCCGCCAACTCACGCACCAGCGATCGCAAGAAAACATCGCGGTCCAGCGAGACGCTCACTTGGCTTGGCGAGGGAAGGGGTGAGGACGTCATGTTGGCTCCTGACTATGGCTTCAGTTGGGCTTGCTCACAAAACGCTATCGCCACATTGCGTGAAACCATACTTACATATTCAAAAAATTTGGAACCTCTTAACCATCTTGCATATAGGGCCTTGCCGTCGTCTGGGCCCACGCCCTCCGAAGGCTGCAATCCCGTCAGTCCCTGGCCCACCGCCAACACCCGGCCGGTGCAGAATTCCTCAGGCCGATTTCGCACCGACTGACAAGGACACCATGAACCTCTTCTCCAAGCTTCAACAGCGCGCCGCCGAGGGCAAACCCCTTCGTGTGGGCATGATCGGCGCCGGCAAATTCGGGTCCATGTACCTGTCGCAGGTGCCGCGCACGCCGGGCATCCACCTGGTGGGCATTGCCGATCTGTCGCCCTCGCGGGCCAAGGCCGCGTTGCTGAACGTGGGCTGGAAAGCAGAGGCGTTCAGCGCCACCTCGCTGGAGCAGGCGGCGAAGCTGGGCAACACCGCCGTCATCGACGACAACATGGCGCTGATCGAGTCGCCCTTTGTGGACATCATCATCGACGCCACGGGCAACCCGGCCGTGGGCATTGGCCATGTGCTGGCTTGCTGCAAGTTCAAGAAGCACATCGTGATGGTGAATGTGGAAGCCGATGCGCTGGCGGGGCCCCTGTTGAAGCGCAAGGCCGACGAGGCGGGCATCGTGTACTCGCTGGCGTACGGCGACCAGCCGGCGCTCATTTGTGAAATGGTCGACTGGGCACGGGCGGCGGGGTTCTCGGTGGTGGCCGCGGGCAAGGGAACGAAGTACCTGCCTTCGTACCACGAGAGCACGCCCGACACGGTGTGGAACCACTACGGCCTGACCGCCGAAGACGCGGCCCAGGGCGGCATGAATCCGCAGATGTTCAACAGCTTTCTCGACGGCACCAAGAGCGCCATCGAGATGGCCGCGGTGGCGAACGCCACCGGGTTGAATGCACCCAGTGGTTTGAAGTTTCCCGCTGTGGGTGTGGACGATCTGGCGCGCATCCTCAAGCCCCGGGAGCACGGCGGCATCCTGGACCAGCGGGGTCAGGTGGAGGTGATCTCCAGCGTGGAGCGCGACACCCGCCCGGTGTTCCGCGATCTGCGCTGGGGCGTGTACGTGACCTTCGCAGCCGACAGCGACTACGTGGCACGTTGCTTCAAGGAATACGGCCTCATCACCGACCCCAGCGGGCGGTATTCCAGCATGTACAAGCCGTTCCACCTGATCGGTCTTGAACTCGGCATCACCGTGGCGTCCATCGGCCTGCGCCAGGAGGCCACCGGCGCACCCATCTGCTGGCACGGCGACGTGGTGGCCACGGCCAAACGCGATCTGAAGGCCGGCGAAATGCTCGACGGCGAGGGTGGCTACACCGTGTACGGCAAGTTGCTGCCCGCCCAGGAATCGCTGGCCCTGGGCGGCCTGCCCCTGGGCCTGGCCCACGGCGTGAAGCTGCTCAAACCCGTGAAGGCCGGCCAAGCCGTGAGCTGGAACGATGTGGCGTTCGATGCCGACGCCACAGCGGTGAAATTCCGCCGTGAAATGGAACGGGCGTTTGCCTGACCCCTGAAGCCCGTAACCCGGTTCGATATCAAGATCCGGCCCTGGTGACCGATACAGGAGGTATCTCCATTCACCAGGAACCCCCGTGGACGTCTCTCCCGCAGCAATGGTTGGCGCTGTCGTCGCCGCCCAACAGGCCAACATCGCCCAGGAGGTGCAGCTGGCCGTGATGAAAAAGGCCATGGACATGCAGGGTGCGGGCACCCTGTCGCTGCTGCAAAGCGTCACCGGCGACCTGCCTCTGGCCACCACTGGCAACGTGGGCACACAGCTCAACTTGCTGGCCTGAGGCCTCTTGCCGCACGCACCGCCATGAACCCCGAATCCAGCGACGGTCACCACAAACCCCAGAGCACCGGCCCTGCGGTGCAGATCGACCTGGACGCGGCCTGCCAGCCGGTGCCGCGCCTGTTGTTCGTGGAGGCCTCGCGGCGCGCGCTCAAGCTCATGGGCAACAAGTTGCAGACCGATCTCAAGGCCCTGGAGCGGTACCCGGTGATCCCGGGCATTGAAGACCTGCCTTCGCTGGAACTGGGCATGCAGTACGTGCAGCACCAGTTTGTGTCGGCCGGGCAGCCGCAAGCGGTGGCCATGGCCGCGGCGCTGCGTTTCGTGGCGGTGATGTTCACGCGCCGCTACCAGTACAACTTTCAGGACCTGCGGGTGGGTCACGACAGCGGCACGCTGTTCTGGGCACCCAGCGGGCCGATGCTCGCGGCAGCGGCCAATATCCCGTTGCAACTTTGGGCGATCGGCTGCCCGCGGTTTGTGGAGGCAGATCTCATCCGCGCCGCCCACGCCATCCACCGCAACTTCGACCACTTCGACGAAGGTGCGTTGATTTATATAGAGCGTTTCATCTAGGTCTTGTTCACGTGACCCATTGCACGATGGGTTGAACCATTCGGCCAGGGCTTGTGTCTTATGACACCTGCAGCGCATGAGCCGCTGCCTACATTGGGTTCAAGAGCAGGCACCCGCTTGTGCTCCGAGAACCTCACCATGCACAGCAACACCCACACCCAGCGCGTCATCCTGGTCGATGACAGCGACAACGACAACTTTTTCCACGACATCGCGGTGCGCAAGTGCGGCTTCGACGGCGAGATCAAGATCTATGACAAGGGTGAAGATGCGCTCGAGTTCCTGCTGCGCGACCGTGTGAGCGTGCCCACCATGGTGTTCATGGACATCAACATGGCCGGCATGGGCGGTTTTGAGCTGGCCCGCACGCTGGAGCAGCAGCTCGATCCCGGTGTGCCGCTGCAGCTGCACATGCTCACGTCGTCATCGTGGTCGGTCGACAAGGCCACGGCCGACTCGATCGGCCTGATCCAGAGCTACCTTGTCAAGCCATTGACGCGGGAGACGGCGGCGGCGTTGATCGATCTGTCCTGAGCCCCCGTGCACCCGCATCCCACCATGCCCAGCCCGATCCCGGCCAACGAAAACGATCGCCTGGCCGAGCTGCGGCGCCTCAGGATTCTGGACACCTTGCCGCAGCAGGCGTTTGACAGCCTAACCACGCTGGCTGCCGGCATCTGCGGCACGCCGATCGCCCTCATTTCGCTGGTGGACGAGAACCGGCAGTGGTTCAAGGCGCGGCACGGCATCGAGCTGGCGCAGACCTCGCGCGACGAGTCGTTCTGCGCCCACGCCATCCTGGATCCGCAGGGTGTGCTGGTGGTACAGGACGCCACCCGCGATGTCCGTTTTCAGAACCACGCCATGGTGCGCAGTGGAGAACTGCTGTTCTACGCGGGCGCGCCCATCGTCTCGGCCAGTGGTGCAGCCCTGGGCACGGTGTGCGTGCTGGACACCGTGGCGCGCGAGCTGGACGACCAGCAGATCGGCATGCTCAAGCACCTGGCCGATCTGGCCATGCAGCTTTTTGAACATGAGCACAGCCGCCGCGAGCAGTCCGAGCGCATGGTCGAGCAATTGGTCAAGGGCCAGCAGATCATTCGCGATGTGCTCAACGAAGGCCGCGACATGGCCGCCTTCATCGATCGCGAGCACCGCTACCTGTTCGTGAACCCGTCGTTCCAGCGCTACTGGATCCTCGAACCCCAGGAAATCATGGGCATGCGGGTGCAGGACCTGATCGATCCCACGAGTTACCGGGCCTTGTTCAAACCCAGCATCAACCAGGCGCTGGCAGGCATCGAGTCGCAGTTCGAGGTGGAAACGGACTTCCCCGGCATGGGCACACGCTATCTGGAGGTCACGCACATTCCCGCGCGCGATGCCGGCGTGGTGCACGGCGCGGTCGAGCGTGCGCGCGACATCACCCAGCGCAAGCAGAGCGAACGGGCGCTGGCCGACGCCGTCAAGGAACTGCAGGCCAAGCGACTGGCCAACCGCAAATACGTGTACAGCGTCTCGCACGACCTCAAGGAGCCGGTGAACGCCATCACCAACGCCACGAGCGTGCTGACCGAGGGTGCCCTGGAACGTGCCGACCCGCTGGAGCTGCGCTGCCTGCGCATTGCCCAGGAAGCCAGCGCCAAGCTCTCGCGCGTGCTGGAAGACCTGCGCCTCTACAGCGAGGTGGACACCAGCGACATGCGCATGCAGCCGCACCTGGCCCACAGCATTTATGCCGAGGCCATCATGGCCATCGGCGGTGAGCTGGATGCCGTGGGCGCCGAAGTCGACCTGTTGGTGACGGGCAGCATCCGTGGCGACGCACCGCTCCTGCGCCTGGCCATCCGCAGCATTCTTGAGAACCTCTTGATCTCGGCACAGCGCCAGAACCCGGCGCGGGGTCTGCGGGTGACCATCCAGTCACAAGAGGCGTTGTTCACCCACCGTGTGGACATCACGACCCGACGGCCCGTGCTCGCACATCCCCCCGTCGATCCCGAGGTCCGCGAGAACCCGCCGGTGTCGGCCCGCCGGGCCCGCAAGCGGGCCATGAACGATGTGCGCGAACTCGGTCTGGGTCTGTCCATCGCTTCCCACATCATCGATCTGCACCAAGGGGAGCTGCAGATCGAACTCAAGTCCGACGGCAGCAACGCCTACGCCGTGATCCTGCCGGGCCATACCCGGACGATCGAGCCAGAACAAGCAAGGCCGCCAGCATGAACACACACCGGACGGTGCAGCGCATCCTCCTCATCGACGACAGCGAGAACGACAACTTCTTCCACCAGATGGCGTTGCGCAAGGCCGGCTTTGGTGGCGAGATCGTGATCTTCGAAAGTGGTGAGCGCGCGCTCGACTTCCTGTTGCAAGACCAGGTGAGCGTGCCCACCGTGGTGTTTCTCGACATCAACATGCCTGGAATGAATGGCTTTGACGTGGCGCGCGCGCTCAACGACCAGCTGCACCCGCAGGCCGAGCTGCAGCTGAACATGCTGACCTCGTCGGCCTGGTCGGTGGACCAGGCCACGGCCGCATCCATCGGCCTCATCCAGCACTATCTGGTCAAACCGCTCACGGCAGAGATGGCAGCGGGCCTGGTCATGCCGCTGGCGGCTGCCAGCCCCTAGCCGCCGGGGCCCTTGCTTTCAGACCGTGCGGCGCAAAGCCTCGAAGAACAACTCGGATTGCAACCGCTCGCTCTGCATCTGGCCGGCCACATGCGCGGCGGTGGCCGCGTCGGCGGGCTTGAGTGGTCGCCCGGTGGACTGGGCCAGCACCTGCGCCATGCAGGCGCGCTCCAGGTAGTAGAGATCGTCAAACGCATGGTCGATGCGTGGTCCGCACACCACCACGCCGTGGTTGGCCAGAAAGGCAATGTCGGCTGTGCCCATGGCGCGGGCGATGCGTTCGCCTTCGCCCGCGTCCAGCGCCAGGCCGTTGTAGTGCGGGTCGATGGCCACACGGCCGTGAAAACGCATGGCGTTCTGCGACAGCGCGGTGTCGAGTGCACGGTCTTGGGTGAGCGTGAGCGCGGTGGCGTAAGGCATGTGGGTGTGCAACACCACGGCTTGCCGTGCCACGCAGTTTCGTGGTTCATGCGGCTTGAATAGCAGGGTGGGGGAGGTCGGCACCCGACTCGCCCAGATACGCCTGCGCCAGTGCGCCGTTGGCGGCGATCTCGGCCGAGGTGCCTTGCGCCACGATACGCCCTTCTTCCATCACATACGCACGGTCGGCCAGCGCGAGCGCAAGACCGGCCATCTGGTCCACCAGCAGCAGCGTCATGCCTTCGCGGCGCAGCGCATCCAGCGCGGCGAAGAGTTCGGCAATCACCTTGGGCGCCAGCCCGAGCGATGGCTCGTCGAGCAGCAGGATGCGCGGGCGCGACATGAGCGCGCGTGCGATCGCCAGCATCTGCTGTTCGCCGCCCGAGAGCAGACCCGCGCGCTGGTGCAGGCGCTCGCGCAGGCGCGGAAAACGCACCAGCTGTTCTTCGACCCGCGCCTCGCGCTCGTCGGTCTGCAGGAAAGCACCCAGACGGATGTTGTCGAGCACGCTGAGCTCGGGAAACACCTGCCGGCCTTCGGGCACCAGCACCACGCCTTGCGCCACCACCTGCTCGGCGCCCATGTTCATGAGCTCGCGCCCTTCCAGGTGGATGCCGCCCTGGATGGGACGGTGCAGGCCGGCCAGCGCCTTCATGAGCGTGGACTTGCCCGCGCCATTGGCCCCCAGCAGCGCCACCACCTCGCCGCGCCGCACCTGCAGGTCGATGCCGTGCAGCACCGGCTCGGCGCCGTAGCCCGCAACGAGGGAACCCACGCCGAGCATCTCGGGTCGGTGGGCGGTGTTGTCGCGCGGTGTTGACGCTTCGGTCTCCAGGGACTCGCCGAGGTAGGCCAACTGGACTGCCGGATCGGCCTGAACTTCAACCGGTGTGCCCACCGCCAGCCGCACGCCCGCGTCGAGCACCACCACCTGGTGGCTGATGTCCATCACCAGGGTCATGTCGTGTTCGACCAGCAGCACGGTGAGGCCCGCGTTGGCGATGCGCTGCAGCAGCATGCCCAGGCGCAGTTTGTCTTCGCGCGAGAGGCCGGCGGCGGGCTCGTCGAGCAACAGGGCGTCGGGGTCGGTGGCGAGGGACCGCGCGATCTCCACCAGCCGTCGGTCCACATGGGGCAGGTCGCCGGCCAGCGTGTCGGGGTGGCCCGTGTAGCCGCAGAAGGCGAGCAGTTGCCGTGCCCGCCCGGTGAGCTCAGGCGAGGCGCGCCGCGCGCTGCCCAGCAGCGGGCCGAGTGCGCCGCGCTGCATGGCGATCACCACGTTGTCCTGCACGCTCAGAGACCCGAAAAGCTGCGAGGTCTGGTAAGTGCGTGCCACGCCCAGGCGCGAGATCTGCATCGCGTTCTGCCCTTGCAGCGCCTGGCCACCGAGCGCAAACGCGCCCGCCGTGGGCAGATAAAAACCGCCGAGCATGTTGAGCGCGGTCGACTTGCCCGCACCGTTCGGGCCTATCAGGCTGGTGACCTGGCCGGCTGGTGCGGTGAAGTGCAGGTCGGACACGGCGCGCACGCCGCCGAACTGCATGGTCAGGCCTTGTGCGCTGATGGGCTGGCGTGCGCGGGTGGGCAGCGCCAGCGTGGCGCTGGCGGGTGTGGGCTCCGCCGATGCGCTGCGCGGCAGCAGGTGCTCTCGCAGGCGGCGCACCAGGCCGGCCACGCCGTCGGGCGCGACCCACAGCACCAGCAACAGCATGGCGCCGAAGAAAAGCAGGCGGTATTCCTCCAGACCCGACAGCAGCTCGGGCAGCAGGCCGACGATGATCGCGCCCACCAGCGGGCCGGCCACCGAGCCGGCGCCGCCGATCATGACCACCAGCACGAACAGGATGGACTGCACGAAGCCGAAGGTGTGCGGTGTGACAAAGCCCGAGAGCGGCGCAAACAGCGCGCCGGCCGCAGCTGCACACAGGGCCGAGACGGCAAACGCCACGGTCTTGATGGCCAGCGGGTTCAGACCCACCGACTCGGCGGCGGTCTCGGCGTCGCGCACCGCGCGCATGGCCGCGCCCCAGGTGCCGCGCGAGAGCCAGGCATAACCAGCCAGCGCCAGGGCCGCCGCGCCAATGGCCAGCAGCGCCATGGCGCGTTCGCCCTGAGCCAGGCCGCCGAGCGACGGCGCGGTGAGGCCCATGATGCCGTTCTGCCCGCCGGTGAGGCCGCTGGCCTCGACGATGCTGTGCTCCACGATCAGACCAAACGCGATGGTGATCATGGCGAGGTAAGGGCCCTTCACGCGCAAGGCGGGCAGGGCGACCAGCGCGCCGAACACGCCGCCGATGAGCGCGGCGATCGGCCACACCAGCCAGAAGCTCAGGCCGGTCTTGGTGGTGAGGATGGCCATGGTGTAAGCCCCAATGGCGTAGAAGCCCACATGGCCGAACGAGACCTGGCCGGTGAGGCCCACCAATACGTTCAGGCCCACGCCGACGATGGCCAGCAGCGCCACGTTGGCCAGCACGAAAACCCAGTAGCCGTTGAGCGTGAGCGCAAGCGCGGCGCCCAGGGCAAGCACGGCGGCCACGCTGGCGATCTGCCAGCCATTGCCCAGACCCAGGATTGGTTTGGAGGGGTTGCGCAAGTTCATACCTTCTTCACCTCCGCGCGGCCGAACAGGCCGTTGGGCCGCCAGGCCAGCGCCACGATCACCAGCGCGAAGGTGATGATCTGCGTGTAGCCCGAACCCAGGGTGGAAGTGATCATGGCCTCGACCACGCCGAAGATCAGGCCGGCGATCATCACGCCCCAGGCGCTGGTGATGCCGCCCAGAATGGCCACGGCAAAGGCCTTGAGGCCGAAGAGGGTGCCCATGTCGGAGTGCACGTTGAAGAGCGGCGCGATCAGCACCCCGGCCACGCCGGCGAAGAGCGTGGACAGCGCAAAGGCCACCGCCACGGCGCGCCGGATCGGAATGCCCATGAGCCGCGCGGCCGAGCGGTTCTGCACCACGGCCAGCATGGCCACGCCCCAGCGCGTGCGGCGCGAGAGCGTGTGCAGCACCGCAGCCAGCGCCAGGCCCACCACAGGGATCAGCAACTGCAGCGGGTACACGCCGAGGTTGGTGCCGGCGATCTCCAGCGGTGACTGCGCCAGCGGCGACGGCAGGCTGCGCGGCTCCTTGCCGTAGGTGAACATGACCACGTTGTCGAGCACCATGCCCATGGCCACCGTGGCCATGAGCCAGGCGTCCGAGCCGCGGTTCACAAAGGGCCGCACCGCAAGCACCTCGACCAGCAGGCCGTAGAGCGCACACAGGGCCAGCGCCAGGACCACCGCGGCCCAGCCGGGCCAGCCGAAGGTCTGCGCGAAGGTGAAGGTCAACACCGCGCCGAGCATCATGGAGCTGCCCTGCGCGAAGTTGACCGTGCCCGAGACGGCGTAGGTCACGTAGAACCCCAGCGCCATCAACCCATACATGCTGCCCAGGCCGAGGCCGCTGACCAGCGCTGACAACTCCAACATCCGAAGTCCTTAGTTCGTGGTTCCGACGGGAACGATGCGGTTGTCGATGAACTGCGCCCACACGTAGTCGTCGGAGGTCACAGCGTCGTGCACCGTTGGGGTGAACGGCTTCACGTAGGTCTTGATCAGGCCTTCGTACTTCTCGATCTTGTAGAAGCCCTGGCGCACCGCCTCGCCTTGCGTGGAGCCGGCGGCCTGGATGGCGAGTGCGGCGAGGTGGGTGGCGTCGTACGCGTTGGCCACGCCCACGGCTGGTGTGATGTCGGCAGGGGTTTTCACGTTGGGGTACTTGGCCATCATGGCCTTGATCACGCGTTCGCCCACCGGGCCCTGCTTGCCAAAGAAGCTGTAGGTCTGCACGAAGTGCACCTCTTTGGCGGTCGGGCCGGCGAGTTCGGTGAAGCGGCCACCGGCGGGGCCCCAGTGCGAGACCACCGGTACCTTCCAGCCCATGCGCTCCAGCGACTTGACCACCTGCGCCGAGGGGCCGACGTTGCCGACCATGAACAGGGTGTCGGCGCCCGCGGCCTTCAGGCGCGTGAGCTGCGGGACCATGTCCACGTCGTTGGCTTCAAACTTCTCCACACCGGCGGGCACCACGCCCTTGGCCGCCATGGCGGCCTTCAGGCCTTTTTCGTTGCTCTCGCCCCAGGGGTTGTTCACCAGGATCAGGCCGGGCTTGGCGGCCTTGAAGGTCTTCTGTGCGTAGGCCAGCATGCCCACGTCCACGATCTCGTCCACCGCCGACACGCGGAACGCGTAGTTGGCCTCGGCCCCGTTCTTGGTGATGCCGGTACCGGCGGCCCACGGGCCCATGAAGGGCACCTTTTCCTGGTTGATCAGCGGCACGATGGCCATGGACACCGGGGTGTCCAGACCACCGAACACCACCGCCACCTTTTCGCGGTAGATCAGTTCGCGCGCAGCGATCACGCCCTTGGCCGGGTTGGCCTCGTCGTCGCGGCGCACCAGCTCCAGCTTGCGGCCACCGAGCAGGCCACCCTTGGCGTTGATCTCGTCGATGGCGATCTGCATGCCGCGCGTGATGGATTCGCCGGCCAGGGCCGACTGGCCCGAGAGCGCGGTGACCAGGCCGAGCTTGATGGGCTCGCCCGACTGGGCGAGGGCCTGGCCGGTGAGTGTGGTGCTGGCGAGGGCGAAGCCGGCGACGAGCAGGGTACGGCGGGTGGAGAAGACAGAAGAGGACATGGCGGGACTCCAGATGAAGTGAGGGAGAAGGCGGAGGTGACTTGGGCGGCATGCTTGCCGTCTTTGGTGTCTCCATTTGCAAGTCGCATGCCAGCCTTGTCGCCAAAGCTTGCTTCTGTATGTTGACACCGGGAGAATTGGATTGTTGACAATCTGGCACGTGTCTTGCACGCACTTTGAGCGTGCATGCACCCGATGCCGGCCACTGGCCAAAGCGGTGCGCGAATCCTCAACACGGTGCATTTTTTGTGGAGAACCCGATGTCCGACATGTCCCTGCAGTCACTTTCGCCCGCCCAGGTGGTCGACGAATTCCTGCGCATCATCATGATTCCCGACCCCGCTGGCGCTCGCCGCTTTGTCGCGCCGGGTCTGCGCATCCGTTTCACTGGCGGGCGCGCCATGAGCGACCCGGCCGAGTGTTCGGCCTTCAACGCCACGCGCTACCGCTGGGTGAAAAAACGCATCGAGCGCACCGAGACAGTGGCCGGTGGCACCGACGCGGAGACCGTCGTCTACAGCATCGGCACGCTGCACGGCGAGTGGCCCGACGGCACACCGTTCGAAGGCAACCGCTACGTGGACCGCTACGTGGTGAGCCACGGCCTCATCACGCAGATGGAGGTGTGGAACGACAGTGCCGAGTGGCTGATGGTGCGCGCCGGCCTGGCCACGCTGTGACGGACACCGCCATGTCAGCTCAATACCTAGGCCCCTTGCCCGACCACGGACGCTTCGCCTACCGCCCCATCACGCAGCGGCCCGACTACCGCTGGCCCAACGGCGCGCGCCTGGCGGTGTACCTGGGTTTCAACATCGAACACTTCGCGTTTGGCGAGGGCCTGGGCGCCGGCATCGGTCCGGGCTCGCCGCAGCCTGATGTGCTCAATTACAGCTGGCGCGAGTACGGCAACCGCGTGGGTGCGTGGCGCTGTCTGGAGCTCTTCGACCAGCTCGGCCTGCCCACCGCCGCCCTCATCAACACCGCGCTCTACGACCACTGCCCCGAGCTGGTAGCGGCCTTCGCGGCGCGGGGCGACGAGCTGGTGGGCCACGGCCACAGCAACGCCGAGCGACAGGGCGTGCTGAGTGAAGCCGCCGAGCGCGAACTGCTGGTGCTGTGCCGCGACCGCATGAAGGCCGGGAGTGGTGCCGATGTGCAAGGCTGGCTCTCGCCCTGGATTTCGGAAAGCCGCACCACGCCAGACTTGCTGGCCGAGACCGGCTACACCTACACGCTCAACTGGTGCCACGACGACCAGCCCATGCGCATGCGCACGCGCAGCGGTCAAGGCCTGTGGGCCGTGCCCTACCCGCAGGAGCTCAACGACATTCCCATGATCGTGGCGCGCCAGATGGACGGCAAGGACTTCGCGCAGATGATCATCGACAACACCGACGAGATGCTCGACCAGGCGCGCGCGCAGCCGCTGGTGCAGGGCATCGCGCTGCACCCCTACCTGGTGGGCCAGCCTTACCGGTTGCGCCACCTGCGACGCGCGCTGCAACACCTGTGTGCCGCGCGCGACCGGGGCGAGGTCTGGTTCACCACGCCTGGTGCGATCTGCGAGCACGTCAACGAACTCGCGTTGAACGACCCCACGTCCTTTGCATGAAAGCCGACATGAGTTTCCCCATTGTTGACACCGTCGGCGCCTGGGTGCCCCACGGCCGCTTCGTGATCGGGCCCGAGGCCAACGGCCCCCTGAGCGGCCTGACGTTTGCCGCCAAGGACGTGTTCGATGTGGCCGGCCACCCCACCGGCGCGGGCAACCCCACCTGGCTGGCCACACACGCTCTGCCCACCGAACACAGCCCGGTGGTGGCCCAACTGCTGGGTGCCGGCGCCACGCTCATGGGCAAGGTGCTCACCGACGAGCTGGCCTACAGCCTGCATGGCGACAACGCGCACTACGGCACACCCATCAACAGCGCCGCGCCCGACTGCGTCCCCGGCGGTTCTTCCAGCGGCTCCTGCGCCGCCGTGGCGGCCCATCTGGTGGACTTTGCGCTGGGTACCGACACGGGCGGCTCCACCCGCGTGCCGGCGAGCTACGCAGGCCTCTGGGGCCTGCGCACCACGCACGGCCTGGTGTCGGCCCAGGGACTGGTGCCGCTGCATCCCGCGTTCGACACGGTGACCTGGCTGGCGCATGAGAGCGCGACCTTCGAGCGTGTGGCCGCTGTGCTGCTGCCGCCGAGCGACTTTGCACCCACCCGGGTGCTGGTGCCACAGGACGCGTGGGACCTTGCCGACCCGGTGTTTGCCGAGCCGTTGCAGCGCGCCCGCGATGCGCTGGCCACGCTGCTTCACACCGAGCCGCAGACCTTGCGCGTGGCCGGCGACACGCCGCTGACCGACTGGCGCCAGACCTATGCCACCGCCGGTGCGTTTGAGGGCTGGGCCACGCACGGCGCGTGGATCACCCAGCACCAGCCGGTGTTTGGCGCGGCCATCGGCGCGCGCTGGAAAGCCGCCAGCGCGGTGACCGATGAAGCCGCTGCGGCCGCTCGGGCGAAGGCCGCCTCGGTGCGCTCTCAGGTGAGGGCGCTGCTGGGGGGTGATGGCGTGGCCGTGTTGCCCTCAGCCGCGAGCCTGGCGCCACGCCGCGATGCCGACCCCGCCGCCGTGGACGCGGTGCGCCTGCGCACCATGGCCATCACCTGCATCGCGGGCCTGGCCGGTCTGCCGCAGGTGAGCCTGCCGCTCACCCTGCCAGACGGCACGGTGCTGGGCGTCTCGCTGCTCGGCCCGGCCGGCAGCGACCTGGCGCTGATTAGACTGGCGGTGCAACTGCAAGGAACGCTGAATGGCCAGAACCGCTGAACCCCCGGCTCCCGAAGCCACCGATGACGATGTGGAAGAGCGCATCTACCGCGCCGTGTTCGACGGCGTCATGAGCCAGCGCCTGGCGCCCGGCACCAAACTGCCTGAGGCGCCCCTGTGCGAGCTCTTCGGCGTGAGCCGCGCGGTGGTGCGCAAGGTGCTGCAGAAGCTCGCGCACGACCACATCGTGCAGCTGCGGCCCAACCGCGGCGCCATCGTGGCCGTGCCCACGCGAGAGGAAACGCAGCAGATCTTTGAAGCGCGCCGCGCGCTGGAAGCCGCCATCGTGCGGCTGGTGGCCGAGCGCGCCACGCCCGCCGACCTCAAGGCCCTGCGCAAGCAGTTGAAAGAAGAGCACCAGGTGATGCACCGCTCGGACCAGCCCTCGTGGGCGCGCCTGGCCAGCGCCTACCACCTGCGGCTGGCCGAGCTCTCGGGCAACGCCATCCTGCAGCGCTACCTGATCGAGATCGTCTCGCGCTGCTCGCTCATCGTCGCGGTGCACCAGCCGCCGGGCAACGCAGCCTGCGAGCACGACGAACACGAGCGCATCGTGGAGTGCATCGCGCGCGGCGATGCCGACGGGGCCGTGGCCCTGATGGACCAGCACCTGCGCGACCTGGAACGCCACCTCATGCTGGAGCGCCCCGCCGAGCCGCACGGCCTGGCGCACATGCTCGGCCTGGGTTGACGGCGCGCGGGTTCAGGCGGGGGAGTTCACCATCACCAGCTTGCCTTTGACCGAGCGTGATCCCATGATGGCGTAGGCCTTGTGCAACTCGCTCATGGGCAGGGTCTGGTCGATCACCGGTTTCACCTGGCCCATGGCGTACATCACGGCCAGGGCCTGCATCATCTCGGCGTTGGCCTTGGGTTCGCGGCGCGCGAAGTCGCCCCAGAACACACCCACGATGCTCGCGCCCTTGAGCAGGGTGAGGTTCAGCGGCAATGCGGGGATGGGGCCGCTGGCAAAACCCACCACCAGGTAGCGGCCACGCCAGGCGATCGAGCGGAACGCCGGCTCGGCGAAGTCACCACCGACCGGGTCGTAAATCACGTCCGGGCCCTTGCCGTCGGTGAGTTGTTTGATGGCGTCGCGCAAACCCTCTTTGGGCGTGTGCACGCTGTAGTTGATGGTGGCGTCTGCGCCGAGCTGTTTGCAGAGTTCGCACTTCTCGTCGCTCGACGCGGCGGCGATCACGCGTGCGCCCGCCGCTTTGGCGATCTGGATCGCAGCCGTGCCCACACCACCGGCGGCGCCGAGGATCAACACGGTCTCGCCGGCCTTGAGCGCAGCGCGGTCCATGAGGGCGTGCCACGATGTGGCGTAAATCATGATGAAGGCGGCGGCGTCCACCGCCGGGAAGCCGGCGGGCAGCGGCATGCACAGCGCAGCGGGCGCGATGGTGTGCGTACCGAAACCGCCGGTGCCGCTCAGGCACGCCACGCTCTGGCCCACCTGCAGGTGCTTCACGCCTTCGCCCACCGCGCGTACCACACCGGCGTATTCGGAGCCCGGCACAAACGGCAGGGCGGGCTTCATCTGGTACTTGTTCTGCACGATCAGCAGATCCGGAAAGTTCAGGCTGGCGGCCTGGATTTCAATAAGCACCTCGCCGGACTTGGGCTCGGGGGTGGGCAGTTCTTTCCAGGTCAGGGCGTCAACGCCCACGGGGTTTTCACAAAGCCAGGCGTGCATGCCGTCTCCTCGATGGATGGGGTAGGGGGTCGGGTCATGATAGGCAGCACAGCGCCCCAGCCGCAGCGGGTAAGCCCGTTGTCTGTCTCAAGCGTGACCGGGGGGAAGCCACCTAAAATCAAGCGATGAAAATTCTCATCTCCAACGACGATGGTTACCAGGCGCCCGGTCTCGTGGCGCTGTATGAGGCCCTCAAGGGGCTGGCCGAGGTGGAGGTGGTGGCCCCCGAGCACAACAACAGCGCCAAATCCAATGCGCTGACCCTGCATTCGCCGCTGTATGTGCACACCGCGCACAACGGCTTTCGCTACGTCAACGGCACACCGGCCGACTGCGTGCACATCGCGCTCACCGGCCTGCTGGGCTACCGGCCCGACCTCGTGGTCTCCGGCATCAACAACGGCGCCAACATGGGCGACGACACCATTTACTCGGGCACGGTGGGCGCGGCCATGGAGGGTTACCTCTTCGGCATCCCGGCCATTGCGTTCTCGCAGACCGAAAAGGGCTGGGCTTACCTGGAAGATGCGGGCCAGATGGCCGCGCGCCTGGTGTCGCAGCTGCTGCCCTCCCTGAAAAGCGGCGCGCCCGTGGAGCCCTGGCTACTCAACGTGAACATTCCCAACCGGCCCATCGCCGACATCAAGGGCTTCAAGGTCGCGCGCCTGGGGCGGCGCCACGCCGCCGAGCAGGTGATTTCGCAGACCAACCCGCGTGGCGACACCATGTACTGGATCGGCAGTGCCGGCAAGGCCAAGGACGACGCGGACGGCACCGATTTCCACGCCGCCGTGCAGGGCTACGCCACCATCACGCCGCTGAAGGTGGACCTGACCGACCACGAGCGCCTCGCTTACTGGGCACCGACCGCAGCCAGCCTGTCGGCGCCGCCCGAATCCGCCGTTGCCGGGGGAGCAGGCTCTTGAAAGACGGCGGCAAAGCCCGCCCCACGTTTCCGGCGCGGCTGCCGGCTGCGAGCCCTTCCCCTGCCTTGCGCCCATCGGTTGCGCGCGCTTCACAGCCCGCGCTGGTCGCCGTCAAACCGGTGCCGCGCCCGGCCATCAAAACCGCCGCCCCGGTTCGACCTGTGTCGCCGAGTGGCGTGGGCATGGACTCTTCGGCCGTGCGCGCCTCGATGGTGCGCAAGATCCAGACACAGGGCGTGAGCCATGCCGGTGTGCTCGCGGCCCTGCAGGCGGTGGAGCGGCACCGTTTTGTGGACACCGCGCTGGTGAACCAGGCGTACGAAGACACCAGCCTGCCGATCGGCCTGGGCCAGACCATCTCCAAGCCCGGCGTTGTGGCTCGCATGATCGAGCTCCTGTGCGCCAACCACACCGGCAAGCTCGGTCGCGTGCTGGAAATCGGCACTGGCTGCGGCTACCAGGCCGCGGTGTTGGCCCAGGTGGCGAGCGAGGTCTACAGCATCGAGCGCCTGCGTGGCCTGCATGAGAAGGCGCGCGAGAACCTTCGCGCCTTCCGCATCTCCAACTTGCACCTGCTGTTCGGCGACGGCATGCTCGGGTACGCCAAAGGTGCTCCTTATGCCGCCATCATTGCCGCCGCCGGGGGCAACGACATCCCCCAAGCCTGGATGGACCAGCTCGCCGTCGGCGGCCGGCTGGTGGCGCCGGCGGTCACCGCGGCGGGCAAGCAGAACCTGGTCGTCATCGACAAAACCGCCACTGGCATGGTTCGCACCGAGCTGGAGGCCGTGCTTTTTGTGCCCCTAAAATCGGGTATCGCATGAGTTTCCCCCTGCCGTGGGCAGCGGGGCGTTCTTTTTAAGGGGCCGCCACCAGGCGCGTCCCACTCACAGGTTGGGAGTTTTCATGTACATGCGTTTTCCCCAGGCACCGACCGTGCCCCGTGAACAGCGCCGATCCCCATGGCAAGTCGCTGCCGTGGCGGCAGTTGCCGCGGTTGTCCTCGTCACGGCCGGCTGTTCGACCCGCCGCGTCTCGGGCCCCGCTCCGGTGGAAGACCGCGGCATGGCGCGCCCCGCCGATGTGGTGGTGATGCCCGGCGCCGAAAACGCCGGCAAGCCCGGCTACTACACCGTGAAGGCCGGCGACACGCTCTACCGAATTGCCTTGGACAGCGGCCAGAACTGGCGCGATCTGCAGGCCTGGAACAGCCTGACCAACGCCAATGCGATCGAAATCGGCCAGGTGCTGCGCGTTCAGCCGCCCGCATCGGCTGTGGCCCACTCGGCGCCAGCCACCGGCGTGTCCAGCACGCCAGTGAATCCCGCTGGTGTGGTGGCGCGTCCCCTCACCGATGCCGCCCCCGCAGCCCCCGCGGCAGCGCCCATTCCCGCACCGGCACCCGCGCCTGCACCCGCTTCCGCTGGTGCCGACGATCTCAATTTTGTGTGGCCAGCGCAGGGCACCGTGGTGTCCAACTTCGACGAGACGACCAACAAGGGCGTGTCGATCGCCGGCAAGATCGGTGATGCGGTGGTCGCCGCCGCCGATGGCCGTGTGGTGTACGCCGGTGCCGGTTTGCGCGGCTACGGCAACCTCATCATCCTCAAGCACAACAACACCTACCTCACGGCCTACGCGCACAACCAGGCGCTGCTGGTGCGCGAAGACCAGGCCGTGCGCCAGGGTCAGAAGATCGCCGAAATGGGCAGCAGCGACACCGATCGCGTGAAGCTGCACTTTGAAGTGCGCCGACTGGGCAAGCCGGTCGATCCCCTGGGCTACCTGCCCAAGCGCTGAGGCGGGGCCGCCATGGCCTGGCCGGTGCTCGTCTTCGACATCGAGTCGATTCCCGACATCGACGGCCTGCGCGCCTTGCGCGGTGCGCCGGCCGACCACACCGACGAGCAGGTCCATGCGGCCTGGCTGGCCGAGCGCCAGGAAAAAGGCCAGAGCGACTTCATGCCGCTGCACCTGCAGCGGGTGCTCGTCATCAGCTGTGTGTTCCGCAACGCCGAGGGCCTGCGCATCCACTCGTTTGTGGACCGCGACGGCCAGAGCGAAGGCAAGGTGGTGCAGACCTTTTTCCACGCGGTGGAGAAGCACACGCCGCAGCTGGTGAGCTGGAACGGCGGTGGCTTCGATCTGCCGGTGTTGCACTATCGAGGCTTGCGCCATGGCGTGGAGGCGGGCAAATACTGGGACCTCGGCGAAGACGACCGCGAGTTCAAGTGGAACAACTACATCAGCCGCTACCACATGCGCCACCTGGACCTGATGGACCTGCTGGCCATGTACTCGCCCAAGAACAACGCGCCGCTGGACGCCATGGCCAAACTCTGCGGCTTTCCCGGCAAGCTGGGCATGGATGGCTCGCAGGTGTACGCGCAATACCTCGCCGGGCAAACCGAAGACATCCGGCGCTACTGCGAGACCGATGTGATGAACACCTACCTCGTGTACTGCCGTTTCCAGAAGATGCGCGGCGGCCTCACCGAGGCCGAGTACGAGCAGGAGATTTCGATGGTGAAGGAGACGCTGGGCAATCTGGCGCCGAGCGAATCGCATTGGGATGAATATCTCAAAGCCTGGGGCTGAATTTGGCAGTTCGTCTTGCGGGGCCTGAGACAATCAGGGCATGACGACAGCCGCCACCCTCCACGTAAACAGCCTCCTCACCACCGCCAACGCCGCGGCCCACGACGCACCCGAGAACCCCTTGCCCGACGGCTGGCTCGCGGTGGAATCGCTGGACATCGATGCCCAGGGCATCGCCCGCCGGCCCGACGGCAAGGTGGTCTTCATCGAAGGCGCACTGCCGTTCGAGCAAGTCAGCGTCAACGTGCACCGCAAGAAAAACAACTGGGAAGCCGGTGTGGTGACGGCGGTGCACCACGAGTCCTCGCAGCGCGTGCGTCCCGGTTGCCCCCACTTTGGTCTGCACGCAGGCGCCTGTGGCGGCTGCAAGATGCAGCACCTGCACGAATCGGCCCAGGTGGCCGTGAAGCAGCGCGTGCTGGAAGACAACCTCTGGCACCTGGGCAAGGTGCGCGCCGAAACCATGCTGCGCCCGATCGAGGGGCCGGCCTGGGGCTACCGCCACCGTGCGCGCCTGTCGGTGCGCCATGTGCACAAAAAGGGCGAGGTGCTGATCGGTTTTCACGAGCGCAAGAGCCGCTATGTGGCCGACATGCGTGTGTGTCCGGTGCTGCCGCCGCACGTGAGTGAGATGCTCATGCCGTTGCGTGAACTCATCTTCGGCATGGACGCGCGCGAGACCTGCCCGCAAATCGAGCTGGCCTGCGGCGACGAGGTGACGGCCATGGTGCTGCGCCACCTGGAGCCGCTGAGCGAGGACGACATCAGCCGCTTGCGCGCGTTTGCGCAGCAACACGGGGTGCAGTGGTGGTTGCAGGCCAAGGGGCCGGACACGGTCAAGCTGCTGGACACCGACGGTCCGCAACTGTCCTACGCCTTGCCCGAGTTCGGCATCACCATGCCGTTCAAACCCACCGACTTCACCCAGGTGAACCCGGCCATCAACCGCGTGCTGGTCACGCGGGCGCTGCGCCTGCTGGATGCACAGAAAAACGAGCGCGTGATCGACTGGTTCTGCGGTCTGGGCAACTTCACGCTGCCGATTGCCACCACCGCGGGCGAGGTGCTGGGTATTGAGGGCAGCGAAACCCTGGTGGCTCGCTCGCGCGACAACCTCAAGCTCAACCAGGCCGGCCGCGACCGCCCACTGGCGCCCACGGCCTTTGCAGCGCGCAACCTGTTCGACATGACGCCGGGCCTGCTGGTGTCCGACGGTGCTGCGCACAAATGGCTGGTGGACCCGCCACGCGAGGGCGCGTTTGCTTTGGCCAAGGCCCTGGCCGATTTGCACCAGAACCCGGCGCAGCGCGGTGGCTGGACACCGCCGCAGCGCATTGTGTATGTGAGCTGCAACCCGGCCACGCTGGCGCGCGACGCAGGGCTGCTGGTGCACCAAGCGGGCTACCGCTGCGTGGCCGCCGGTGTGGTCAACATGTTTGCGCACACGGCGCACGTGGAGAGCATGGCGGTGTTTGAGCTGGACCCGTCGCGCATCCCGGGCGAGGACGCGGCGCCCGAGTAATCCGGGCGGGGCAGCGGATCAGGAGTTGCGAGAGGCACTCGCCGGTTTGCCGCCGTCGGGCGTTTTCGGGCCTGTGGCGGGCGCATCACCCGCCGGAGCAGGCTCCGCCGGCATGCCCACGATGGCGTTCTCGCGCATGTACTCGTCCATCTCTTTCCAGCCGGCGAACACGGCTGCCTTGCCTGCGCGGGGGTAACCCCCGAAACAGTCCTCGATGCTGCGCACCGCGTGGCGGCAGGCGCTGCCGATGGCCTTGCCCTCGGCCTCCTTTTTCGCTGCCACGTCGGCGGCGCTCTCGATGCCGAGCGCATCGCAACCCGCCAGCAGGCTGGCGGCACCAAGAAGGCAGGCGGAGAGGGCTGTGTGGCGCATGGTCGTCGGTGTGGGTTCCCCATTGTTTCGGCTTCTGCATCAGGAACTTGACACCTGATTGGCCAGGGAAAAACGCCGGCATGAAAAAAGGACCCGAAGGTCCTTTTTTCTGGGGTCACGAGGCGCTTATTCGCGGTCGCCGCCAAAGATGCCCAGCAGGGCCAGCAGGCTTTGAAAAACGTTGAAGAGGCTCAGGTACACGCCCAGGGTGGCGGTGATGTAGTTGGTTTCTTCACCGTCCTGCACGCGCTTGAGGTCGTACAGGATGAAGGCCGAGAAGATACCGATGGCGACCACGGACAGCGTGATCATCAGCGCGCTCGACTGGATGAACACGTTGGCGATGCCGGCCACCAGCAGCATGATCATGCCGATGAACAGAAACTTGCCCATGTTGCCCAGGTCGCGCTTGATCACCGACGAGAGTGACGCCATGCCGAAGAAGATGGCTGCGGTACCGCCGAACGCAGTCATGATCAAGCTTGCACCGTTGGAGAAACCCAGCACGTTGGCGACCAAACGCGACAGCATCAGTCCCATGAAGAAAGTAAAGGCCAACAGCACCGGCACGCCGGCGGCCGAGTTCTTGGTCTTTTCGATGGCATACATGAAGCCGAAGGCGCCGCCCAGGAACACGATGAGACCCACGAATCCGGTGAGACCAGCCGTGATGCCCGTTGCCACGCCCACCCAGGCGCCCAGCACGGTCGGCAGCATGGACAAGGCCAGCAGCCAGTAGGTGTTGCGCAGGACTTTGTTGCGCTGCGCGTCGCTCGATACCGCGGTGCCGAAGCGGCCGCTGGTGTGGACTTGGTTGGTCATGGTGGTGATCTCCTTCATCATCTGACACGGGGGCCGGTGTCTGAGCCTCGGAATGAGACCCAACCGGTGGAGTTGCATTCTAGGGCGGTGAATTTCCAGCGGGACAGGGGGGTGGAAACCGCATTTTTGGTAAGGTCACTTGTGACCCCATGACCCTCAATGGTCGCGGTATCGTTCTCCTTGCCTGCGCGGGCGCTCACAATCCCAGCCTGCAACCCCCATCAGACACCCCAACAGGACATAAGTTCATGAAAAACAAACCCATGCTGGAAAGCGCCGACGTCAAACTGATCGCTGCCGCCGCTGAAGCTGAAGCGCTGAAAAACAACTGGGCCGTCACGATCGCCATCGTGGACGACGGTGGCCACCTGCTGGGCCTGCAGCGCCTGGACGGCGCGGCCGCCATCTCGGCGCACATTGCCCCGGCCAAGGCCCACACGGCGGCGATGGGCCGGCGCGAGAGCAAGGTCTATGAGGACGTGATCAACCAGGGCCGCACGTCCTTCCTGAGCGCACCGCTCCTCTCCGGCATGCTCGAGGGCGGCGTGCCGATCATGAAAGACGGCCAGTGCCTGGGCGCGGTGGGTGTGAGCGGCGTGAAATCGACCGAAGACGCGCAGATCGCGCGCGCCGGCATCGCCGCCATCGGACTCTGAGCACGGCGGGAAAAAAGACCTGGCTAACCGGGCACAACGCCCCTTGGCTGGTCAAAAACGACGCTCGGAGACGATGAATTCTCCGAGGTCGCCCCACGATTCAAAAAACTATTTGGTCAGGATCAGCTTGCCCTGGCGCGTGGTCTGCAGGCGGTAGACCGAGCCGTTGTGGCTGATCGTCACAGCTTTCTGGCCTTGCAGGAGCGAGTCGCTGGTGAGGGCTGGAGCCGCGCCTTCCCTGGGCTCGTGGTCAGGCTCTCCGTCGGCCGATTCGTGGCTCGGATTCGGCAGGGGCTGGGTGTTCATGGTGCGGGTTCGGTGATGAAACCGATCTTGCGCACGCCGCTGCGCTGCGCTGTGGCCATGGCCTGCGCCACGCGCTCGTAGCGCACGGCCTTGTCGCCACGGATGTGCAACTCGGGTTGCGGCTCCTGCGCCGCCGCGGCCGTCAGGCGATTGGCGAAATCAGCGTCATCCACACGTTGGTCGTTCCAAAAATACACACCATCGGCGTCCACCGACAGGCGGATGTTTTCCGGTTTGTCCAGCACTTTTTCCACGCTGGCCTGCGGCAGCTCGATGTTGACCGCGTGCTTGATCACCGGCACCGTGATGATGAAGATGATCAGCAGCACCAGCATCACGTCAATGAACGGGATCATGTTGATCTCGCTCATCATGTCGTCGCTGTCCTGTTGGGTTCCGATGGCCATGGCGGGGTTCCTCCTCAGGCTTTCTTCATGGGCAGCACCTTGCCGTCACCACCCGCGGTGACGCGGGCGCCGGTGACGAAGTAGGCGTGGAGGTCGTGGGCAAAGCGGTTGAGCTGGTGGCTGACGCCCTTGTTGCCGCGAACCAGGGCGTTGTAGCCCAGCACCGCCGGAATGGCCACCAGCAGGCCCAGCGCCGTCATGATCAGCGCCTCGCCGATCGGGCCGGCCACCTGGTCGATGCTGACCTGACCGGCCGCGCCGATGCCCAGCAGCGCGTGGTAGATGCCCCAGACCGTGCCGAACAGGCCCACGAAGGGCGCGGTGGAGGCCACCGA
>PNMH01000035.1 GCA_013823505.1 Polaromonas sp. | reverse complement strand
TTTGCGTCACCAACTTTGGTGAATCCCACGGCCCGGCCATTGGCTGCGTGATCGACGGCTGCCCGCCGGGCATGGAACTCAGCGAGGCCGACATCCAGGTCGAGCTGGATCGCCGCCGCCCCGGCACCAGCAAGTTCGTCACCCAGCGCAACGAACCCGACGCGGTCGAGATCCTGAGCGGCGTGTACGAAGGCAAAACCACCGGCACCCCCATCGCCCTGCTGATCCGCAACACCGACCAGCGCAGCAAGGACTACGGCAACATCGCCCAGACCTTTCGCCCTGGCCACGCCGACTACACCTACTGGCAGAAATACGGCATCCGCGACCCGCGCGGTGGCGGACGCAGCTCGGCCCGCCTGACCGCGCCCACCGTGGCCGCCGGCGCCGTGGCGCGCAAATGGCTCAAAGAGAAATTCGGCACCACCTTCATGGGCTGCATGACGCAGGTGGGCGATGTGGTCATTCCGTTCGAGAGCTGGGACCACGTGTCCCACAACCCATTCTTCGCGCCCGTGGCCGACGTGTCTGCGATCGAGGACTACATGAACGCGTTGCGCAAGAGCGGCGACTCCTGCGGCGCGCGCATCCGCGTGACCGCGCAAGGCATGCCCGTGGGCCTGGGCCAGCCCCTGTACGACCGGCTCGACGCCGACATCGCTTACGCCATGCTCGGTCTCAACGCCGTCAAGGGCGTGGAGATCGGCGCCGGGTTCGCCAGCGTGGCCGACAAGGGCAGCACGCACGGCGACAGCCTCACGCCCGAGGGCTTTGCGGCCAACAAGGCCGGCGGTGTGCTGGGCGGCATCAGCACCGGGCAAGACCTGGAGGTGTCGATCGCGATCAAGCCGACCAGCTCGATCCTGATCCCGCGCGAGACCATCGACGTGGCGGGTGAGGCCACCGAGATCATCACCAAAGGCCGCCACGACCCCTGCGTGGGCATCCGCGCCACCCCGATTGCCGAAGCACTGCTGGCGCTGGTGGTGATGGACCACGCGCTGCGCCACCGCGCGCAGTGCGGCGACGTGCAACTGCCCACACCCGACATTGCAGCCAAAGCGCGCGGCTGATCCTCCTTTGAAAGCCGATCCGCCGCCGGGCCGCCCCAAGGCGGATCAGCCCCTTGGGGGGGCAGCGACCCGCGCAGCGGCAGAGCGTGGGGGCTCGTCGAGGCACCTCCTGCCGTTCTCCGCCCTGAGCGCGAGCTACTTCGCGCACATCGGCTTTTTCAACCCGTACCTGCCGCTGTGGCTCAAGGAGCTCGGGTTCAGCCTGCTGGCCATCAGCGTGCTGACCTCGGTGCAATCGGCCTCGCGCCTGTTTGCGCCTTACCTGTGGGGGTCGCTGAGTGACCGCACCGGTGAGCGTGTGCGCCTGTTGCGCTATGGCGCCACCGTGGCCCTGTTGCTCTCGCTCGGGCTGTGGTTCGACCTCGGCGGGGTGGGCCTTTTCGTGGTGTTGCTGCTGATGTTCACCCACACCAGCGGCATGATGCCGATGAGCGAGGCCGCCCTGGCCCACCTGGTTAGCCTCGGGGGCGCGTTTGATGCCCATCGTTACGGCCGCATCCGGCTGTGGGGCTCACTCGGGTTTCTGGTGACGGTGGTGGCTGCGGGCTTCTGGTTCGAGCACTTCGGCCTGGTGCACTTTCCCGCGTGGACGCTGGCCACGCTGGCGGCGGTGACGATCAGCGTGTGGCTCTTGCCCGACTTTCGCGAACCGGGCCACGCCGTCGAGGTGCAGCCCAGCGTGTGGCCGGTGCTGCGCCAGGCACCGGTGCGCTGGTTCTTCGCGGCGGTGTTCTTTCATGTGCTGGCGCATATCTTCATTTACATCTTTTTCTCGCTCTACCTGGATTCGCTGGGCTACAGCAAGATGGTGATCGGCTTGCTGTGGGCGCTGTCGGTGGTGATCGAGATCGGCTGGTTCTTCACCCAGGGCCGCTGGTTGCCACGGCTCTCGCTCTCGGCCTGGCTGGTGCTGGCCGCCGCGCTGATGACCTTGCGCATGGGCCTCACCGCTGGCTTGCCGCTGGTGTGGCCGGTGCTGCTCTTCGCGCAGGCCCTGCATGCCATCACATTTGCCGCGCACCACACGGTGTGCATCGCGCTGGTGTCACACCACTTTCCAGGCCGCTTGCGCGGGCGCGGGCAGGCGCTGTATTCGGTGCTCGGTTATGGCCTGTCGGGCGTCATCGGCGGCCTCGCGGGTGGGGTAGTGAGTTCCGCCTGGGGGCTGGCCATCGTGTTCTGGCTGTCGGCGGCTTGCGCGTTGCTGGCCATGGTCTGTGCGCTGCGCCTGTGGCGCTTGAGCCGCCCGGTGGTGAGCGCCTGAACCTCAGAGCAAGGGGCGCAGGCCGCGCGCGGCCTCCTGCAGCGCCGGCAACACCCGCGCCAGCGCGTCGGCCTGGCTTTCTTGGTTGATCGGCATGGTGATGCTGATGGCGCCGTGCACGCCGTTGTGCCGGTCCAGCAGCGGCACCGCAATGCCGCGCGTGTTCAGCTCCAGCTGCTGTTCCAGAATCGCCCAACCCTGGCGGCTGAACCGTTGCAGTTCGTCGCGCCAGGCCTGTTGTGTGGCCAGGGTGAAGGGTGTGTACGCCTGCAGGGTGCGGGCGGCGAGCCAGGCTTCGGAGGCGGTCTCGCCCAGCCCGGCGAGGATGGCCATGCCCGCCGTGGACAACTGGGCCGGCATGCGGGAGCCGAGGATGTAGCCGGTGTTCATGTGCCGCTGTGCACCGCTGCGCGCGATGTAGACCACCTCCTCGCCGTCGAGCACGCCCAGGTAGGCGATTTCCTGCGTGGCGCCGGCGATGCGCTGCAGGAAGGGGTGCACCAGGCGCGGGAACCGTGCCGACTCCAGGTAGGCGTGGCCCAGACGGAGGATGCGTGGCGTGAGCCAGAACAGCTTGCCGTCGGTGCCCACGTAGCCCAGGTGCGCCAATGTCAGGAGATAACGCCGGGCCGCGGTGCGTGTGAGGCCGCAGCGCGCGCCCGCCTGGCTGGCCGTCAGGCGTGGGTGCTGGTCGTCGAACACCTCGATGATGCCGAGGCCTTTCTCCAGGCCGGCGATCCAGTCGCGTTTGTCCAGCGACGGCTTGGGCGAGGGCGTGATGAGGTCCATGGGGGAAAGGGTGGGGCGACCGTGGAAAACCCGCAATTCGATCGATGATCAAACTGGAATGCGCGATTATCGATCAAGCGCAACCGCTTGTTTGCCTTGTTCGGGGCTGCTGCTTCTACAGTGCCAAGAGAGTGCGGCCCCTGCATGTGCGGGTGCGCCTGCGCCCCACCGGAGACACCGCATGAGTGACCTGCTGCTCAACCCCACCGAGGGCCGAGAGCCCCTGCAAGCTTCTTTCAGTGACGCTGCCAACCCGTTGGGGCTGGATGGCATCGAGTTCATTGAATACGCCACGTCGCAGCCGCAGGCCCTGGGCCAGGTGCTGGAGATGATGGGCTTTCGACCCGTGGCGCGCCACCGCTCGCGCGAGGTGCTGCTGTACCGCCAGGGCGACCTCAACATCGTGGTCAACGCCCATCCGGTGGACGCGCGGGGAGCCGGGCACGGCAGCGGTGTGGCCACGCTGTCGGCCATGGCCTTGCGGGTGCGCGATGCCGGCGCGGCCTACAAGTGCGTGCTGGAGCGAGGCGCCTGGTCGGTCACCACCCGCGCCGAGGTGATGGAGCTCAACATCCCGGCCATCCACGGCGCGGGCAGCAGCCGCATTTACTTTGTGGACCGGTACAAGGAGTTCTCCATCTACAACGTGGACTTTGTGCCCATCCCCTCGGTGGACCAGCACCCGCCGGCCACCGCCGGCATCCACTTCTTCGGCGTCGTGCAGTACATCGGGCCCGAGCGCAGCAACGACTGGATAGCGTTCTACAGCGAGCTCTTTGGTGCCGAGCTGATTCCCGATGAGCAGCGCTTCGGCATCATGCCCAAGGGCATGTTGTTGCGGGTGCCCGCCCTGGACCCGGCCAACCGTTTCATGCTGCAGTTGATCGAACCCGAGCTCCATGTGGTCGACAGCGACGAGCGGCTTCAACGCATCGGGCTGGGCGTGCCCGACGTGCTGGCCGCGGTGAAGGCGCTGCGCGCCCTGGGTGTGGAATTTGTCGAAACGCAGGCGGCCCACACCGAGCAGCGCGGCGCCATCAGCAAGACCTACCTCGGTTCGGTGGTGTTCGAGCTGGTCCACAGTGAAAAGGCTTGAGGCCATGAATTCCAAACGCGCGGCGACCGAGGCCATCAGCGGCTTCGGCATGGACACCATCACGTTGGCGGGCCCGCTGGAGGCCAAGCTCGCCGCCATGAAGGACGCGGGCTTCACGCAGGTGATGCTCAAGGCCAACGATCTGGTGGGGCACCCCGGCGGCCTGGGTGCTGCGGTGCAGGCGGTGAAAGACAGCGGCCTGCGCGGCACCGGCTTCCAGGTGCTGCGCGACTTCGAGGGCCTCTCGGGCCACCTGCACCACTACAAAGTCGACATCGCCAAGAGCATGCTCGAGATGTGTGCCGCGCTGGACTGCAAGGTGCTGCTGGCCTGTTCGTCGACCTCGGTGCACGCCTCGCAAGACCTGGATCACATTGCACGCGACCTGCGCAAGTTGGCGATGCTGGCGATTCCTTTCGGCATCCGCATCGCATACGAGGGCCTGTCCTGGGGCCGAACGATCAACGAGTTCACCACCGCGTGGGACGTGGTCTGCCGCGCCGATTGCCCCAACCTCGGGCTGGGCATCGATTCGTTCCACATCTTCGCGGCCAAGACCCCGCTGGACGAGATCGACTACCTCGATCCTTCCAAGATCTTCCTGGTGCAACTCGCCGACTTCATGTGGCAGGAGACCAAGACCTTCGAGGAGCGCATGACCACCGCGCGCACCTTTCGTGTGTTTCCCGGTGAGGGTGTGCACAGCGAACAGCTGGTCGAGCTGGTGCTCAAGCTCGATGCGCTGGGCTACGAGGGCGACTACAGCTTCGAGGTGTTCAACGACGACTACCAGCAGATGCCGCTGCCGATGGTGGCCGAGCGCGCCCGCCGATCGGCGCTCTGGCTGGCCGAAGACGTGATGCGCCGCTCGATGCCGCTGCCGAACCAGATGCGCCTGAAGACCCCTCGGGGGTGAAGCCGCCTCAGGCCTTGCCCAGCGGCGGTCGTCCAAACAGGCTGGAGGCGTTGCTGATCGGGCCCAGCTCGGCGGTGGCCGCCATCAGCGCCGGCGCCAGGTCGAGCATGCGCTGCGGCGTGAGCCGGATGCGCGGCCCGGCAATGCTGATCACCCCGATCGCCTGGCCCCGTCGCATCACGGGCGCGGCCATGGCGGTCATGCCCGGCGCAAACGCCTCGTCGATCATGGCGAAGCCGCGTACGCGGGCGGCGTGCAGGAACCCGAGCAGCGCCTTCACCGTGGTCGGCGCCTTGGGACCGTAGTCCTTGGGCGCGCCGAACCCCTGGCGGCTGACCAGTTCCAGGGCACGCTCATCGCTCAGGGTGAGCAACCACGCATGGCCGGACGCGGTGCAGGACAGGCGCGCGTCCATGCCCATGTCGGGGTCGTAGCGCAAGCCCTTGCGAACGCCCTGCGCCTTGGCCACCCAGGTCAGGCGGTCGTCGTCAATGATGGACAGCCGCACCAGTTCGCCCGAGCTTTGCGCCAGCCGGTCGATGAGGGGCTCTGCGATGTCGACGATGCCAGCCCCGCTGAGGTAACCCAGGCCGAGCGAGACGATCCGGGTGGTGAGCGTGTAGTCGCCCTGCTCGCGCACCTGGCGCACATAACCGCGCTGCTGCAACGCTCCCAGCAGGCGGTGGCAAGCGCTCAGCGGGATGTCCAGCTCCGAGGCCAGCAGCGCCAGCGGCATGCCCTCCGGGTGGGCCGCAAGATGCTCCAGCAGCGAGAGGCCCCGGTCCAGTGCCATGCTCATGTCGATGTCTCCTTTTCATATGAAGAAACGTCTTTCCAATTCAGAAAGACTTTCTCAAACGGCTTCAAGAATACCCATGCCAGCGGGGCGAATCCCGAGACTTCGCTGAGACATCACGGAGACATTTCATGCGCACAACCCCATCTTCTTTCCTTCGGTGCCTGGTGGCCATTGGCTTCGTGGCCAGCGCCACCCTGACCCAGGCCCAGGACATCCAGGAGCGGGTGATCAAATTCGGTCACCTGAACAACGCGGACCACCCGGTGAGCCTGGGTGTGAAGCGCTTCGCCGAGCTGGTGGCCACCAAGAGTGGCGGCAAGATGAAGGTGCAAGAGTTCCCGTCGTCGACACTGGGCAACGAACTGCAGCAGCAGTCGGCGCTGCAGGGCGGTGTGCAGGAAATGACCGCGCCGGCCACCACCTCGCTGGCCGGCATCGTCAGGGAGTTCGGTCTGGTGGACTTTCCCTTTGCGGTGGCCAACTTTGCGCAGGCCGATGCCCTGCTCGACGGACCCTTTGGCCAGGCCTTGCTGGCCCGACTGCCCGACAAGGGCCTGGTGTCGCTGGGCTACTGGGACCTGGGCTTTCGCAACGTGACCAACAGCCGCCGCCCGATCACCCGCGCGGAGGACTTTAACGGGCTGAAGCTGCGCGTGATTCCCAACCCGGTGTTTCTGGAGACCTTCAAGGCGCTCAAGGCCAACCCGGTGCCGATGCCCTTCGCCGAGCTCTACGGTGCGCTGGAATCGCGCGCGGTCGATGGCCAGGAGAATCCGTTTGCCGTGATCCTGTCGAACAAGTTCTTCGAGGTGCAGAAATACGTGAGCGCCACCAACCACGTGTACGCGGCCAACATCCTGCTGGTGAGCAAGCGTTTCTGGGACCGCCTCTCCGCGACCGAACAACGCATCCTCACCGAGGCTGCGAACGAATCGCGTGCCTACCAGCGCGAAACCAGCCGTGCCGCCGCGCAGCGTGCTGTGGGCGAGTTGCAGGCCAAGGGCATGTTGTTCAACGAGTTGAGCCCGCTTGAGCAGCGCCGCATTGGTCAGGCGGTCAAGCCCGTCACCGACAAGCTGGCAGCGAGCTACGACGCCGAGATCGTCAAGCTCTACAGCACCGAACTCGCCCGCATCCAGCGTTGAAGAACCGGCATGACGACACCCATGAAGTTCCTCGTGCTGCACGGCCCGAACCTCAATCTGTTCGGGCGGCGCGAACCGCACATCTACGGCACCACCACACTCGCGGAAATCAACGACAAGCTGCAAAGCCTGGCGCGCGAGCTGGATGTGCGGATCGAAATCCTGCAGTCCAACCACGAAGGTGTGCTGATCGACAAGCTGCACCAGCGCATCGACAGCGTGGCCGGTGCGCTGCTCAATCCAGCGGGCCTGACGCAGCATGGGGTGCCGCTGCACGACGCGATCAAGGCCATGCCATTTCCCGTGCTGGAGATCCACATGTCCAACATCGCCGCGCGCGAAGCGTGGCGAGCGCATTCCATCATTTCGCCCGCGGTGAAGGCCACCATCCAGGGCCTGGGCTGGCGCTCCTACACCAGCGGCTTGCGCGCGCTGGTGGAGCTGGCTGCCGAGCAACAGATCAGCCCCGCCGCACCCGCACGCCCAGCCCGCCGCACAGCGCGATGAGCGCAATGCCCGCGACCGACCAGGCGTCGGGCGTGTGGCCGAACACCAGCCAGCCGGCCAGTGTGGCGAAGGCGATCTGGGCGTACATGTAGGGCGTGAGGCGCGAGGCTGGCGCGTGGTGGTAGGCCTGAATCAGCAGGTAGTGGCCGATGGAGCCGAACACCCCCATCAGCCCCGCGAGCACCCACAACCGCCAGTCGGCCATGGGCGCCCAGGCCCAGGGCAGCACCAGCGAACAACAGACCAGCCCGAGCAGCCCGGTGTAGAAATGCATGGTGCCCGGGTCTTCGGTGCGCACCATGCGGCTGGTCACGATCTGGTAGGCGGCGTTCACCAGCACCAGCAGCAGGGGCATCAGCATGGCGCCGTGGAAGTCGCTGCCTTTGGGCCGGATGACGATCAGGGCACCCACCAGGCCCCCGGCCACCAGCGTCCAGGACAGTGCGGACACGCGTTCGCGCAGCATCAGCGCGGCCAGCAGGGTGACCACCAGCGGCACCAGCATCATGATGGCCGTGAACTCGCCCACCGGCACATGCCGCAGGCTGATGAAGGCCGCCACGCTGGAGCCCACCATCAGCACCCCGCGCCCGAGGTGCCAGCCCGGCGCCCGGGTGTGCAGCAGGCTGCGTCCACGCTGCGGCATCAGCAGGGCGGTGGTCATCACGGTCTGGGTGACGTAGCGCAGCCAGACCGCCATCACCACGGGCACGACGGGGCCCACAAACTGCGAGGTGGTATCGAGCAGGGCAAAGCACAGCGTGGCGCCGATCACCAGCGCGATGCCCAGGGCGGGGTGCTTGATCGCAGCGCGGTCGACCACGCCGGGGTCAGTAGCTCAGCCGCGCCACCGAGCGCAACACCTCGGCGGTGGTGGTGGGCAGGCCGAAGAATTCGAGGTACGCGGGGATCTGTTCAAACAGCATGTCCGAGCCCACCTGCACCTGGCAGCCGCGTGCCCGCGCTGCTGCGAGAAAAGCCGTGGTCTCGGTGCGCATGACCACCTCGCCCACGAAGGTGTGCGGTTGCAGGCGCGTGACATCGAGAGGCAGCGGGTCGCCTTCGTTCATGCCCATCGGCGTCGCGTTGACCACGAGGTCAAAGCCGGCGGGGTCGTTGCTGCCGGTGCTCACGGTGATGGCCGGGTGGTGGTCGCGGATGCGCTGGCCCAGGGCCTCGGCGGACGCGGTGTTCACGTCAAAGAGGCTGATGGCCGCCACGCCCGCGCCGGCGAGCGAGGCCGCGATGGCGCAACCCACGCCGCCGCTGCCCACCACCAGCGCGCGCGCGCCGGTCAGGTTCAGGCCCTTGCGCTGGACCCCGCGCACGAAGCCGGCACCGTCGAACTGGTCACCGACCAGGCGTCCGTCCGGCAGGCGCTTCACGGCGTTGCAGGCGCCGGCCACCTTCACGGTGGGCGTGACGTCGTCGAGCAAGCCGACCGTGACGACCTTGTGCGGCATGGTGATGAGCGCACCACGGACGTTGGTGAGCGTGAAGACCGACTTGAGGAACCCGGGGTAGTCGGGTGTCTGGCAGCCCATCGGCACCACGACCACGTTCACGCCCGCCTGCTCGAAGTAGGGGTTGTAGATCATTGGCGACTTGAAGCTGTGCGTCGGGTAGCCAATGTGGGCGATGAGCTCGGTGTTGCCGTTGATCATGGTGGTGCGGATTCGAGGCGCCAACGCTTCAGGCCTTTTGGGCTTGCGCGTGGCTCACGGCAGTGCGCAGGCCCAGCAGATAACTGTCGACGCCGAAGCCCGCGATCTGGCCTTGCACGATGTCGGAAAGCACCGAGTGGTGGCGAAACGCCTCGCGGGCGTGGATGTTGGACATGTGCACCTCGACGATCGGACAGGTCAGGATGCCCAGTGCGTCGCGAATACCGTAGCTGTAGTGGGTCCAGGCGCCCGCGTTGATCACCACCGCGTCCACCTTGTCGTGGTGGGCCTGGTGGATGCGCTCGCACATGGCGCCTTCGAAGTTGGTCTGGAAGTTCTCCACCGCCACGCCCAGCTCCTGGCCCAGCGCGCTCAGCCGGTCGTTGATCTGGTCCAGCGTGATGGTGCCGTACTGCTTGGGGTCGCGCTTGCCGAACATGTTGAGGTTGATGCCGTGCAGGACGAGAACTTTCATCTTTTCTCCAGAGGGTTGTGGGTGCGTGCGGGGGTGCCGGTCGGTTGACCGGCACCCCCACACGCATGGCCGATTATTTGCTGCGCACCTTGATCAGCTCGGCCTGCAGGCTCTGCATGGTTTCCTGGCCCACGGCCACCGAGTATTTGGCGACCACCGGGCGCATGCGGTCACGCAGCTTTTCGGTTTCGGCCGGGGAGAGTTCGCTCACCTGCATGCCGCCCTTTTTCATGTTGTCCAGCGCGGCGGCCACCTGGCCTCGTGCCTGCTCGCGCTGGTACTTGGCGGCTTCCACTGCTGAGTCGGCAATGATCTTTTTCTGCGCAGCGTCCAGGGTGTCCCAGAACTTCTTGCTGATGACCACGGACTGCGGGTTGTACTGGTGGTTGCTCAGCACCACGTGCTTCTGCACTTCGTAGAACTTGTTGGCGTTGATCACCGTGATCGGGTTTTCCTGGCCGTCGATAGCTTTCTGCTCCAGCGCGGCGTACACCTCGGGGAAGGGCAGGGGCGTGGGGTTGGCGCCCAGGGCCTTCACCCAGTCCACGTTGATCGGGTTGGGGATCACGCGCAGCTTGAGGCCTTCGAGGTCTTCCAGCTTGGTGATGGGGCGCTTGCTGTTGGTGATGTTGCGAAAGCCCAGCTCGAAGTAGGCCAGGCCGATCAGGCCCTTCTCCTGCAGCTTGTCGTGCAGCTTCTTGCCGAACGGGCCGTCGACCACGGCGTCGGCTTCCTTGGAGTTCGCGAACATGAAGGGGAAGTCGTAAATCGCGAATTCCTTGACCTGGCTGGCGAAGATGCCCGAGTTCATCGACGCCATCTCCAGCGTGCCGCCCTGGATGGCCGAGACGTTGGCCTGGTCGCTGCCCAGCGTGCCGCCGGGGAAGAGGTTGACCTTGATCTTGCCGCCCGACTTGGCCGCCACGAGCTCGGCGAACTTTTCCATGCCCATCACGATGGGGTGACCCTTGGGGTTCTGGGTCGCGAACTTGATGGTCTTGTCCTGCGCGTGGACAGTGCCGAAGGCGGTCACGGCGAGGGCGGCGACGAGGGTTTTGAGCATCAGGCGTTTCATGTTGTCTCCAAAGAATGGGGTGGCAGTGCGCTGGAGCGGTGAACACGGGCCGCGGCGCACCGCGCACGGACCGTGTGGAAAGTAGGGGCTCAGCCGGCCAGCCAGCGTGCCGGGACCATGATGATCTGCGGGAAGAGCACCATCAGGAACATCAGCGCGAACTGGGCCAGCATGAAGGGCCACACACCCTTGGTGACGTCGTCCATGCTGATCTTGCCAACACCGGCCACCGTGTTGAGCACGGTGCCCACCGGCGGTGTAATGAGGCCGATCGCGTTGTTCATGATGAAGAGCACACCGAAGTAGACCGGGTCGATGCCCGCGGCCTTGACGATGGGCATCAGCACCGGGGTGAGGATCAGGATCGTGGGTGTCATGTCCATGGCTGTGCCGACCACGATCACCAGCACCATGATGGCGGCCATCAGCAGCCGAGGGTGTTCGAGCAGCGGCTCCAGCAAGGCCACCAGTTGGTCGGGCAACTGGGCCACGGTGATCAGCCAGGCCGACACCATGGCCGCGGCCACCAGGAACATGATCACGGCGGTGGTCTTTGCTGCGGCCAGGAACAGTCCAAACAGCTGGTTGACGTGCAGTTCGCGGTAGACGAACACCGAGATGAAGAGGGCATAGACCGCGGCCACCACGGCCGCTTCGGTCGGTGTGAACACCCCGAACTTCAGGCCCACGACCACGATCACCGGCAGGCCCAGGGCGAACAGCGCGTCTTTCAGCGCGGCGAAGATTTCGCCACGGTTCTTGCGCGCGGGTGGCACGACCATTTCCTTGCGCGCGAGGTACCACCAGGTGATGCACAGCGTCACACCCAGCAGCAGACCCGGTGCAATGCCGGCGAGGAACAATTTGGAGATCGACACGTTGGCCGCCACGCCGAAGATCACGAAGCCGATGCTGGGCGGAATGATGGGCGCGATGATGCTGGCCGATGCCAGCAGGCCAGCGGAGCGGGCCTTGTTGTGCCCCGCATGAACCATCATGGGGAGCAGCAGGGCCGAGAGCGCCGCCGCGTCGGCCACGGCGGAACCGGAGAGCGCAGCCATGAAGACCGCCGCCATGATGCCGACATAGCCCAGGCCGCCGCGCACGTGGCCCACCAGTGCCATCGCGAAATTGACGATGCGGCGCGACAGGCCGCCAGCGTTCATGATTTCGCCGGCCAGCATGAAGAAGGGCACGGCCAGCAGCGGGAAACTGTTGGAGCCTTCGATCAGGTTCTGCGCCAGGATCTGCGCGTCGAACATGCCCAGGTGCCACATCAGGGCGGCACCGCTGAGCATCAGCGAGAAAGAGATGGGAATGCCGATGGCCATGGCGGCCAGGAGGGAGCCCAGGAAGATCGCGATGGTCATCTCGTGTCTGCCTCGTGTTCAGTGATGGGGGTTGCCGTGCGGCACATCTTCAGATTCGCGGATGCCCACGAGCTGGCTCTCGGTCACGCGGCCCGAGAGCAGGCGCCACAAGTGCAGCAGCAGGATGGGTGCGGCGAGCACCGCGAACACCAGTCCGCTGGCGTAGAAATAGCCCATGGAGGTTTCCATCACCGCGCTGGTGGAGTCCCAGTTGATCTTCACCTGCTCCCAGGCGCCCCGGAAGATCAGCCAGCAAACGAAGAGCATGAGCAGCAGGCTGGCGGCCAGACAGAGCTTGCGCCCGCCCACGGGCAGGCGCGAGATCAGGGAATCGGTACCGAGGTGGGAGCGTTCGTTGAGCGCCACCACACCACCCAGGAAAGTCATCCACACAAAGAGCCAGCGCGAGAGCTCTTCCGAGAGGGTGATGCCGGAGTTGAAGCCGTAGCGCATCACCACATTGCCAAACACCATGGCCACCATCAGTGCGAGGAAAAGCACCATCAGCCACGACAGGGCCTGACAGTATTTGTCGATGAGTTTCTGCACCATGCGTGTCTCCTGGATCTTTCGAATCAGTAATGTACGAACTGGTTAGTTTTCAAAGATCGGTGTTTACCCTCGATTGGCCAGCCGGCCGTCGGGTCGTGGGTCAGCGGCCCTGGCGGGTGCGCGGCGTCAGGCGCGAACGAAGCGCAACACCATCTCGGTGATGTTGGCGCGGCGCTGGGCGGCGACCTGGGGGTCGGTCAGGTCGCGCTTGAAGATCAGGCCGAAGGTGTGGCGGTTGGAGACGTTGAAGAACGTCAGCGCCGAAATCGAGGCGTGGATGTCGATGGGGTCGAGTCCGGGGCGGAAGTCGCCCGACGCCACGCCGCGTTCGTACAACTGGCGGATGGCCGAAATGGCGGGCACGTTGAGCTGCTGGATGCTTTGGCTTTGTGCGAGGAACTGCCCGCGGTTCATGTTTTCCGAGATCACGAGCCGGATGTAGTTCTCGTGGCTGACGTGGTGATCGAAGGTGAATTCCACCAGCCGGCGCAGCGCAGCCTCGGGTGCGAGGTTTTCCAGGTGCTGCTGACTCTCGATCTCCCGCATGCGCCGGTACGACTCCTCAAGCACCGCCAGGTACAGACCTTCCTTGCTCCCGAAGTAGTAGTAGATCATCCGCTTGCTGGTCTGCGTGGCGGCTGCGATCTCGTCGATGCGCGCGCCCGCCAGGCCCTTTTCCGCGAACTCGGCCATGGCCACTTCCAGGATGTTGGCCATGGTCCGCTCCGGGTCGTTGGTGCGGGTGGTCTCCTTGGGCGGTGCGGCCTTGCGGGCGCTGCGTCGCGCGGAATGTACCGTTTCGTTCATTTGCGCAGTATAGGGTCGCTTGTGGCCGAACCGGTGTGCAGCGGTCAGGGCACCGGGTCTTGCACGCCACCGCGGCGCAGCGGATTGAAGCCGGTGACCAGCGCCGTGGCCAGCAGCACCAGCGCGCCGCCGGCAAAGATGCCGGGCGACAGGGTCTCGCCCAGAAACAGATGGCCCCAGGTCACGCCGAACACCGGGATGAGAAAAGCCGGGCTCATGGCCGCCACCGGCGTGACGTGGCGAATGATGCGCAGGTGGGCCCAGTACGCGAGGCCCGAGGTGACCACGCCCATGACGAGCAGCGCGCCGACCGCCACCGGCGTGAACTTCGCGGCGGGCCAGGCCCACAGCGCGCCCGGAAACACCAGCACCATGGCCGCGAGGTGGATGCCGGCCGCGATCGCCAGCGGCTGCATGCGCGTGGTGGCGCGTTTCATGAGCGGGGTGGAGCAGCCGTAGCAGGCCGCTGCCAGGATGCAGGCCAGCGCTGCGCTGATGGTGCCTGCGTCGGGCTGCACAGGACCCAGCCGCACGATCAGGCCCACGCCGATGAAACCGCACAGACAGCCCAGCAGCTTGCGCACGGTGAGGGTGTCTTCCTTGAACCAGCTCGAAGCCAGTGTGCCGAACAGCACCGCTGTGGTGTTGAGCAGGGCGCTGTAGCCGGCCGGCAGGCGCAGCGCGGCCCAGGCATAGAGCAGGAAGGGCGCCGCCACCGACAGCGCGCCCAGCAGCAACAGCTCGCGCCAGTGCTCCCAGGGCCAGCGCTGTTTCAGGCCCCGCATGATGAAGGCGAGCGTGAGGCCGGCCAGCGCCACCCGGCAACCCGCCAGCACCATGGGCCCGATCACGGGGCTGGCGATGCGGATGAACAGGAAAGAGGCGCCCCACAGGGCGGACAGGCCCACGAGCTGGGCGAAGTGGCGTGTTTTCACCGAGCGATTGTGCGGTGTGCCGAGGCTAGGGTATCCCCCATGTCGGTGGTGTTGACAGATGAGCCCGGCAAAAAGAGGCGGCTGTGCCGAAGAGCCTTGATTTACCGGGCTTTCCTGGCTTCGGTGTGAATCTTGCAAATACCCGGCTGGGTTCCCGTCGACAGGCCGCCCAGCGGCGCATTCCAACAAAAATTCCAGGAGACATCTTCATGAGCTTTCAGCGCATCTGTTCATTCTTGCGCGCCGTTCTGCTGCCCGCGATGGCCGCAGTTTCCATGGCCGCCCACGCCGGGCCTTTCTCCGGCATCTTCATTTTTGGCGACAGCCTGTCGGACACCGGCAACCTGAGCCTTGCGACCAGCAACACCCCGAGCCCCCAGCCCGATCCGGCTCAGCCCTACGCGCCAGGGCGCTTTTCTGACGGGCCGTTGTGGGTCGAGACCTTCGCCGCAGGCCTGGGACTCGCGGGCCAGGCCAACCCCTACCTGGTGGGGGGCAACAACTTCGCGTTCGCTGGCGCCCGCACCGGCGCGGTCGGTAGTCCTCCGGGCGTGCTGGCCCAGGCGGTCGGCATCTGGGGCGGTGGCAATCAGGTGCCCGTTCCCGGCCGAGCAGACCCCAACGCCCTGTACGTGGTGGTGGGTGGCGGCAACGACATGCGCGATGCACGCCTGATCTCCACCGGGAACCCGGCGCTCGACGAAGTCGCGCGCCAGGCCGCAGCGCTCACCGCGTTCAACAACCTGGCCAAGACCATCGGCTACCTCGCGGCCAGCGGCGCCCGCAACGTGCTCATTTCCACCTTGCCCGACCTGGGCGCGACGCCGGAAGCGATGTTTCTGAACCTTCAGGCGGCGTCCACCGACGCCACCAACCGCTTCAATGCGCTGGTGCCCTTGTTGCTGACCGCCTATGCCGGTGTGAATGTCGAATTGCTCGACATGGCGGCCATCGCCGCAGATGTTCGCAACAACCCGGAAGACTACGGCGTCCTCAACACCAGCATGCCCTGCGGCACTTTCGCTGGCAGCCAGGGTGCGAGTTGCGCCACGTCGCTGTTCTCCGATGCGCTGCACCCCTCCGCCTATGCCCACAGCATCATTGGCCACGCGGCTCTGGCGCTCTACGGCGTGCCGGTGCCGGGCACGCTCGCACTGATGGCCCTGGCCTTGCTGGTGCTGGCGGGCGTGCAGCGCAGCCGCGCCGGCCGCGGCCGTGTGATGGTCGCTGTGCTCAGGCCAGCGGCACAGTGAGCTGCTGAATCACCGGGGTGGTGTTCGGCCGCACGCCGCGCCACCAGGTGAAGGCCTCGGCGGCTTGCTCGATCAGCATGCCCACGCCGTCGGCCACACGGCTCACGCCAGCGGCCTGAGCCTGCTTCAGAAAGGGCGTGAGGCCCTTGCCATAGACCATCTCGTAGGCGATGGCACCCGGCGCGAACACGCCCCCCGGCAGCGGCAGGGCTTCCTGCGTGAGCCCGGTCGACGTTGCGTTGATGACCACGTCGAAGGCCTGACCGGCGAGTGCCTCGTAGCCACCGGTCTGCAGCTTTGCGTGGGCGGCGAAGTCGCGCTGGAGCGCGTGCGCCTTGTCGGCGGTGCGGTTGGCCACCGCGATCAGCGCAGGACCTTGAGCAGCGATCGGCAGCAATGCTCCGCGCGTGGCGCCGCCGGCGCCCAGCAGCAGCACCCGTTTGCCGGCCAATGCGCAGCCCAGGTTGCGCTGCAGGTCGTTGACCAGGCCCACGCCGTCGAAGTTGTCGGCCAGGATGCGATCGCCCTCGAACTTGAGGCAGTTGGCCGCGCCGGCCAGCCGGGCGCGCTCGCTGGGGTCGGTGGCAATTTCAAACGCCTGCAACTTGAACGGCAGGCTGACGTTGAGCCCACGGCCGCCATCGGCTCGAAATCGCAACACGGTGTCGTTGAAACCGTCCAGCGGTGTTTCGATGGCGGTGTAGCCGATGTCCTGTCCCGTGGCTTGCGCGAACAGGCTGTGGATCAGGGGCGACTTGCTGTGGCCAATGGGGTGGCCGAGTACGGCGTAACGGTCGGTCATGTGCGTGCAATCTGAAGGTGTGCGTCGATTGTCGCGCAAGCCCCTGCGGCGTTCGCGGTCAAGGGCCACGGCCTACCATCGCGGCCATGACCACATCCCTCAAGATCGATTTTGTGTCCGACGTCTCGTGCCCCTGGTGCGCCGTGGGGCTGGGCGCGCTCGAAGAAGCGCTGGGCAAGTTGCAGGGCGAGGTGTCGGCCGAGCTGCACTTCCAGCCGTTTGAACTCAACCCGAAGATGGGCGCCGAAGGCCAGGACATCGGCGAGCACCTGACGCAGAAATACGGCTCCACCGCTGCGCAGCAGGTGCAGATCCGCGAGACGATTCGCGCGCGTGGTGCCGAGGTGGGCTTTGTCTTCAACCCGGAAGGCAGGGGTCGCATCTGGAACACGTTTGACGCCCACCGCTTGCTGCACTGGGCCGGGCTCGAAGGTGCAGCAGGCCAGCAACACGCGCTGAAGAAAGCCCTGCTCGCCGCCTGCCACACGCGTTCGGAAGCCATGGGCGATCACGCCGTGTTGCTCGCATGTGCGCGCGAGGTGGGTCTGGACGAAACCCGGGCGCAAGCCATCCTTGCGAGCGACGAGTTTGCCCAGGCGGTGCGCGAACGCGAAGGCTTCTACACCAGCGTCGGCATCCACTCGGTGCCGGCGGTGATCATCAACGACCAGCACCTGATCTCGGGCGGGCAGCCAGCGGCGGTGTTCGAACAGGCGCTGCGGCAGATTGCGGCGGAATCGGCCTGAGCGTCACGCGGCCTGCGTGAGCGCCTTGGCGATGCGGTTTCGGCCCACGGTGGGCTTGGGCACCTTGCCCGGCAAATGGCTGAACCACGCGCGCACGTCTTCGTCCAGGCCGATGCCGTGCATGTAGTTGTAAATGGCTTTGCGCAGGCCGATGCCCAGGGCCTCGTGGTCCACGCCACTGGGGTCGATGAAGCCGATGTCGTTCTTGGCGAACGTGACCGGCGGCAATGGAATCAGTTCGATGCCGTAGGCGGCCGGGTCCAGGCCCACGGGTGAGTGCACGGTGCACGAGAAGCGGTGGAAGAAGCCGCTCTGGATGCAGCCGTTCTCGAACAGCTGGCGCACGTACTCCAGCGCGTCCACGGTGTCCTGCACCGTCTGCGTGGGAAAGCCGTACATGAGGTAGGCGTGCACGAGGATGCCGGCGTCCGAGAAGCCCTTGGTCACGCGCGCCACCTGCTCCACCGTCACGCCCTTTTTCATTAGCGTGAGCAGGCGGTCGGAGGCCACTTCGAGCCCGCCGCTCATGGCGATGCAGCCGCTGTCGGCGAGCAGCTGGCAGAGCTCGGGCGTGAAGGTTTTTTCGAACCGGATGTTGCCCCACCACGAGATGTTCAGTTGTCGCCGGATGAGTTCTTCGGCCAATGCCTTCAAGGCCTTGGGTGGTGCGGCTTCGTCCACGAAATGGAAGCCGGTCTGGCCGGTTTCGTTGACGATGGTCTCGATGCGGTCGGCCAGCGTGGCGGCCGAGGCGGTTTCGTAGCGGCTGATGTAGTCCAGGCTCACGTCGCAGAAGCTGCATTTCTTCCAGTAGCAGCCGTGGGCCACGGTGAGCTTGTTCCAGCGCCCGTCGCTCCAGAGCCGGTGCATGGGGTTGAGCATGTCGAGCAGGCTGAGGTACCGGTCCAGCGGCAGCCCGTCCCAGGTGGGCGTGCCGACCTCTTCGAACGGCACCTCCGGCTCGACGAAGTTGATGTAGCGCACGGTGTCTTCTTCGCGCACGAAGGTGCGCACCAGGCGCTGTTTCGAGCGTTTGCGCTGCAGGTACTCCATGAGGGCCAGCAAGGGCCGCTCCCCGGAATCGAGCGTCACGAAATCCACCAGGTCGAACACGCGCGGCTCGGCGAGTTCGCGCAGCTCGGTGTTCACGAAGCCGCCGCCCAGCGCAATGGTGATGTGCGGGTTTTGCGCCTTGATGGTCTGTGCAATGCGCAGCGCGGCGTAGAGCGCGCCGGGGAAAGGCACCGAGAGCAGCACCAGGTCGGGCTTGTGCTGCGACAGGGTGGCCAGCGTGAGGGTGTGCAGGATCTCGTCAACCAGCGTGAAGGGCGCAGCGAGTGCGGCGGCCATGGGCTCGAAGGTGGGCTGGCTGCTGGCCAGCGACTCGGCGTAGCGCACGAAGGCGAAGCGCTCGTCGACCGCGTCGCGCAACACGTCGGCGAGGTCGTTGAGGTAGAGCGTGGCGATGTGGCGCGCCTTGTCCTGCACGCCCAGCGCGCCAAAGGCCCAGGCCAGCGGGTCGCCGCCTTCTTCGCTGAGCGCGGCGTCCACATACACCTCCAGCGCGGCAAAGCGCGGGCCTTCGGGCAGCAGCTCGCGCGCGGCGATGCGGTGCGCCAGGGTCGAGTCGCGGCCCTGCAGGAAGGCGATCACCAGGCCGATGGTGGCGCGGTAGCGGGCGAACTGGTCGAGGAAGGCGTGCACGCTGGCCGTGCGGTCGGCCTCGGCCTGCGCCAGCGCATGGCTGCGCACGGACTCCAGCCCGGCGGGCGAAAACAGCTTGAGCACCAGCGCCAGCGCCAGGTCGGCCTGCACCGCATCGACTCCGCGCGAACGCAGGAAGCCGGTGATGTAGGCGGTGGAGGGGTAGGGCGTGTTGAGCTGCGTCATCGGGGGAATGAGGCTCAGCACGCGCAGGGCTGGGGTGGTCATGGTGTCGCTTCGGGGGGTTCCCGATTGTGAGGCTTGGGACCGCTCCAGCCGACCTCACCCACCAGATGGGTGGGCGAGGACCCGGAAATCAGGCCGGATATTCAGACAAGGGCACGCAGCTGCAGAACAGGTTCCGATCCCCATACACGTTGTCCACCCGCCCAACTGGCGGCCAGTACTTGGCATGCGCCCGGGTTGAGGTGCTCGCCGCACCCACGTCGCGCGCGTAGGGGTGTGACCAGTCGGCCGTCATGAGGCTCGCGGCCGTGTGCGGTGCGTTCTTCAGCGGGTTGTCGTCCTGCGGCCAGGTGCCGGCTTCCACCAGGCGGATCTCTTCGCGGATCGCGATCATCGCGTCAATGAAGCGGTCCAGCTCCTGCAGCGTCTCGCTCTCGGTGGGCTCCACCATCAGCGTGTTGGCGACCGGGAACGACAGCGTGGGCGCATGGAAACCGTAGTCCATCAGGCGCTTGGCCACGTCCTCGGCCATCACGCCGCTGGTGTCCTTGAAGTGGCGAAGGTCCAGGATGCACTCGTGAGCCACATGCCCGTTCGCGCTCGCGTACAGCGTGGGGTAGTGGGGCGCGAGGCGCTTGCTGATGTAGTTGGCCGCGAGGATGGCGGCCTCGGTCGCGTGCTTCAAGCCGTCGGCGCCCATCATGCGGATGTACATCCAGCTGATCGGCAGCACCGCCGCATTGCCCAGCGGTGCCGCCGAGATGGCGCCCACGCCGTTCACCGGCAGGCCGCCCGTGGCGTGACCGGGCAGGAACGGCACCAGGTCTTCGACCACGCACACCGGGCCCACGCCCGGGCCGCCACCGCCGTGCGGGATGCAGAAGGTCTTGTGCAAATTGAGGTGGCTCACGTCGCCGCCGAACTCACCGGGTGCGGCCACGCCCACCAGCGCGTTCATGTTGGCGCCGTCCACATACACACGCCCGCCGTGCCGGTGCACCAGTGCGCAGAGTTCCTTGACCGTGGTCTCGAACACGCCGTGGGTGCTGGGGTAGGTGATCATCACCGCGGCCAGGTTGGCGCTGTGCTGCTCGCATTTGGCCTGCAGGTCGGCCATGTCCACGTTGCCGTTCTCGTCGCACTTGGTCACCACCACCGTCATGCCCACCATCTGCGCGCTGGCCGGGTTGGTGCCGTGCGCGCTGCTGGGGATCAGGCAGATGTTGCGGTGGCTCTCGCCACGCGAGGCGTGGTACGCCTGGATCACCAGCAGGCCGGCGTATTCGCCCTGCGAGCCGGCGTTGGGCTGCAGGCTGATACCGGCGTAGCCCGTGGCCTGGCAGAGCCACGCGCGCAGCTGTTCGTCGAGCTTTTTGTAGCCGAGCAACTGGCCTGCGGGTGCGAACGGGTGAACGTTGGCAAAGCCCGGCCAGGTGATGGGGATCATCTCGCTGGTGGCGTTGAGCTTCATGGTGCACGAGCCCAGCGGGATCATGCTGCGGTCCAGCGCGAGGTCCTTGTCGGAGAGCGCGCGGATGTAGCGCAGCATGCCGGTCTCGCTGTGGTGGCTGTGGAACACCGGGTGCGTGAGGTAGGTGCTGGTGCGGCGCAGCTCGGTGGGGATGCGCGGCTCGATGCCTTTTTCGAATTCGGCAAAGCCCGGCAGGCTCTGGCCTTGCAGCGCGAACACGCCCCACAGTTTTTCGATGTCCTCACGCGTGGTGGTCTCGTCGAGCGTGATGCCCACGTACTCGCCCCAACTCAGGCGCAGGTTCATGCCGGCGTCCACCGCGCGCTTGAGCAGCGTGGCGGCGCGGTCACCGGCCTTGAACGTGAGCGTGTCGAAGGCGGTTTCGCTGGTGGGCGTCCAGCCCAGTTGCTCCAGGCCCTGCGCAAGCACGGCGGTGAAGGCCGCCACGCGCTGCGCGATGCGCTTCAAGCCCGCCGGGCCGTGGTACACGGCGTACATGCTGGCCACCACCGCCGGCAGCACCTGCGCCGTGCAGATGTTGGACGTGGCCTTTTCGCGGCGGATGTGCTGCTCGCGCGTTTGCAGCGCGAGGCGGTAGGTGGGGTTGCCGTGGGCGTCCACGCTCACACCGACCAGGCGGCCGGGCAACGAGCGTTTGAATTCGTCGCGACAGGCCATGAAGGCGGCGTGCGGGCCACCCGCGCCCATGGGCATGCCGAAGCGTTGCGTGGTGCCGACCACGATGTCGGCGCCCCACTCGCCGGGCGGCGTGATGAGGGTGAGAGCGAGCAAATCCGCGGCGGCGATGAAGGCCGCGCCTTTGGACTGCACGGTCTTCACGTCGGCGGCCAGGTCTTCGATGCGACCGCTCGTGCTGGGGTATTGCGCGAGCACGGCGAAGTACTGGTCGCCCGCTAGTGCGGCGTCCCACTCGGCGGCGGAGTTCGCCACCAGCACGGTGATGCCCAGCGGCGCGGCGCGCGTCTGCACCACCTCGATGGTCTGTGGGTGGCAATCGCCGGCCACCACGAAGGTGTGGCCCTTGCTTTTCACCGAGCGCTTGGCCAGCGTCATGGCCTCGGCGGCGGCGGTGGCCTCGTCCAGCATAGAGGCGTTGGCAATGGCCATGCCGGTGAGGTCGCACACCATGGTCTGGAAGTTGATCAGCGCTTCCATGCGGCCTTGCGAGATCTCGGCCTGGTAGGGCGTGTAGGCCGTGTACCAGGCCGGGTTTTCCAGCACGTTGCGCAGGATCACGCCCGGCGTGTGGGTGCCGTGGTAGCCCTGCCCGATGAAGCTCTTGAGCAACTGGTTCTGCTCGGCAATCGCCTTGAGCTCGGCCAGCGCAGCGGCTTCGGTGATGGCGGGCGGCAACTGCATGCCCTGGCTGCGCGCGATGCTGCGCGGCACGATGCCGTCGATCAGCGCACGGCGCGAGGCCTCGCCGATCACGGAGAGCATCAGCGCTTCGTCGGCTTCGCCGATGCCGATGTGGCGGGCCACGAACTCGGACGGGTTCTCGAGTTCATCCAGGGGTTTGACAGACGGCATCAGCATGGAAGGGCTCCGGCGGAAGGGATCAGGCGTTGGCTGAGAAGGCGTTGTAGGCGGTCTCGTCGAGCAAGGCGTCGAACTGTGCAGGGTCGGACAGCTTGACCTTGAAGAACCAGCCGCTCTTGAGCGGGTCGCTGTTGGCCAGCGAGGGGTCGGCGCGCAGGGCTTCGTTGACCTCGGTCACTTCACCGCTCACGGGCATGTACACGTCGGCCGCGGCCTTGACGGACTCGACCACGCCGGCCACTTCTTTCTGCGCGAAATTCTTACCCACTTCGGGCAGGTCGACGAACACCACGTCGCCCAGCGCGTCCTGCGCGTGCACGGTGATGCCGACGGTGGCGATGCCGCCGTCAACGCTGATCCATTCGTGGTCTTCGGTGTACTTGGTGGTCATGTGAAAGCTCCTGAAAAAAGAGGAAAGAAAAAGGGGTTCAACCGCGGAAGTAGCGGTTGGGCACAAAAGGCATCGCGCTCACTTCCATGGGCACCGGCTTGCCACGCACCATGGCGTGCAGGCGCGTGCCCAAGGCCGCGTGCGCAGGGCTCACATAGCCCATGGCCACAGGCTTGTCGGCGCTGGGGCCGAGCAGTCCGCTGGTGACTTCGCCGATGGTCTCGCCGCCAGGGGTCTGCAGTTCGGTGTGGTCGCGCACGGGAACGCGTTCGAGAGCAACCAGGCCCACGCGCTTGCGCGTCAGCGGTTCGGTGCCGTCGAGCTGTGCCAGCACGCGGGCCGCGCCCGGGAAACCACCGGCGCGTGCACCACCGGTGCGGCGCACCTTCTGCATCGCCCAGTTGAGCGCGGCCTCCACCGGCGTGGTGGAGGTGTCGATGTCGTTCCCGTAGAGGCACAGGCCGGCTTCCAGGCGCAGCGAGTTGCGCGCGCCCAGGCCCACCGGTTTCACCTCGGGCTCCATCAGGAGGGCGCGGGCGAAGGCCTCGGCGCTGGTGGCCGGCACCGAGATCTCGAAACCGTCTTCGCCGGTGTAGCCGCTGCGCGTGATGAAGAGGTCGGCGCCTAGCCAGTTGAAGGCGCCGCCGGTCATGAAGACCAGCTTGTTGACGCCGGGCACCAGCCGCTGCAGGGCGGTCACGGCCTGCGGGCCCTGGAGTGCGAGCAGGCCGCGATCGAACTGCGGCTCCACGCTGCAGCGACTGCCTATGCGCTCGACGATGTGGGCCAGGTCACCGTGTTTGCACGCGCCATTGACGATCACAAAGATGTCCGCGCCACGGTTGACGAACATCAGGTCGTCGATGATGCCGCCTGCGTCGTTGAGCAGCAGGCCGTAGCGCTGTTTGCCCACGGCCAGATCGATCACGTCCACCGGCATCAGTGATTCAAAGGCGGCTGCGGCATCGGCGCCGAACAGGCGCAGCTGGCCCATGTGCGACACGTCGAACAGGCCAGCCGCCGCGCGGGTGTGGTGGTGCTCGGCCATCAGGCCGGCGGGGTACTGCACCGGCATGCTGTAGCCGGCAAAGGGCACCATGCGGGCGCCGAGCTCGGTGTGCAGGGCGTGCAGCGGGGTCTTGAGGAGATCGGTGTCGGACACGGCAGGCTCGCAGGCAAAAGGGGCAGGCCCCAAGGGGGCGAAACACGGTTCATCCGTGTGCTGCCCCACTGTCCGCTTTACCTGAGAGATTCACGCGGGCGATGCCGCGTTTGCTCCTTCGGTGGATCGCCTCCAGGGACGACCTCTCTCCAGGGGGGTACACCGGCCTTGCGGCCCGTGTTTGTCAGTCCTTTTGCCTGAGCGTTCAGGGCCACGTGGGTGACCTCCTGCGCCTTCGGCGGCCACCTCGGGGGTGGCGCTCTCCTGACCCGCCCGAGTGTAGCCGAGAGCGTCCGCCAAAGGTGCCTCAGGCGTCTTGCAGGGAGGATTCCGGCAGCAGCTTGGCCAGCCGCTCGCTGATGGCGTCGGCCCGGTCGGCGCCCGCCATGCGCTCGATGGCCACCAGCATCTCGCGACTCACCGCCAGCATGGTGCCCGCGTCGCGTGCCTCGCGCAGGGCGTCGCGGAAGTGCAGCGCCAAGGCCTTGTCGCGCGGTGCAAACATGCGCTCGCTCAGATCGAACAGGAACATGCGGGCGCTGGCGAGCGAACGAGGGCCCGAGAAAGCATCGACCGAGCCTTTGGCGACAGCCGGATCCGTGGGTGGTGGCGCTGCCGGCGCGGGAGGGGATTCGTCAACGATGTAGCCCTGGGCCAGCAGATCGCGCACGATGTCGGCGCCGAGGCCGCCAAAGAGTGCTTGCAGCGAGGCCGTGGCCTTGCGGCCGTCGGCCACCAGCAGCACGGCGCGTTCGCGCTGGCCCAGGGTGCGTTGGCCGGGTTGCAGTTCGGCCCGGCCCTTGTCGGTCTTGTTGAGCATGGTGTGGCGGGGGTGAAGGCACAAGCCCGCACTGTGGCCACGCCGTGTGACGAAGCGGTGAAACGCAGGCGTGAAAAAGCCGCCCGGAGGCGGCTTTCAGCGCGAATGTTTGAAGGCCGTGATTTCGCTCACATGCCCGCGTAGTTGGGACCACCGCCACCTTCGGGCGTGACCCACACGATGTTCTGCGTCGGGTCCTTGATGTCGCAGGTCTTGCAGTGCACGCAGTTCTGCGCGTTGATCTGCAGGCGGTCGGTGTTGTCGTCGTTCTTCACGTACTCGTACACGCCGGCCGGGCAGTAGCGGCTCTCGGGGCCGGCGTACTTGGCCAAGTTGATCTGCACCGGCACGCTGTTGTTCTTGAGCGTGAGGTGGGCCGGCTGGTTCTCTTCGTGGTTGGTGTTGGAGACGAACACGCTGGAGAGTTTGTCGAAGGTGATCTTGCCGTCGGGCTTGGGGTAGGAGATCTTCGGCATCTCGGCCGCCGGGCGCAGCTTCAGGTGGTCTGGTGTGGTGTTGTGCAGTGTCCAGGGCGGTGTTTTCACACCCACCTTGGGCAGGAACCAGTGCTCCACACCGGTCATGAGCTTGCCCAGCAGCGGGCTCTTCTTGAACCAGTTCTTGAAGTTGCGGTAGGTCCAGAGCTCTTCATGCAGCCAGCTCGTCTCGAAGCGCTCGGTGAAGCCGGCGAGTTCGTCGCTCTGGCGGCCGGCTGCCACCGCTTCAAACGCGGCTTCGGCGCAGAGCATGCCGCTCTTGATGGCGGCGTGGCTGCCCTTGATGCGTGCGGCGTTCAGGAAACCAGCGTTGCAACCCACCATGGCGCCCCCGGGGAACACCAGCTTGGGCAGGGCCTGTGGCGTGCCGTTGTTGAGCGCACGGGCGCCGTAACCCAGGCGCTTGCCGCCGGCAATGTGGGCCTGGATGCTGGGGTGCGTTTTCCAGCGCTGCATTTCTTCAAACGGCGACATCCAGGGGTTCTGGTAGTCCAGGCCAACCACCAGGCCCAGCGTGACCTTGTTGCCTTCAAGGTGGTAGAGAAAGCCGCCGCCGAAGGTGTCGGCATCCATGGGCCAGCCGGCGGTGTGCACCACCAGGCCGGGCTTGGCCTTCTCGGCCGGGATTTCCCACAGTTCCTTGATGCCGATGGCAAACGTCTGCGCGTCCTTGCCTTCGGTGAGCTTGTATTTGGCGATGAGCTGCTTGCCCAGGTGGCCGCGCGCGCCTTCGGCGAACACGGTGTACTTGGCGTGCAGTTCCATGCCGAGCTGGAAGTGGCCGGTGGGCTCACCGTCCTTGCCCAGGCCCAGGTGGCCAGTGGCCACGCCCTTGACCGAACCGTCATCGTTGTAGAGCACCTCGGCGGCCGTGAAGCCGGGGAAGATTTCCACGCCCAGGGCTTCGGCCTGCTCGCCCAGCCACTTGGTGACCGCGCCCAGGCTGATCACATAGCAACCGTCGTTGTGGAAGTTGCGCGGCATCAGCCAGTCGGGCGTGCGGGTGGAGCCGGTCTCGGTGAGCACCAGCAAGTCATCGCCGGTCACGGGCTGGTGCAGCGGTGCGCCGCGTTCCTTCCAGTCGGGGAAGAGTTCGGTGATGGCGATCGGGTCCATCACCGCGCCGCTGAGGATGTGTGCGCCGGGCTCTGACCCCTTCTCCAGCACGCACACGTTGATCTCGCTTCCCTTCTCGGTGGCCAGCTGTTTCAGGCGGATGGCGGTGGCCAGGCCTGCAGGTCCGCCGCCGACCACGACCACGTCGTATTCCATGGCTTCGCGGGGGCCGAACTGGGCCAGCAATTCATCGTGGGTCATCGGGGGGTCTCGCAGATAATGATTTTGAGAAGGCGCAGAGTGTGCCTTGCGTGTCACTCGACAGACAGCATTTTATGCGGCAGCCGCAAAAAATCGAACGGTCGTACTAATTTCTACTGGGAGCTTGCATCGTGGCATACAGCATGGACTTGTCGGGCCGCGTGGCCCTGATCACCGGTGCCTCGGGCGGCCTGGGCGAGCAGTTTGCCAAAACCCTGGCCAAGGCCGGCGCCGCCGTGGTGCTGGCCAGCCGCCGCACCGACCGCCTCATGGCCCTGCGTGCGCACATCGAAGCCGAAGGTGGCGACGCCCACGTGGTGGCCATGGACGTGACCGACCAGGCGTCCATCAAGGCCGGGGTGGCGCACGCCGAGACCGAGGTGGGCGCGATCGACATCCTGGTGAACAACTCGGGCGTGAGCACCACGCAGCGCCTGCAGGACGTGAGCGAGGAAGACTATGACTTCATCTTCAACACCAACACCAAGGGTGCTTTTTTCGTGGCCCAGGAAGTGGGCAAGCGCATGCTGGCGCGCGCCAAGGGCGCCGCACCGGGCACCTATGTGGGCGGGCGCATCGTGAACATCGCGTCCATGGCGGGGCTGAAGGTGTTGCCGCAGATCGGCGTGTATTGCATGAGCAAGGCGGCGGTGGTACAGATGACCAAGGCCATGGCGGTGGAATGGGGCAAGTTCGGCATCAACGTGAACGCCATCTGCCCGGGCTATATCGACACCGAGATCAACCACCACCACTGGCAGACCGAACAGGGCCAGAAACTCATCGGCATGCTGCCGCGCAAACGCGTGGGCGTGCCGACCGATCTGGACGCCTTGCTGGTGATGCTGTGCTCCAACGAGAGCCATTTCATCAATGGCGCCGTCATTGCCGCCGACGACGGTTTCGGGGCCTGAATGAACGCAGCTGTGTTGGGCCGGCCTTCGGGCTGGCCGCCGGGCATGGTCACCGGCATCCTGGCGGGTGTGGGTGCGGGCGCGTTCTGGGGCACGACCTTCATCGCACCCTTGATCGCGCCGGGTTTCAGCTCGATCGACCTCACCGTGGGGCGCTACCTCGCGTGTGGATTGCTGTCGGTGGTGCTGTTGCTGTGGGCCGCCCTGCGGGGTGACACACAACGCCCCACGCTGGCCCAGGCGGGCGCAGCGCTCTGGCTCAGCCTGCTGGGCTACACCGGTTACTACCTGCTGCTGGTGCTGGCCATCCAGGCGGCGGGCGCAGCGCTGCCGGTGTTGATCATCGGCACCATCCCGCTGTGGATCATGTTGCTGGGCAAGCCCGTGGGACTGCGCTGGCGCTCGCTGGCGCCGGGCTTGCTGCTCACGGTGGTGGGCATGGCGCTGATGATGCAGGCCACGTCGCACGGGCAGGACGACGGCGTGGCCACGGACCTGTGGCTGGGCATTGTCTATGCGGTGCTGGCCATGCTGTCCTGGACCGCCTTCGGCTTGCTCAACGCACGCTGGCTCGCCAGGCACCCGGAAGTGAACTCCACCCTGTGGGCCAACTGGCTGGGCGTGGCCGCAGGGGCCGGCGCGCTCGTCATCTGGGCGGTGGCGGGTACCGACCTGAACACGCTGATCGCACGCCCGGGTTTCGGCACCTTTGTGCTGGTGTGTGCCGTCACCGGCATCGGTGCGGCCTGGGTGGCCTCGGTGCTCTGGAACATGGCCAGTCGCCGGCTCAGCGCCAGCCTGGCCGGGCAACTCATCGTGAGCGAGACCGTCTTCGGGCTCGTCTACAGCTTCGCCTGGGACGGCGCCTGGCCGGCCGCTTTGCAGTGGACCGCGTGTGTGCTGTTCGTCCTGGGCATCCTCGCGTCCATCAAGGCCCACCGATGAAATTTGAACTGCCCGCGCAGAAGACAGAAGTGTTTCGCATGACCATCCCGATTCGTTGGGGCGACATGGATGCGATGGGGCATGTGAACAACACCACCTATTTCAGGTACCTCGAGACGATCCGCATTGAGTGGATGCGCAGCATCGGCTGCCAACCCGACCCGCAGGGCGAAGGCCCGGTGATCGTCAACGCCTTTTGCACCCTTCACAAGCAGCTGGAGTTTCCTGGCGACGTGATCGCCACCATGTTCGCCAGCGACGTCGGCCGCAGCAGCTTCGAGACCTGGTGCACGCTCACCCGCAGCGACGACCCCGACACGGTTTACGCGTCGGGTGGCGCCACCACGGTGTGGGTGGATTTTCCGAAGCAGAAATCGGCGCCCATTCCCGACAAGTTGCTGGTGCACCTGCAGGACTGACTTCAGGCGGGCTTGGCCTTCGGCACCCGCCCCATCACATAAAACTCCGGGTTCGGCTGCATGTTGCTGAAGCTGGCCATGCGGTTGGACAGGCCGAAGAACGCGGTGATGGCGGCAATGTCCCAGATGTCTTCGTCGGAAAAACCATGGGCGTGCAACGGGGCAAAGTCGTCGTCGTTGACTTCGTGCGAGGCCAGGCACACCTTCATTGCGAAATCGAGCATGGCCTTCTGGCGCGGCTTGATGTCGGCCTTGTGGTGGTTCACCGCCACCTGGTCGGCCACCAAGGGCTTCTTCTCGTAAATGCGCAGGATGGCGCCGTGCGCCACCACGCAGTAGAGGCAGTGGTTGGCCGCGCTGGTGGTGGTCACGATCATTTCGCGGTCGCCTTTAGTCAGCGAACCTTCTTCTTTCAGCATGAGCGCGTCGTGGTACGCGAAGAAGGCGCGCCACTCGGCCGGGCGGCGGGCGAGGGCCAGGAACACGTTGGGCACAAAGCCGGCCTTGGCTTGAACTTCGAGCACCTTGGCTTTGATGTCTTCGGGCAGGTCGTTGATGTCGGGGGCGGGATAGCGGCTCATGGAAGTCTCCGGTTGTGATGGTTCGAACGTGTTGGCCATCGTACTGGCCACCAAGCGCCTGCGGTATCGTTGACGCGACTTGATTGTTCAACCCTCCGGATCAACCCATGCAAGACAGCAACGACCCCGAATTCGAACGCGGCCTGGCCATGCGCAAGCAGGTGATGGGCGAGGCCTTTGTGGCCAACGCCTTCAACAACATGACGCCCTTCACCGAGCCGATGCAGCAGCACATCACGCGCAAAGCCTGGGGCGACGTGTGGCAACGCGGCACGCTGGACCTGAAAACGCGCAGCCTCATCACCGTGACCATGCTGGCTGCGCTGGGCAAGCAGCACGAGCTCAAGGGCCATGTGCGTGGCGCGCTCAACAACGGCGCAACGCCGGCCGAGTTGCAAGAGGTGTTGCTGCAGGTGGCCGTGTACTGCGGCGTGCCCACGGCAGTGGAAGCCTTCCGCACGGCGGCCAGCGTGGTCGATGGCGACCCGTCCTGAAGCCTGCCGCTACGATCGGGTTTTCTTCATCCTTCTCGGAGCTTCGCCATGACACATTCACGCCCATCCCCGGTTCGTCGCGCCTTGCTCGCTGCGGGTCTTGTGTGCACGCTGGGCCTGGCCCAGGCGCAGTCCACGACCCGCATCCTCGTGGGCTTCCCGCCCGGTGGTGGCACCGACGCGATCGCCCGCATCCTGGGCGAACGGCTGAAGGAAGAACTGGGCCACGCGGTCATCGTGGACAACAAGCCCGGAGCGGGCGGACAGATCGCAGCGCAGGCGCTCAAGGCTTCGGCTGCCGACGGCAACACGCTGTTTCTGAGCCACGACCACAGCATCACCATCCTGCCCATGGTGATGAAGGCGCCGGGCTACGAGCCCGCCAAAGACTTCGTGCCGGTGGCCGGCTTTGCCACCTTCGTCAATGCGTTCGCTGTGAGCAGCGGCACACCGGCCACCAGTTTCAAGGCTTATGTGGATGGTGTGAAGGCCGCTGGCGGCAAGGGCACGGTGGGCATTCCGGCGCCAGCCTCGGTGCCTCAGTTTCTGGTGCAGGTGATTGCCAAGCAGAACGGACTGGACCTGGTGGCCGCGCCCTACCGTGGCAGCGCACCCATGATGGCCGACATGCTGGGCAACCAGATCCCGGCGGGCGTGGCCTCCATTCCCGACTTCATCGAAAACCACAAGGCGGGCAAGCTGCGCGTGGTGGCCGTCATGGGTACGCAGCGCCAGGCCGCCATGCCCGAGGTGCCGACGTTTGCCGAGCTCGGCCTCAAGGGCTTTGAAGATGTGCCGTACTACGGTTTGTTCGCACCGGCCGGCACGCCCAAGGCCACACTGGACCGCATGGCGCAGGCGGTGCAGAAAGCCATTGCCCAGCCTGATGTTCGCGACAAGCTCACCGCCATGGGCCTGAGCGTGGGCTTCATGACTGGCGAACAGCTGGGCGCGCGCGAGCAGGCTTACGGCAAGGTGTGGGCCAAGATCATTCAGGACAGCGGCTTTGTCCCTCAATGACACTTACCCGGCGAGAAGCCTGTGCACCAGATCCGGTGTGCTGTGTGCGCCGTACTTGCGCATCAGCCTCGCCCGGTAGATCTCCACCGTGCGGTGGCTGATGTCCAGGGCCTTGCCGATTTCCTTGCTGGTCAGGCCGCTCATGAGGTGAGCCGCCACCTCGCGCTCGCGGGGCGTGAGGTCGGCCTTCACGGTGCGCCGTGAGCTCAGATCTTCAAAGCTCCAGATCCCGGCGGCGTGCGGCGTTTCCCGACTCAATGCGCGACCGGTCACATGGCACCAGAAAGTTTCGTCCTTGAGGCGCCCACCCACACGCTTCATGATGCGGTCGTCCGCGTAGGTGCCGCCCTTGCCCAGCAGCGGCGCCATGCGTGCGCCCAGGCGCTCGTACTCGTCCGCGCTGGGGTAGAGGATCTGGAAGCTCTGGCCCACGAGCTGCTCGCGGGTGGCGCCGAACATGTCGCACAGGACCTGGTTGCAATCGACCATGGTGCGCTGGCGCGACAGCGCCAGGCCCACAGGGGCCAGGTCGAAGGCCAGGCGGTAGTCGATGTCCATGCGGGTGAGGGTTTTGCTTTACGAGTTACTACGTATGCCGTTACGTAGTATCGTACCGGCACCCTTGCTTCAACCCAGGAGACAGCAACGTGAACAAGATCCACCCGAGCGCGGCCGACGCGCTCAAAGACATCGTGGCCGACGGCCAGTTGTTCGCCGTGGGCGGCTTCGGCCTCTGCGGCATTCCCGAGGCGCTGATCGACGCGCTGCGCGACAGCGGCAAGAAGAACCTCACCGTGATTTCGAACAACGCCGGTGTGGACGGTTTCGGCCTGGGCAAGCTGTTGGAGACGCGCCAGATCACCAAGATGATTTCGAGCTACGTCGGCGAGAACAAGGAGTTTGAGCGCCAGTACCTGGCCGGTGAACTGCAACTCGAATTCACGCCGCAGGGCACGCTGGCCGAGAAGCTGCGCGCCGGCGGCGCCGGCATCCCGGCCTTTTTCACCAAGACCGGCGTGGGCACCATGGTGGCCGAGGGCAAGGAACTGCGTGAATTCGACGGCGAGACCTACGTGATGGAGCGGGCACTCGTGCCCGACATCTCGCTGGTGAAAGCCTGGCGCGCCGACACCTCGGGCAACCTGCAGTTCCGCTTCACCGCGCGCAACTTCAACCCCGCCGTGGCCATGGCCGGCAAGATCTGCGTGGTGGAGGTGGAGGAGATCGTGGAGAAGGGCGCCATTGCCCCGGATCAGGTTCACCTGCCCGGCATTTACGTGCATCGCCTGGTGCTCAACGCCACACCCGAGAAGCGCATCGAGAAGCGCACGATCACCCCGTCCAAGTAACTTTGCGGGACAGATCTTCAGCTCTGTCCCCAACTGACCAGGAGAGTCTGATATGCCATGGAACCAAGACCAGATGGCTGCGCGCGCGGCCCACGAACTCGAAGACGGTTTTTACGTGAACCTGGGGATCGGCATCCCCACGCTGGTGGCCAACTTCGTGCCCGCCGACAAAGAGGTCTGGCTGCAGAGCGAGAACGGCATGCTCGGCATTGGCCCGTTTCCCACTGAAGACGAGGTGGACGCTGACCTCATCAACGCCGGCAAGCAGACCGTGACCACCATCCCCGGCTCCAGCATCTTCGGCAGCCACGACAGCTTTGCCATGATCCGTGGCGGCAAGATCAACCTGAGCATCCTGGGCGCCATGCAGGTCAGCGCCAAAGGTGATCTGGCCAACTGGATGATCCCGGGCAAGATGGTCAAGGGGATGGGCGGCGCCATGGACCTGGTGGCGGGCGTCAAGCGCGTGATCATCCTCATGGAGCACGTGGCCAAAAAGAAAGACGGCACCGAAGACCTGAAGATCCTCGAGCAATGCACCTTGCCACTCACCGGTGTGGGCGTGGTCAACCGCATCATCACCGACCTCGGCGTGATGGACGTGACGCCTCAAGGCCTGAAGCTGGTGGAGCTGGCCCCCGGTGTCACGCGCGAGTTCATTCAGTCCAAGACCGGGCCCACCCTGATCTGAGGGCTATACTCCCTAGTGCACCCGTCATTGGGGAGTAGCCGCTCTGCACCTTGCAGAGGTCTGCGTCAACACACTTGGCCCTCAAGGCCATGGCGCCGACAGCCTTCAGCCTGGCAAGACCTTTGACCACACTGCCTCCGGATGGGCCGGGGACGCCGCGTGGTCTTTTGGTTTCTGCCGGCCCTCGGAGCACTGTCTTGGAAGCTTTCCTCATATCCACCGGCATCGTCGCCCTCGCCGAAATGGGCGACAAGACGCAATTGCTGGCCCTCGTGCTCGCCGCGCGTTTCAAACGACCTTGGCCCATCGTCTGGGGCATCCTCGCTGCCACCTTGCTCAACCATGCACTGGCGGGCCTGGCGGGCGCCTGGATCATGGCCGCCGTGGGGCCCGACGTGATGCGCTGGGTGCTCGGCGCTTCTTTTATCGCGATGGCGCTGTGGATGCTGATCCCGGACAAGCTCGACGACGACAACGCCGTGCCGCAGCGCCGCCTGGGCGTGTTCTTCATCACCACCTGGGCTTTCTTTCTGGCCGAGATGGGCGACAAGACCCAGATCGCCACCGTGGCGTTGGGTGCCCAGTACGAACCCCTCTACGCCGTGGTGATGGGAACCACGCTGGGCATGATGCTGGCCAACGCGCCGGTGGTGTTCTTTGGTGACGCACTGACGCGGCGCGTGCCCATCAAGCTGGTTCACTCGTTGGCCGCGTTGCTTTTTGCAGTGCTCGGTGTGCTGGTATTGTCGGGCGCGGGATCCATGGGTGGGTAGGCGGTCCGGACCAAGCCCCCGATGATTTTGTGTTCAACGGCAGGCAAGCATGACTTCCTCTCCTACGAAACAATCAGCTTCTCCTTCACCCATGTTGCTTCTGCTGCTGGGGAGCTTGACGACGTTCATGCTGCTTTCTGGCGGTTTGGTGTGGCTGCTGGCACAGCGCCCCCAGTGGATCGACGGCCTGGTCTGGCGTTTTGAGCAACTGGAGCCCATGCCACGGTTGAGACAGCGCATGGTCGAGCGGGAGGCCTTGTCGCAACATCTGGTGCAAGACCGTCTCGTGCCCACCGGCGCGACCTTGTTGTTCGGCGACAGCCACCTCCAGGCCCTGCCTCCGTCGGCCTTTGCCCTTGGACACAATTTTGCTGTGGGTGGCGAATCCGCCGCGAGACTGTCGGCGCGATTGCCTGCATTCCGGTCCGTGCAGGAGGCTGCCGTGGTGGTGCTGGGAGGAGGAACCAACGATTTGCTGGAAGGGCATGGGGTGGTGGATGTGCTGGCCGCCTGGACGCGCAGTCTCGACGCGATACCGGCCTCGACCCGAGTGATTTGCGTGGGCATCCCCGAGCCTTCGAGCCTTGGACCGCGGGCGCTGGCGGTTGCCGAGGTCAACCTCGGTGCTGATGCTCTGTGCAGGTCCCGCGGACATCCCTTTGTTGCGGTGCAGCCCAAGCGGGAAGGCGTCTGGTCCGGGGCCGATCTGTTGCCCGATGGTGTTCACCTGAATCACAGCGGCCAACGGTTGCTGGTGGAGAAAATCAACGAAGCCATCGCGGGGCTTGCCCGATGAGCCGCAGTGATGTGGCACGTGCCCGCCTGACGGAGCTTGACTGGATCCGTGGTGGGGCAGCATTGGCTGTGGTCGCGTTTCACTACCTTTACAAAGGCCCCTCGCAGGGGTGGATGCACTCACCCCGCATTCCCGTCGTGGCGGACATTGCGCAGTATGGGTACCTGGGGGTTCACCTGTTTTTCATGATCAGCGGCTACGTGATCTTGATGACCGCGCAGAACACCGATGTGCGGCGGTTTCTTGCCGCCCGTGTGGCACGACTGGTACCGGCCATGTGGGTCTGCGTGCTGTTGACAGCCAGCATTGAATGGCTCGTGCCTCAGTCACCTTTTCGCCCCGAGGGTTGGGGCCAGATTTTGGCAAACCTGACTCTGCTTCCCCAGGCGTTCGGCCAATCCGCGATCGACGGATCCTATTGGTCACTTGCTGTGGAATTGACGTTCTACGGATGGGTGGGCTTGTTGGTCATGGGCAAACAGATGCACCGGATCGAGACATTCATGGGGCTCTGGTTGGCCATTTCCCTTGCGAATGCTGTGAGACCGATGTATCCACTGCAGTTGTATCTGGCCGCACAGTGGGCCTCGCTGTTCATCGGGGGCGCCATGTTCTTTCTCGTGCGACAGAGCGGCTGGACACCACGCCGATGCCTCACCGTTGTGTTGTCGTTGATTCTTTCGTGCGTGTACGCCTGGAGGGGAGCGGGGCCCCTGGAACAATGGAGTGACTTGATGGCAGTCGATCAAGGACTCAACCACCTGATCGTGCTCGCGTTCATCGTGGCTTTCTTTGCGGTTTTCCTTTGGCTGATACGCCGCCCGGAAGGCCTCGCACCCACAGCCGGGAGCGACCTCGCAGGGCGTTTGACGTACCCGCTGTACCTCATTCACCAGAACGTGGGTTATGCACTGTTCAATCTCGCGATGGTGACCGGCTGGCTCAATGCTTGGACAGCGCCCGCCTTCATTGCCGGCCTCTTGCTGCTGATGCTGTGCGTGTCATGGGCCATCCACCAGTGGGTGGAGCGCCCCATGAGTGGCTGGCTTTTTCGGATGATCGACGGGCGACCGAAGATTCAAAAACCAGGTTGAACCGTTGGAAAGCGGTCAAGCTCGGACGGCGAATCGATGCCGCCCGCCCTGGCCTGTCCTGGCCCACGGTATTGCCCTCGAACCTGTCGAAACATGTACTTCTTGCTTGCCGACCAGGCGGGGCAAACGGTCAGGAACAACCAGACGAATCGCGTGGATGCCTGACGGACGTCGGTCAATGCGTGAGGCGGGTGCCACAGCAAAGCGCCTGTTCGCCGGAGCCTTCTGTGGCGTAGGGATTCAGGCGCTTTCTCTTTGCAGGATCAAGCGCATGAAGAGACGTGGAGCGGGTGAAGGGAATCGAACCCTCGTATGAAGCTTGGGAAGCTGCCGTTCTGCCATTGAACTACACCCGCAGTGCGGGCGAGTTTACTTGAGGATGTCACCCACGCAGAGGTACTTGATCTCCACGTAGTCGTCCATGCCGTGGTGTGAACCTTCGCGCCCCAGGCCGGACTGCTTCACGCCGCCAAACGGCACGTGTTCGGTGGCGAGGATGCCGACGTTGATGCCGACCATGCCGTATTCGAGCGCCTCGCTCACGCGGAAGATGCGGCCCACGTCGCGGCTGTAGAAGTAGCTGGCCAGGCCAAACTCGGTGTTGTTGGCCGCGTCGATCGCTTCCTGTTCGGTCTGGAACTTGAACACCGGCGCGAACGGGCCGAAGGTTTCTTCTTTGGCGCAGAGCATGTCGGCGGTCGCGTCGGCCACCACGGTGGGCTCGAAGAACTGGCCGCTGCCGATGTGGGTGAGGCGCTTGCCGCCGGTCATCACACGTGCGCCCTTGGCCACCGCGTCGTCCACATGGCGCTGCACCTTCACCAGCGCGGCTTCTTCGATCAGCGGGCCCTGGCTCACGCCGTCCTCAAAGCCGTTACCGACCTTGGTGGTCTTCACCTTGGCGGCGAACTTCTCCACGAAGCGGTCGTACACACCGGCCTGCACGTAAATGCGGTTGGAGCAGACGCAGGTCTGGCCGGCGTTGCGGTACTTGCTGGCGAAGGCGCCTTCCACGGCGCTGTCCACGTCGGCGTCGTCGAACACGATGAAGGGCGCGTTGCCACCCAGCTCCAGCGACATCTTCTTCACCGTGGGCGCGCACTGCGCCATCAGGATGCGGCCCACTTCGGTGGAGCCGGTGAAGCTGATGTGGCGCACCACGTCGCTCTCGCACAGCACCTTGCCCACGGCGATGCTGTTGTCGGCGTCGGCACACAGCATGTTGAGCACACCGGCCGGAATGCCGGCGCGGATGGCCAGCTCGGCCGCGGCCAGCGCGGTCAGCGGCGTGAGCTCGGCCGGTTTGATGATCACCGGGCAGCCGGCGGCCAGCGCCGG